>CAZPOS010000270.1:6598-7083 GCA_964588065.1 uncultured Reyranella sp.
GGCGTGGGCAGCATCCTGCACCAGTTGGTCGGCGGTCTGCGGGCCGCCATGGGCTATACCGGCAACGGCACGATCCGCGAGATGCAGACCAATTGCCAGTTCCTGCGCATCACCGGCTCGGGCCTGCGCGAGAGCCACGTGCACGACGTCGAGATCATGCGCGAGGCGCCGAACTATCGCGGCGGGATGTAACCCTCTTTGAGCGCCGCCGCGATCCGCTCCGCCGCGATGCGGTGGCCGAGCGGACCGGGGTGCGAGGACCGGAACATCGCGGCGTAGCCGTCGCGCGTCACGCCTTCGTCGATCGCCTCGAACAGGTCGAGCGCGCCGAGGCCGGCGGCGCGGGCGCAGTCCAGTACACTGCGCGAGAGGCGGCGCTGCTCGCGGGCATACTCGGTGTTCTTCCAGACATAGGGATCGTATTCCGCCACCACGAGCGTCGGCACGCGGAGTCCGGCCAGCCGCGTCAGCAGCGGGCAGGCCAT
>CAZPOS010000271.1:0-7070 GCA_964588065.1 uncultured Reyranella sp.
ACAAGGCGGAGTTCGGCACGCGCATGCGGGGCGAGGGTCCGATCGCGCAGCTTTTGAGCAAGCGGTTTGCCGCCGCGGTGAAGCGCCTCGACCTCAATCGTGTGCGCTATCGGCTGGACACGATGCGCTTCGCCGTTCCCGCCGCCGCCCGCACGGCCTTGGTCGATGCCAAACGCGACGCCAGGCAGATGAGATTGTTTTAGAGGAGTGAAGTCATGACCGACGAACTGATCCTGTTCAGCCATCCGCAGTCGCGTGGCGCGATGATCCACTGGATGCTGGAGGAGATCGGCTGTCCCTACCGGCTCGAGGTGAAGCAGTTCGGGCCGGAGATGAAGTCGCCCGACTATCTCGCCATCAATCCGATGGGCAAGGTGCCGGCGCTGCGCCACGGCAACACGGTCGTCACGGAGAGTGGCGCCATCCTCTGCTACCTCGCCGACCTGTTTCCCGAAGCGAAGCTCGCGCCGCCGCCCGGCCAGCGCGGCGCCTACTATCGCTGGCTGTTCTTCGTCGCCGGCTGCTGCGAGCCGGCTTTGGCGGACAAGGCTGCGGGCTGGAAGCCCGACACGCCCCAGCTGCAGGTGATGTTCGGTTATGGCTCCTACGAGCGCACCCTGGAGACCGTGGCCCAGGCGGTGGCGGAGCGCCCGACGATCGCCGCCGACCATTTCACCGCGGCCGATCTCTACATGGCCTCGTTCCTGCACTGGGGCATGATGTTCGGCGGCGTCGAGAAGCGGCCGGTCTTCGAGGCCTATGTCGCACGCCATGTCGCACGTCCGGCGTCCGTGCGGGCGCAGGAACAGGGGGCGAAGATCATGGCGTCTTTGGCCCCGTCGAGCTGACGGGACCGGCGCCGATCAGGTCGCCAGCAGCAACGTCCGCACCAGAGGCAGGGTGACGAACGCCAGCACGGTGTCGACCATGATGACGAAGGCCAGCGTCTCCTCGTCGAGCTTGAACTTGCCGGCGATGATGAAGGACAGGAGCTGGCTCGGCATCGCCGCCTCGAGGATGGCGGCGTTGGCGTAGACGCCCGAGAGGCCGAGCGGGCCCACGGCACTGGAGACGACCAGCGGCGCGAAGGCGAGCTTGATGGCCGAGACCGGGATGGCCAGCGCCATCAGCTTCGTGGCCGAGAAGCGCAGCGCCATGCCCAGCGACAGCATCATGATGCCGCTCACCGCCACGGCGAGGATCGAGGCGGCATCCATGACCATGGCCGGGCAGGGCACGCCCGAGAGCTTCCACAGGACGGCGACGACCAGCGCCCAGATCGGCGGCAGCTTCAGCGCCTCCAGCGCGGTGCGGCGGAAGGTGATCGGCTCCTGGCTGCCATAGGCGATGGCGATCATGGCGCCGAGCGTCAGGTTGAGCGACGACTTGGTGACCTCGAACAGGACCGAGACCTCGGAGACCTGGTCGGCCTGGCCGGGAAAGACGCCCAGCAGCACCGGCAGGCCGAGATAGGTGACGTTGCCGAACGCCGCGCCCAGCATCATCGCGCCCTTGGTCGGACCGGGGACCGGCAGGAAATGAAAGACCAGGAAACCCACGGCCAGGCAGGACAGCGTACCGATGGCGGCCAGGGCGGGGATCTCGAGGAACAGGCGACTGATCGTGCCGTCCATGACGGTGCGGAACACCAGCGCCGGCAGGAAGACGTAGAGGACCAGTTTGTTCATCGACTGGCGGGTCTGCTCCATGCCGGGAATGAAGTGGCGGAGCAGGGCGCCCAGCAGGGCGATGGCAGCCAGAGGCAGGAACGCAGCGATCATCTCCACCCGAGCCTAATCGAGGAACGCGACCCGGGGCCACAGTTCGCGCCAGCGCTTGGCCTCGACCCGGGCATCGTATTCGTGGCGGCGCGTGCGGCCGTAGGGCGTGGGGCGGCAGCGCAGGTTCAGGAGATCGTCGGTGCCGAGCGGTGCGATGACGGTGAGCGTGTCGTCGGCCTCGAGGCGCACGCCGACGCCCGTCACCGACTCCAGCCAGTAGACCATCGAGTCCGCCGTGTCGCGATGCGGCGGCAGCTCCTTCCAGACATGCATGCGCGCCTGGTTGCGCACCTGCCAGGGCAGGCCAGGCAGCAGCGCGTCGAGCCGGCGCTCGAATTCCGCCTCGCTTTCCCGCGAGACGTCGCCGGCGTCGAAATAAATGACGTCGATATCCACAGGCCGCCGGGCGGGCACGATGCCGTGCAGATGGTCCCAGACGCGATTGCGCACGAATCCCGCGGCAATGCACCAGTCCGGCAGATCGAGCTTGCGCACCGCACGTAGCTGTTCCATCGCGAGGGCGTCTTCTGCGATGATGCGGGCGATCAGGGACATGGCTCAGTCTAGCCGGCCTCGATGGGGATAATGCCGAGCTTTCGTTTCGAACTGCGTTGTGAAGGGCGTGTTGCCGGGGTCGACGAAGCCGGGCGCGGCCCGCTGGCCGGACCGGTGGTCGCCGCGGTGGCCGTGATCGACCGCGCGCGGGCGGCGCGCAAGCTTCTGCGCATGATCGACGATTCGAAGAAGCTGACGCTCGAACAGCGCGAGGAGGCCTACGAGGCCATGATCGCCTCGGGCGTGGTGCAGTTCGCGGTGGCCGAGGCCAGCGTCGAGGAGATCGACCGGGTCAACATCCTGCAGGCGACCTATCTCGCCATGCGCCGCGCCGTGCAGGCGCTCGCCGAGCAGCCCGAGGTCGTGCTGATCGACGGCAACCGCGTGCCGCCGCAACTGGGTTGTCGCGCCGAGACGATCGTCGGGGGCGACGCCCATTCCTATTCGATCGCCGCCGCCTCGATCTTCGCCAAGGTGACGCGCGACCGCTACATGCACGCGCTCGCGCGCACCTATCCCGGCTATGGCTGGGAGACCAATCGCGGCTACGGCAGCCAGCAGCATCTCGAGGCCCTGTCGCTGCTGGGGCCAACCCCGCACCACCGGCGCAGCTTCGCGCCGGTGACACGCCTGGTGTGAAGGCCATGGGCCTCGGCTCGATCCGCAACCTCGACTACGTGGTCCTGCTCTGCGAAGACCTCGCGCGCGCCAGCCAGTTTTATCGCGATGTGATGAAATTTCGTCTGGAGCGCGAGACGCCGCGCTGGGTGAGCTTCCATGTCGGTTCGGGCCTGCTCTGCCTGCGGCCCCGCAGCCTCGAAGGCACTTTCCGGGACGGGCCGGGGGCGCCCGCTGGCTCGGCCTCGGTGCAGCTCGCCTTCCGCGTCGCGCCGCCCGAGATCGACGAGATCCAGGCCGAGCTGGCGGCCGCCGGCGTCGACCTGATGGGCCCGCCGCGCGACATCCCGGCCTGGGGCCATCGCGCGCTCTTCTTTCGCGATCCCGACGGCAACGTCATCGAAATCTACGCCGAAGTCTGACGGCAGGAGAAACCCGCATGCTCAAGCTCTACTACACCGCCAGTTCCTGCTCGCTCGCGACGCACATCGTGCTGGAGGAGGTCGGTGCCGACTATTCGACGGTGCGCATCGACTTCGCGACGGAACAGCAGAAGTCGCCCGAGTACCTGAAGATCAATCCCAAGGGCCGCGTGCCCGCGCTGGTGACCGACGAGGGCGTGCTCACCGAGACGCCGGCGATGCTGGTCTATGTCGCGCAGCGCTTCCCGCAGGCGCGGCTCGCGCCGATGGATGATCCGTTCTTCTTCGCCCAGATCCAGTCGTTCAATTCCTATCTCTGCTCGAGCGTGCACGTGGCTCACGCCCACCGCATGCGCGGCCATCGCTGGGTCGATGCCGACGACAAGGCGGCGATCGCCGCCATGCAGCGCAAGGTGCCGGAATCGGTCGGCGCCGGCTTCGAGCTGATCGAGCGCGGGATGCTGAAGGGCCCGTGGGTGATGGGCGACCAGTACACGGTCTGCGACCCCTATCTCTTCACGCTCGCCCAATGGCTGGAGAAGGACGGCGTCGACCTCGCGCGCATTCCGCGCGTGATTGATCATCGCCGCCGCATGTCCGAGCGGCCGAGTGTGAAGAAGGCGATCGCCGAGGAAACCGCCTGAGCCGTGAGGCCCGGGTGCTGCCTGTCATAAGGGCCGCGCACACGATCGTCTGGCTGTTCTTCGTGGCGTGCATCCTCGCGATCTGCATCTTCGCGGCACGGTCCGACTACTCCAACGCCTCGCTGTCGATCGGCCTCGTCTTCGTCGAGGTCGTGGTGCTGGCCGTCAACGACTGGAAGTGTCCCCTTACGGCCATTGCCGCGCGTCACACGGACGATCGTCGCGCCAACTTCGACATCTACCTCCCGGAGTGGCTGGCGCGGCACAACAAGTCCGTCTTCGGCGCGCTGTACCTGACCGGCATTGCCTTCACCCTCGCGCGCTGGCTCCGTCTGCTGCCGTAGGATTCTGCCCGCAGCGTGGCCTTGCGCGACGTTGCCCGGCCTGCGTTCATTGCAGGACCAATCGATGAGGCCGTGCATGTCCAGATTTCTCTCTTCCCTGATCCTCGTTCTCGGCCTCATGGCGGCGGGAGCCGCGACGGCCGTCGCCCAGCCGGCACCGGTCCAGACGCCGCCGGCCTCGAAGGAGGCGATCGAGAAGGGCAGGGAGGCTGCGGCGGAACGGGCCCGCGCGCTGGGGCCGGAGCTGAAGGCGCTACGCGACGAGATGAAGGCGCAGGTGAGCGACGTGCGGACGCTGATCGACAAGAAAGTCGATGAAGCCGGCGCCAAGGCGCGCACCTACGCGATCTGGGCCGCCGTGGGTATCTTCGCGCTGATGGTTCTCGCGTCGGTGCTGGGCGGTGTGATCGTCGCCCTGCTGTTCCGGCGCAACCGCGCCTAACCCGCCAGCACCAGGTCGCTGGCCTTCTCGGCGACCGCGGTCACGGCGGCATTGCTCATGGCCGCCGGCAGGCCGGGCAGGACCGACGCGTCGATGACGCGCAATCCCGCGACGCCCTTCACGCGCAGGGCGTCGTCGACCACTGTACCGATGCGGCAGGTGCCGACCGGATGGTGGAAGGAATCCGTCGCCCGGCGGATGAAGTCGATGCGGCCCGCTTCGCTCGCCCAGACCGGCCCCGGATAGACCTCCTTCTCCCGCCAGTCGTCGAAGGCTTTCGCCGCGCCGATCTCGCGCGCGATCTCGACGCCCTTCGCCAGCACCGCGAGATCGTCAGGGTCGCCCAGGTAGTTCGGATCGATGATCGCCGCCTCCCGCGGATCGCTGGAGGCGAGCCTCAGGCTGCCGCGGCTGCGCGGCTGCAGGTGGCAGGGCACCAGGACATAGGCCGGCGCGGGGAGCGGCCCGACGGTCGGCCGCACGAACGGCACCGACAGGCACATGATGAGGATGTCGGGACTCTGGCCGGCGGTCGCGTGCGGCACGTAGAGCAGCGAGTCGCAGTGATTGTAGTGCGAGGCCGGGACCGGGCGACGCGCCTGGTAGGCCACGCCGGCCAGCAGCGGATGGTCCTCCAGGTGGCGGCCGACATCGGGCAGGTCGACGACGCCGGCAATCCCCAGCGCGCGCAGCTCGTCGGCCGAGCCGATGCCCGAGAGCATGAGCAGGCGCGGCGAATCGATCGCCCCGGCGCACAGCAGCACGTCGCCCGCGGGCCGCACGACGCTGCCGGCCAGTCGAACGCCGAGACAGCGGCCGCGCTCGATTTCGAGGCCGAGCACTTCGGTGCCGGCGAGCAGATCGACCGGTGACTCGCCGCTGCTGCTCTCCAGACTGTCGAGATAGGCGGTCGCGGCATCGTCGCGCGCATGGCCCCTGATGCTGAGCTGGTTCCAGCCGACGCCGACCGGCACCTCGCCGCCGAGGTCTTGCGTCAGCGGGAAGCCCGCCTGCTGCGCCGCCGCCATGAAGGCCCCGGCGATTGGCGTGCGGTCCGTGACGTCGGCCAGCGACAGGACGTGCAGCGGTCCGTCGCCGCCGCGCCAGGCATTGCCGCCGCCGGAAAAGGTCTCGGCGCGCTTGAAGTAGGGCAGCAGGTCGGCGTGACGCCAGCCGGCCGGCCAGCGGTCGTAGGCCGCCGCATGGCCGCGCTGGTAGGCCAGTGCATTGATGATGCTCGATCCGCCCACCGCCTTGCCGCGTGGACAGGTGATCGCGCGGCCGCCCAACCCGGGCTGCGGCGTCGTCATGTAGCGCCAGTCCAGCGCGCTCTCCTGCAAGGTCGGCCAGGCCGGCGGATTGGCGACGGCCGGCAGGTCCGCACGCAAGCCGGCCTCGATCAGCAGCACGCGCCGCCCGGCCCGCCCCAGCCGATGCGCCAGCACGCAGCCCGCCGATCCCGCCCCCACGATCACATGGTCATAGGCCGGGCGGAGCTGCTCGGGCGATGTCAGGGTGCGCACGCCGCTGGCCGCCTTCGCCGGCGACGAAAGACCCGAAAGCGCAATTCCGCCGGCCATCGCCGCGCCCAGCGCCTTGCGGCGCTTCAGTGCGCCCCTGCCGTCGCTCTCCTCAAATGAACGCGTTCCGCTCATCTCGCCTGCGTCCCCATCCCCGATGCACGCCATCCTCGCGAAGCAGGGTGCGCTCCACAATCCGCACCACCATGCCGTCTCTCCGTTCCCTCAGGCGCCCCACCTATGGGGGGTCAGCCCGGCGCTCACGACTCGATGTGGTGTCTAAGCAATTGATTCAATTAGATTCTTGACCGAAGGCGCCTGTGGACTCATCTTCCACGAATGCCTGTGGATAAAATTGATCGCGTGCTCGTCGGCGACTGCATCGAATTGATGCGGAGCCTGCCCGAAGCGTCCGTCGACATGGTCTTTGCCGACCCGCCCTATAACCTGCAGCTGGGCGGCGACCTGCTGCGGCCCGACAACAGCAAGGTCGATGCGGTCGACGACGACTGGGACAAGTTCGCCGATTTCGCGCGCTACGACCAGTTCACCAACGCCTGGCTGAAGGCGGCGCGGCGGGCACTGAAGCCCGGCGGCACGCTGTGGGTGATCGGCAGCTACCACAACATCTTCCGCATCGGCACGGCGCTGCAGGACCAGGGCTTCTGGCTGCTGAACGACATCGTCTGGCGCAAGTCGAACCCGATGCCGAACTTCCGCGGCAAGCGCTTCACCAACGCCCAC
>CAZPOS010000272.1:0-7035 GCA_964588065.1 uncultured Reyranella sp.
TTCTTTTTTCTAAAAATGCATTGATGCCTTCCTGGCGATCTTGGGTTGCAGCCAGCCAGACAAAATGTTGACGCTCGAGCTTGAGTCCCTGACTCAAGGTCACTTCATGAATCGACTTTAAGGATTGCTTGATGGCACGAATGGCCAGCGGTGCCTGCTTGGCAATTTTTGCTGCCAGTTCCAGTGCATATTGCACGGTCAGTCCTGCCGGACAAACCTGACTGCTAATGCCATGTTGCAATGCGGTCTGTGCTGAAATCATTTCACCCGTCATGGCCCAGCGCATAGTCAGTTGCTGCCCGACCAGACGCGCTAAACGCTGTGTTCCACCCGCACCCGGTAACATACCCAAACCAATTTCAGGCAAAGCAAACTGGGCATTATCACCCGTTACAATCATGTCGCCATGTAGGGCCAGCTCAAAACCTGCGCCCAAGGCATAACCATTCACTGCCATGATCAAAGGCTTGGAAAATTCATCAATTTTTTTCCAGAGTAGTGGTCGCTGATCCTGCTGGATACTGACCACATCCAGCTGCGCCAACTCATTTAAATCAGCCCCGGCTGCGAAACATTGCACATTACCGGTAACCACCACGGCTTTGACTGCAGCATCGGCATCCAGTGCCTGTAAGCAGGCTGCGATGTCTTGCAAGGTGGCATTATTCAAGGCGTTGCGTTTTTCTGGACGGTTCAGCTCGATCAGGACTACGCCCGGTTTCGGAGTGCTGGTTTTAATATAGGTCATCCTTGAACTCCTGCTGTACTCAGCAATTGATTCCGTACTTATTCATCAAAACTCAAACGTACATTGGCTGTGGTCGGACGCGCCTGACAGCTCAGCACATAGCCTTTCTGGATTTCATCTTCTTCCAGGCTGTAGTTGACCGCCATTTCAACCTGACCTTCCAGCACCTTACATTTACAAGTAGCACAGACACCGCCCTTACAGGCATATGGCAAGTCAGCCCCGGCACGTAATGCCGCATCCAGAATGCTGTCATCCTGTTTGGATACTTCAACAATCAGTTCACGACCATCGAGGATAATATTGACCTTTTCTTCACTTCGTTCCTGGATCTGCTGTGCTGTGGCTTTCGGTGCAGTCCCGGTATTGAAGCGTTCAGTATGAATCTTGCTGCGCTGAATACCCCAAGTTGGCAATACGGTTTCTACTGCTTGCATCATTTCTTCTGGGCCGCAGGCAAAACAGTGATCTGTGTCGGCTGAAATCAGATTGGCCTGAAACAGCTGCTCCAACTTGTCTGCATCGATACGGCCATTAAAGATTTCGCTATCATTCAGCTCACGGGAGAAAATATTCACCAGTTGCAGACGCTCTTTAAAGCGATCTTTCAAGTCCATGATCTGTTCAGAGAACATGGTCTGCTTCCAGGAGCGGTTGCCATACACCAGAGTAAAAGTCGCTTCCGGCTGGCGGTTCAGCACCGACTTCACAATCGATAAAATTGGGGTAATACCACTACCCGCGGCAAAACCCAGATAGTTTTGACCACCAAGCTTGGCTGCTTTCTGGAAGAACACCCCTTGCGGTGGCATCACTTCCAGCACATCACCAGCTTTTAAATTAGCATTGGCCCAAGTCGAGAACTGGCCTTGATCAATTTTTTTAATGGCAATACTCATGTCTTCCTGAGTATCACTACAAATGGAATAGCAACGGCGTAGCTCACCGTCATCGCTTAAATGACGAATGGTTAAATGCTGACCCGGCTGATATTGAAAAGCATCCAACTGTTCTGGCGCCAGATCAAAGGAAATGCAGATCGCCTGCTCGGTTTGTGGCTGCACGGACTTAATGGTTAATGGTATAAATTGGCTCATTTGAAAATCCCTCTTTCTTTTTGGCTATTTCTTTGTTCTGTTCACATCGTCGCTGGACGTCGCTTTAAATACATTTGAAATAGTCAAAAGGTTCTAAGCAGTCCTGACATTGATATAAGGCTTTACATGCTGTAGAACCGAATTCACTTAATAATTTGCTGTTCTGGCTCTGGCACTGTGGACAGGTGATGCCGTCGCTTAAAGCGACATGCGTACCGCAGTTGTGTGACTGGCCTTGTGGCGGTGCAATCCCGTACTGCTGTAACTTGAGTTTGCCGGATTCGCTCATCCAGTCTGTGGTCCAGGCTTCAGAGAGATCCACAACCACTTTGACCGGCGTCAGCCCTTTGGCGGTAAAGGCCTGGGTAATTTCTGCTTTTAATAAATCGGTGGCCGGACAGCCGCTATAGGTCGGGGTAAGTCGCACCACAATTTCATGCTGTGCATTTAGCTCGACGCCGCGAATCATGCCCAGATCCATCACCGATAACACCGGAATTTCCGGATCAGAAACCTGCTGTAAAACATCCCAACATTGATCTTCTACATGTCGAATCAGATTCATGCGACTCACTCCCTGTGATCTTGCTGAATTACCAGTTCATGTTTGGATAGGAGCGCTGCATATATTGCAGTTCCGCCAAGACATAACCCAAATGTTCTGTATGTAAGCCCTGTTTGGCACCACTACGATAAGCTCCTGTTTCTGGCAGGCTTAATTGCAAGCGGGCCAGCTCAGTCATAATCGTGTCCAGCCACTGTGCTTTTAAACTTTCAATGTCAGGAATCAGACCCTGCTCGACCAGCTGCTTTTCATCTGCGGTCAGCACGAACAGTTCTTCACTAAAACGCCACAGTTGATTCAAGCCTTGCTGGGTTTTTTCGTGCGCTTCTGCCGTCCCCAGACTTAAGCGTTCCATCCAGGTGGTTGAAAAACGTAAGTGGTATTTCACTTCTTTCAGTGACTTCAGCGCGAAAGCTGCAAGAGCCGCATGTTGGCTGTGGCTTAATGCACTCAACAGTAAGGCATGGTAATGATCCATCAACCATTGGCGCACCATGGTCTGGGCAAAATCGCCATTCGGCTGTTCACACAACAATAAATTGCGATATTCACGTTCGGTACGGAAATACGCCAGTTTGTCTTCATCACGGCCTAAACCTTCGATTTCACCTGCCAGGCTCAGTGCAGTACGCGCTTGACCGAGCAAATCCAGCCCAATATTGGCCAAGGCAATATCCAGTTCCAGTTCAGGGGCATGACCGCACCACTCTGCCAGACGATGTGACAGGATCAACTGACTGTCACCCACATGTAAAAGAAATTGTGCCAAAACTTGATTCGTCATGATGTTCACCCTTTCCCTTACATGTGCTCAATGCCAGCAGGAATGTTATAAAATGTTGGATGGCGGTAAACCTTATCCAGTGACGGATCAAAAAATTCCGGTTTTTCATCTGGTTGTGAAGAGGTGATCAGTTCAGATTTCACCACCCAGATACTGATGCCTTCATTGCGACGGGTATATACATCACGGGCATTTTGTAAGGCAACTTCATCATCCGGTGCACGCAGGCTGCCGACATGACGGTGACTCAAACCCTGTTTACTCCGTACGAACACTTCATAAAGTGACCAGTTTTTTTTGTTATTCATGAGCTTATTTCCCTATACTGACTAAACTGTTTTAAGCAACTTTCTGTGCTTCTGACTGTTGCTGCTGTTTCTGCGCGTAGACCGCTGCAGATTCACGCACCCATTTTCCACCCTCCCAGGCTTTGCGGCGTGCTTCAATTCTTTCGTGGTTACATGGCCCTTTGCCGGCCAGCACTGCAAAAAACTCGTCCCAGTTCACCTGACCATATTCATAATGACCGGTCGCTTCGTTGAACTTGAGGTCTGGATCCGGCACGGTCAAACCGAGCTGCAAGATTTGTGGAACAGTGTTATCCACAAATTTTTGACGCAAGGCATCATTACTAAACAGCTTGATTTTCCATTGCATGCTTTGCGCACTGTTCGGCGAATTATCATCGCTCGGACCAAACATCATCAGCGCTGGCCACCAGAAACGGTTCACGGCGTCTTGTGCCAACTGCTTCTGCTCCGGCGTACCATTGGCCAGTTCCATCATGGCTTCAAAACCTTGACGCTGATGGAAACTTTCTTCTTTACAGATACGCACCATGGCACGTGCATAAGGTCCATATGAGGTACGGCATAGCGCAACTTGATTGACAATCGCGGCACCATCCACCAGCCAGCCAATGGCGGCCACATCGGCCCAGCTCAGGGTTGGATAGTTAAAAATTGAAGAATATTTCATGCGTCCGGCAATCAGCTTATCCATCATGTCGTCACGATCTGCACCCAGCGTTTCAGCGGCGCTATACAGATACAAGGCATGACCGGCTTCATCCTGGACTTTTGCCAGTAACACAGCTTTACGCTTCAAGGTTGGCGCACGGGTAATCCAGTTGCCTTCCGGTAACATACCGACCACTTCAGAGTGTGCATGCTGACCAATCTGACGAATCAGGGTCTTACGATAGGCATCTGGCATCCAGTCCTTCGGCTCTATAGAAATGTCCTTTTCAATATTCTGATCGAATACTTGTTGTTGGTTATTCATTCTTCCCTCACTTATCCCAAGTGTTGATACACTCAAATTAAAACGATACACATTTAAAATCAATACATATTTATTGGTATCATTTAATTTTTATCGCGTATTTTTTATAAGTTATTGTTTTTATATTAAATATATTTTTAATTTTATGACTGATTATTTTTAAACACCGATTTGTGATTGACATTTTAGTTTTTTAGCCACAAATTATGAAACATCAAAATTAAAATACATCTAAAAACGTATCATAAATGGAGTTTTACCATGTTAGAGTTAGAGAGCAGCTCAAGCGTAACGGATTATCAGGATACCGAGACACAGCACAATCCTCGTGCAATCAAGAGTTTAAGCTCGCTGGTCTGTGGTCAGGAATATACGGCTCAGGCAGACTTGCGTACCGTTTACCATGCCATTACCGGCGAAGCGGTTTATCAGGTCAGCAGTCAGGGCATCGATACTCAGGCCGTGCTGAACTATGCCAAACAAAAAGGCGCCAGCATTGCCAGCTGGACGTTTCATCAACGTGCCAATGCCTTGAAGCAGGTGGCACAGTACCTCATGGAACGCAAAGAAGATTTTTACCAGCTGGCGACCGCAACCGGCTGTACCCGCAAAGATGCCTGGATTGATATTGAAGGCGGCATCGGCACCTTATATGCCTATTCCAGCCTAGTGCGCCGTGAACTGAGTGATGAAACATCCTGGGTGGAAGATGCCTGGATTCCTCTGTCCAAACAGGGTACTTTTGGGGCCAAACATATTCTGAGTCCTAAAGCCGGTGTGGCCCTGCATATCAATGCCTTTAACTTTCCGATCTGGGGCATGCTGGAAAAAATTGCACCGTCATTACTGGCAGGCGTACCGTGTATTGTCAAACCGGCAACTGAAGGTGCCGAGCTGACCCATGCCGTGGTTAAAGCCATTCATGAAAGTGGTTTCTTACCAGAAGGTTCATTACAGCTGATCTGCGGTCAGATCTATGATTTGTTTGATCATTTAACCCCTCAAGATACTGTCACCTTCACCGGCTCAGCGTCAACCGGACAAAAACTGCGTGCCCATCCGCACCTAAATGCCTACTCGATTCCATTCACCATGGAAGCTGATTCGGTAAATAGCGCGATTTTGACCGCACAAGCCAATGACGAAACCATTGATTTATTTGTCCGTGAAGTATTCCGTGAAATGACCACCAAAGCCGGACAAAAATGTACTGCTATTCGCCGCGCCTTTATTCCGGCTGCACTTTTGGATACGGTTCAAACACGTTTGATTGAAAAACTGAAAAAAGTGGTGGTGGGCGATCCGTCTAAGGAAGGCGTCAGCATGGGTGCTTTGGCCAGCATCAAACAGAAACAGGATGTGGCTGCAAAAGTTGAGCAACTGAGCCAGGATGCAGACATTGTGTTTGGTAGTCACCTCCGTCAAGACTTTGTTGTGCAAGTTGACCATCCTGAAAAATCAGCTTGTTACCCACCGACGGTATTAGTCTGCAACCATCCGACGGAAGCACAGTCGATTCATCAGCTAGAAGCCTTCGGCCCAGTCGTAACCTTGATGCCATATCACGATCTGGCTGAACTTGCCGATCTGGTGGCACGTGGTGAAGGCAGTCTGGTGGCCTCGATTGTACGCAACAGCGATGAAAACGTTGAGCAACTTCTGAGCAAAATCGCGCCGTGGCATGGTCGTGTGCATATTCTGGATGCAGAAAGTGCCAAGGAAAGTACCGGACATGGTTCTCCATTACCGCTGCTGGTACATGGCGGCCCAGGGCGTGCCGGTGGCGGTGAAGAACTGGGCGGTTTACGTGCCGTCAAACACTATATGCAACGCACCGCCATTCAAGGTTCACCGAATGTCATGACTCAAGTCGGTCATAGCTGGACGGCGGGTGCACAGGTATTTGAAGACCGCGTTCATCCGTTTAAAAAATCCTTTGATGAACTGCGGGTGGGTGAGCGTCTGCTGACAGCACGACGTACCGTTACCGAAGCCGATCTGGTCAATTTCGCTTGCCTGAGTGGTGACTACTTCTATGCGCATATGGACAAGATTGCTGCCGCAGAATCCCTGTTTGGTGAACGTGTCGCGCATGGTTATTTCGTGGTTTCTGCTGCTGCCGGACTCTTTGTTGAAGCTGCACCAGGACCGGTAATTGCAAACTATGGCATGGACAACTTGCGCTTTGTCGAGCCAGTCAAGATTGGCGATACCCTGCAAGTCGAACTGACCTGTAAACAAAAAACCCCGAAAATGCTGCGTGATCCGGCACAAAAGCCGCATGGTGTGGTGGTGTGGGATATTAAAGTCAAAAACCAGCGCAATGAACTGGTCGCAACTTACGATATTTTGACCCTAGTTGAACGCGACAGTTAATTTTCAAAACGCTTAAAAAGGAATCTATATGATTCCTTTTTTTTATTTATAAAAATTATTTGTATCTATTTTTCAAAACAGATTGACGACAACCCATTTAGACTTTAGATTAACCAAATTCGATACAAAATAAAAATAACAGACCAATAATGGGTATCAAATAAATATCTTAAACAATCAG
>CAZPOS010000273.1:0-958 GCA_964588065.1 uncultured Reyranella sp.
CATCGCGCTGGCGGCCCTGCGGCGGCTGGGGATCGGCGGCATGCCGGCCCTGCTGCTCGGCCTCTACAGCCAGTCGCTGGTGCCGTGGGGGGCGCTGGCCATCGGTACCACCGTGGGCGCCACCCTGGCCGGCCTGACGCCCGGCCAGCTCGGTCTCAGCTCGGCGGTGCTGCAGGTCCCGATCCACGCGATGTACCTGTTCCTCTACTGGCGCTTCGCCCGTGAGGCCGGGGTCGCGGTGCCGGCGCGGCAGAAGCTCGACGATCTCCTGTGGACGGCGGCGCTGCTGGCCCTGGTGTGGCTGGCCAACCGCTTCAGCGACGTCGAGATCGCCGCCGCGGCGCCCACCGCCCTGCTGCTGGCCGTGCGCTTCTGGCGGGACGAGCGGCCCGACGGTGCCCGCCTGCAGAGCACCGTGCGCACCGCCGCGCCCTACGTGGCGCTGACCCTGGCGCTCTGCGCCACACGCCTCGTGACCCCGCTGCGCGACCTCCTGAAGCCCTTGTGGGCGGTGCGCCCGTTCGACAACCAGCCGGCCTTCGCGCCCTTCTACGCGCCGGGCTTCTGGCTGCTGTCGATCGGCATCGCCGTGGTGCTTTTGGCGCGCGCGCCGCTCACCCGGGTCGCGCGGGAAGCGGCCGCCGGCGCCTGGCGGGCCTGCGCCGTGACCCTCGCCTTCGTGGTGATGGCGGAATTCTATGTCGGCTCGGGCATGGCGACCTCGATCGCCGAGGCGCTGCGCGCGATCGCAGGCCGCGGCGCGGCACTGGGCGTCCCGCTGTTCGCGGCGGTCGGCGGCTTCCTGACCGGCAGCGGCGCGGCCGCCAACGCCATGCTGTTGCCGATGGAGACGGCGCTGGCCCGCGCCCTCGCCCTCGACCCGGCCTGGATCGCCGCGGTCCAGAACAGCGTCACCGCCAACCTCACCATGCTGTCGCCGATCCGCGTCTCGATGGGC
>CAZPOS010000273.1:968-6993 GCA_964588065.1 uncultured Reyranella sp.
CCGCCATCCTCGCCCTCTCGACCTCCGACGCCGCGCTCTACCGCTGCGCCTGGCCGCTCGCCCTGCCGCCGCTGCTGACCGGGGCGGCGGCGATGCTGGCGCTGCTGGCCCTCGGGAATTGACCGAATCCGGGCACAAACCCGGGGGTGCGGCATCCGTTTCAGTTGTTTCGTTTATTTCGTTTATTTCGAATAATCGGGCTCCGACGGCCCTTGCCGGCCGGGCGGCCGCCGGTCATCCTGCGTTCGAAACATGACCGTCACCCGCCGCCACCTGCTCGCCGCCGGCCTCGCCGGACTCGCCGCCCTGCCCGTCGCGCGACCGGCCGGGGCCGTCATCGTGCTGGACCGCACCTGGCGGGCCGAGGGCGGGCGGCCGGGCCGCGAGAGCGAGGGCTTCCGCGCCCACGAGGCCCTGGCCGAGCAGAGCCAGTTCGCCCCCGTCATCGCGCTCTCGACCGACGGCGGCCAGGAGTGGGGCATCGGCTCGGCGACCTGGCTGGGCAATTTCGGCGGCAATGCCTGGGTGCTCAGCGCCTCGCACCTGTTCACGCGCGATAATTCGGTGTTCGACTACACCTTCCGCGCGCCCGACGGCACGCCGTGCAAGGGCGACCGCCAGATCCGCCATCCGCTGTTCAACGGCGACAACGACGAGACCACCGGCTACGACGTCGTGCTGATCCGCATCCGCGGGCCGATGAACGGCGGCGGCCCGGCGCCGCTGCTCTATGGCGGCACGCGCGAGCAGGGCGCGCCGGTGGTGATGGTGGGCTACGGCGCGCGCGGCATCGGCTCGATCGGCCAGAACGACGCCTATGACGGCCCCTCGGGAGCCAAGGCCGCCGCCACCAACGTCGTTTACGAGACGATGGATCTGGTGCAGCCGCCGCCGCGCACCGGTGACCGCGGCAACTGGCTCTCGGTGAAGCTGCGCCGCGAGACCGAAGGCGCCGGCCGGCTCGACGGGCTGCTGGCCTCGGGCGACAGCGGCGGCTCGCTGTGGATGCAGACCCCGGCCGGCTGGGCGATCGTCGGCGTCAACGCCAATGGCGGCGACCAGTACGACGACTATTCCTTCTTCGCCCGGGTGTCGGGCCTGCGTCCCTGGCTCACCTCGCACGTGCCGGGGTTGCGGTTCGGGGGATGAAGGGTGGCGCTGGGCGTGTCGGCGCTGCAGGGCCGGGTGCAGCGGGTGAGCCGCGTCCCCGCGAAAGTGCGCCTCGAAAGCCCGACCAACAACTTCGTCGATTAGCTCACTCTCGAAATTGTCGGCGCGCCTGAAGAAAGGACGGATGGCAGAGGTTTGCCGTCTGCTATCCTTCGTCACAATATCTAGTGGTTGAGGAACAATTGTGGGACACTAGGCATTATGGTAAGCTGCTTCGCAAATAACGAGGCAAAATCGTGGCGGCAACGGCCAAAGCTGTAGCTAACCGCCTACTAGATTTAGCAGCGCGGGATAGTAAGAAGATCGACCCGCTCCAGATGCAGAAGCTTCTGTATCTTACGGAGGGGTGGTCGCTTGCCGTCAATGGCACATCGCTGTTTCGCGATCCAATCGAGGCGTGGGATCACGGCCCCGTCGTGCCCGATATTTACTTTGCCCTTCGTGGATACGGCGCGAGGCCAATCGTAACTAAGCTCGTAGATCTGGATGAAGACGGGGAAGTTGTAGAGGCTGTTGCTTCATTCACCGAGCATGAGATGGCGGTGATCGAAAACGTTTGGAATGGATACGGAAATTGGTCTGGCCCGGAGTTGATCAGACTGACCCATGAAGAAGGGTCGCCATGGCACACGGCCTATTACAACAATCGTAACGACCGCAATGCTCGCATTCCTCGTCTAGATATACGTGACTGGTTTGATGACCTTGCCGAGAAGGCAGAAGCCCAGAACCCGTAGTGGCGCCGCGAACCCCAAAAACCATCGCGAAGTCTGCGCGAACGCCGCCGGTCCCGACCAAAGAGGACGAACAAGAGGCTGCGCGAGAAAAAGCGGATGCCACAAGATCGGCAAAGCTATCGAACGTTGAGTTGGAGGCCGCACGCGCAGGCAGCATAGGGCGGATACTGGGATGGGGCCAAGAGGCGCGAAATTGGCAAATCGGAATAGTCGCAATCGCTGGCATCTTGATAATGACAGCCGTGTACTTCTTCGCTCGACAAGAACGCCACGCTGATCTTGCGCTTACATTCCTGATTCAAGCATTCACCGGTACGCTAGCTTACTTCATTGGGAAATCCCGCAATCGCTAGTCACCCGTCACGACTCCGTCCGTGGCCTAGTCACAGTGCCGTCTGGGGGTGGTGGTGAATTCGCGCCGATGTAGCGGGGAGCTGGAAGCAGGCGATTCTGTAACAACTCAAGCGGCTAGTTGGCGCGCTAGCAAAGTACTAGCAATATGTCTCGCGAGACTGCGCGCCTGTCTTCGGCCACCCCCACTTCACGCCCTCTGGCACAGTCCCATTTTGCCTCTATGATCGCCGCCGCCCCGCGGATGGGGCGGATTTCGCGGGAGGGAACGATGGCCAAGGTGGCATTTCTGGGACTGGGCGTGATGGGCTTTCCGATGGCGGGGCATCTCGCCGTCAAGGGCCACGAGGTCACGGTCTACAATCGCACCTTCGCCAAGGCCGAGGCCTGGACGCAGAAGCATAAGGGCAAGGCCGCTCGGACTCCGAAGGAGGCCGCGACCGGCCAGGAAATCGTGTTCTGCTGCGTCGGCAACGACGACGACCTGCGCTCGGTCGTGCTGGGGCCGGACGGCGCCTTCGCCGGCATGGCCAAGGGCACCATCTTCTTCGACAACACCACGGCCTCGGCCGACATCGCGCGCGAGCTCCATGCCGAGGGCAAGAAGCTCGGCATCGACTTCATCGACGCGCCGGTTTCGGGCGGCCAGGCGGGCGCCGAGAACGGCCAGCTCACCGTGATGTGCGGCGGCGATGCCTCGCCGTTCGAGCGGGCCAAGCCGGTGGCCGACGCCTTCTCCAAGGCGGTGACGCTGATCGGCCCGTCGGGCGCCGGCCAGATCACCAAGATGATGAACCAGATGTGCATCGCCGGCATCGTGCAGGGCCTCGCCGAGGCGCTGAACCTCGGCCAGCGCGCCGGGCTCGACATGGAGAAGGCGCTGGGCGCCATCTCCAAGGGCGCGGCGCAGAGCTGGCAGATGGAGAATCGCTGGCAGAACATGGTGAACGGCAAGTTCGACTACGGCTTCGCCGTCGACTGGATGCGCAAGGACCTGGGCATCGCGCTCGCCGAGGGCAAGCGCCAGAAGGCCGGCATGCCGCTGGTCGCGCTGGTCGACCAGTTCTACGAGCGCGTCCAGGCGCGCGGCGGCGGCCGCTGGGACACGTCGAGCCTGATCCAGCCGCTGCAGAAGCCGTAGGCGGCGTTCCGTGAGCGGCGGTTACACGCTGTGGGGCCGGCCGGGCTGGGGCTCGGCCCTCGTCGAGGCGCAGCTCGACTGGTACGGGCTGCCCTTCACCTACGAGCCGGTCGGCGACCTGTTCAAGGATCCCGACGCCAAGACCCGGCTCGAGACGGTCAATCCGCTGGCGCAGGTGCCGACCCTGGTGCTGCCCGACGGCACCGTCATGAGCGAGAGCGCGGCCATCACCTTGCTGCTGGCCGACGTGACGGGCAGCGATGCGCTGGTGCCGGCGCCCGGAGCGCCGGAACGCGCGGCGTTCCTGCGCTGGCTGGTGTTCCTGGTGGCCAACGTCTATCCCACCTTCACCTATGCCGACGATCCGGCGCGCTTCGTCTCGGTCAACAATGCGCGCGATCCGTTCCGCGCCGCCACCGACGCCTATGCCCAGCGCCTGTGGCGCCAGGTCGAGAGCGCGGCCGGCGCGCCGTGGTTCCTGGGCGAGCGCTTCTCCGCCCTCGACATCTATCTCGGCGTCATGACCCGCTGGCGCCCGCGGCGCGGCTGGTTCGAGACCGAGACGCCCAAGCTGTTCGCCATCGCGCGCAAGGCCGATGCACGGCCGGAACTGAAAGAAACCTGGAGGAGGAACTTCCCATGAAACGCCCCCTGAAACGCCGCAGCCTGATGGCGCTCGCCACCGCCGCGGGCGCCACCGCCGCCCTCGCCGGCCCCGCGAGCGCGCCCGCCTTCGCCCAAGGGACCTATCCCGACAAGCCGATCACCATGGTGGTGCCCGCCCCGCCGGGCGGCGGCACCGATCTCATCGCGCGCCTCTATTCCGACCTGCTGGGCCAGGAGCTGGGCGTGCAGGTGATCGTCGACAACAAGGGCGGCGGCAACGGCAATATCGGCACCGCCGTCGTCGCCCGCGCCAAGCCCGACGGCTACACGATCCTGATGCAGTATTCGGCCTATCACTCGGCCAACCCGGCGCTGATCAAGGACCTCAACTGGAAGCCCGACGATTTCGTGGGCGTGGCCATGGGCGCGATGGCGCCGCACGTCATCGTGGTCGCCAAGAAGGTGCCGGTCGACGACCTCAAGAGTTTCATCGCCTATGCCAAGGCCAATCCCGGCAAGCTGAACTACGCCTCGGTCGGCGCGGGCTCGGTGCCGCATCTCGGCGGCGTGCTGCTGAACAAGGCGGCCGGGCTCGACATGGTGCACGTGCCCTACAAGGGGTCGGGTCCGGCGACCGCCGACATCGTGGCCGGCCAGGTCGAGGTGCTGATCGTGACGCCGCCCGCCGTCTCCGGCCACATCCGCAACGGCAACCTGAAGGCGCTGGCGCTGGCCAGCGACAAGCGCCTGCCGTCCTTCCCCGAGATTCCGACGACGGCCGAAGCGGGCCTGCCGGGCTTCACCCTCGACGGCTGGTTCGCGCTGTTCGCGCCGGCCGGCACGCCGCAGCCGATCGTCGACAGGCTCAACGCCGCGATGGTCAAGGTCGGCAAGATGGAAGCCGTCGTCGCCCGCGCCAACCAGCTCGGCGTCGTGCTGAAGGACTGGCCGGCCGCCCAGATGGACAGCTTCGCCAAGGGCGAGGTCGAGACCTGGGGCAAGGTGATCCGCGACAACAAGATCACCATCTCGGAGTAGGCGCGGTCATGGCCTGCGTCGGCATCGTCGGCGGGCTGGGCGTCGGCGCCACCGTCCACTACTACGAGCGCATCGCCGCCGCCTGCAAGGCGCGCGGCGTCGTGCCCGACCTGGTCATCACCCATGCCGACGTCGATCACGGACAGGGCCTCGTCCGCGCCGGCAAGCTCGACGAACTCGCGGCCTATCTCGGCGGCTTCCTCGACCGCATGGCGCGGGCCGGTGCCGACTACATGGTGCTGCCCGCGGTCACGCCGCACATCGCCATCGACCGGCTGAAGCCGCAGAGCCCGCGGCCGCTGATCGACATCGTCGAGACGCTGGGCGCCGGGCTGCGCGCCCGCGGGCTCCGGCGCGTGGCGCTGCTCGGCACCGTGTTCACCATGAACGGCAGCCTGTGGGGCCAGCTCCAGCGCTACGCGCCCGACGTCGAGATCGTGAAACCGCAGCCCGACGAGATCGCCTTCGCCGGCGCCGCCTATCAGCGCATCCTCGACACCCAGCGCGCCGATCCCGCCGATGCGGAGGGCTATCGCCGCCTCGCCGCCGAGCTGCAACGCCGCGACGGCGTCGAGGCGATCCTGCTGGCCGGCACCGACCTCGCCCTCATGTTCGACGAAACGACGGCAGGCTTCCCCGCCCTCGACGTGGCGCGCCTCCACATCGACGCGATCGTGGAGCGGCTGGCCTCTTAAGCCTTTCCCCACACCACCACCTCATCCTGAGAGTCTGGCCGGAAATGAATTGAATCGATTCAAGCACTTACCTCATCCTGAGGAGCGCCGCGAAGCGGCGCGTCTCGAAGGATGGGCAACAGGCAAGGTGCGCGTTCCCACCCTTCGAGACACATCGCTGCGCGATGTTCCTCAGGGTGAGGTTATTGGGGTTGTTCATAGCCCCTTGTTTTAGCTGCCTTCATTTCCGGCCAGCCTCTGAGGAGCACGCCGAAGGCGTGCGTCTCGAAGGATGGGCAACGAACGGG
>CAZPOS010000274.1:0-6958 GCA_964588065.1 uncultured Reyranella sp.
AGGAGCTTGGGCCGCACTTCTTCCCGGCCAACGACAACAACGGTAAGAACCCGCGTGCCTGCCCCTCCTGCGCCAACGGCCGCTTGGGCCTGAAGCTCGGCAAGTTCGGGGCCTTCATCGGCTGCTCGAACTATCCCGAGTGCCGCTTCACGCGCAAACTCGGCATCGTCGATGCCGACGCCGATGCGACCAGCGGCGAGAATCTGGACGGCCCCAAGATCCTCGGTGTCGATCCGGTCACGGGCAAGCAGGTCACGTTACGCAAGGGACCTTATGGTCTCTACGTCCAGCTCGGCGAGCCCGAGGGCAAGGAAAAGCCCAAGCGTCAGTCGCTGCTGCGCGACATGACGCCGGCCGACCTGACGCTCGAAAAGGCGCTGGCGCTGCTGTCGCTGCCGCGCGAACTCGGGCCGCACCCAGAGGATGGCGAGGTCATTCTCGCGGGCGTTGGCCGCTTCGGCCCCTATGTGAAGCACGGGTCGAAATACAAGTCGGTCCCGTCCGACGAGAGCGTACTCGACATCGGCATGAACCGCGCCGTGGCCTTGCTGGCCGAGGCCAAGACCGCGCGCGGCCGAGCCGCCGTAAACCCCATCCGCGTCGTCGGCAACCACCCTTCCGACGAGGCGCCGGTCGAACTCTACGACGGCCGCTACGGGCCCTACGTGAAGCATGGCGGCGTCAACGCCACGGTGCCCCGCGACGTGAAGCCCGAGGCGCTGACGCTCGACCAAGCGGTCGCACTCCTGGCCGAGCGGGCGGCCAAGGGCGGTGGCAAGAAGCCCAAGGCGGCGCGCGCGAAGAAGGCGGCCTCGCCGGCGGCCAACGACGCCGGCACCAAACCCAAGGCAAAGAAGGCGGCGGCGAAGAAGAAGCCCGCCGCCAGGAAGAAGGCGGCCAAGGCGAAGGACAAGGACGACGCTCCGCCCCGCACCGGCACCGATGGCTAAGGGCAAGGTCCCGACCCGCGACGAACTGCTGGCCTTCATTCGCGACAGCGAGACGCCTGTCGGAAAACGCGAGATCGCGCGCGCCTACGGGCTGAAGGGCGACCAGCGCATCGAGCTCAAGGAACTGCTGCGCGACCTGCGCGACACCGGAGAGATCGCGCCCGATCGTGCCAAGACGTTCCGCCATCCCGAGGCACTGACCGAGACCGCCGTGCTGGAAATCGTCACGGTCGACGACGACGGCCATCTCTTGGCAGTGCCGCGTCGCCACGACGAGGAAAAGGACGGTCCCGCCCCCCGCATCGAGGTGGCAGCGCCGACATCACGCTCGGTGCCCGCCCCTGCCGTCGGCGACCGCGTTTTGGCCAGCCTGAAACGCCGCGGCAAGAATGCCTACGAGGCACGGATCATCCGTCGCCTGGGCGGCGGTCCGAAGAAGATCCTCGGCCTCTACGAGGAGCCCCAGGGCCGGCAGGGGCTCGGCCTGGTCACGCCGACCGACCGCAAGCTGCGACGCGAATTCGACGTGCGCCCGAACGATCGCAACGGCGCGCTGCCCGGCGACATCGTCTGGATCGAGGAGACCGGTGGCGCGCTGACGCGGCGCGCGCGCGTGGTCGAGCGCATCGGCCCGATGAGCGATCCGCGCACCGTGAGCCTGATCTCCATAGCGGCCAACGAAATTCCGGTCGAGTTCCCCGAGGCGGCCCTCGCCGAAGCCGAAAAAGCCGGCGCAGCCCCGCTCGGACACCGTCTCGACCTGCGTGACGTGCCGCTGGTGACGATCGACGGTGAGGACGCCCGCGACTTCGACGACGCCGTCTTCGCAGAGCCGGATCCGGGCCATGCCGGCGGCTGGCGCATCCTGGTCGCGATCGCCGACGTCGCCTGGTATGTGCGTCACGATCGCCCGCTCGACCGGGCCGCCTACCGCCGCGGCACCTCGGTCTATTTCCCCGATCGCGTCGTGCCGATGCTGCCCGAGCAGCTGTCCAACCACTGGTGCTCGCTGGTCCCGCACGAGGACCGCCCCGTGCTGGTCGCCGAAATGTGGATCGACGGCGAAGGCCACCTGAAGCGCCACAAGTTCCACCGCGCCATGATGCGCTCGGCCGCACGCCTCACCTACAACCGCGTCCAGCGCGCCATGGACGGCACGCCCGACGCCGAAATCGAGCCGTTGATGGACGGCGTCGTGCGGCCGCTCTACGGCGCCTACCGCGTCCTGCTGGCGGCACGAGAGGCGCGCGGCGCGCTCGACCTCGACCTGCCCGAGCGTCAGGTGACCCTGGGCAAGGACGGGCACATCGCCACGATCGGCGTGCGCGAGCGCCTCGACAGCCACAAGCTGATCGAGGAATTCATGGTGCTGGCCAACGTGGCTGCGGCGCAGGCGCTCGAGCAAAAGCATGCGCCCTGCCTCTATCGCGTCCACGACCAGCCCGACCTCGCCAAGCTCGAGGCGCTGCGCGAGTTCCTCGGCACGCTCGGCATCCGTGTCCCGACCGGCCAGCGGCTGCGCCCGGCCGACCTGAATCGCGTCCTGCGCGAGGTCGCCGGCAAGCCGGTGTCCGAACTGGTCAGCCAGACCGTGCTGCGCAGCCAGAGCCAGGCCGTTTACAGCCCGGACAATCTCGGCCATTTCGGGCTCGCCCTCGCGCGCTACGCCCATTTCACCTCACCGATCCGGCGGTTCCCCGACCTGATCGTGCATCGCGCGCTGATCGCCGCCTTCGGCCTGGGCGAAGGCGGACTTTCTTCCGAGGACAGGGGCCGGTTCAGCGAGTTCGGGGAGCATCTGTCCATGTGCGAACGGCGCGCCGTCGCCGCCGAGCGCGGAGCGATGGACCGCTACGTCGCCGCCTTCATGGCCGGCCATGTGGGTGCCGTCTTCCCCGGCCGCGTCAGCGGCGTGACGCGATTCGGCCTCTTCGCCACGCTCGAAGGCACGGGGGCCGACGGGTTGATTCCCATCCGGTCGCTCGGCCAGGAATTCTTCCGCCACGACGAGGGCCGTCAGGTCCTGATCGGCGAGCGCACCGGCGAGACGTTCGGCCTGGGTGACCGGTTGCAGTTGAAGCTGGTGGACGCCGACATCGCCACCGGAGGCCTGATGTTCGAGATCGTCGACGTGATCGAGCGGGTCGAACGCCAGCCCGCGCCCCGACAGTCGCGCCCGGCCTATGGCAAGGAACGCAAGGGGCCGCCGCGGCGTCCGGTCGCGCATCGCGGGCCGCCACGGGACAAAGGGTCACGCCGACGCAAGTAGCGGCGGGGCGCATCCTGCTCAGCATGGATGAAGAACACGCTTCGGTTGACTTCTGGACCGCCCTGCTGCGGGGCTGGCACGGCCGTTGCCCACGATGCAACCAGGGCCATCTGTTCGGCAGCTACCTGAAGATGAAAAGCCATTGCGAGGTCTGCGACCTCGCACTCGAACCCTATCGCGCCGATGACGCCCCGGCCTACTTCACGATCTTCGTGGTCGGTCACATCGTCGTGCCGCTGGTCCTCCTGGTGGAACGCTGGGGAGCCCAGCCGCCGCTCTGGGTCCATGCCCTGCTGTGGCTGCCTCTGTCGGTCGTGCTCGCGCTTTTTTTGCTGCCGCGCATCAAGGGTGCCGTAATTGCGCTGCTTTGGGCCCAGAAGATGGGTGCCCCCAAGGCAGCGGCGACCGGGAGCCTCGATCGCTCGGCCTGAAGGGCGTGGCCGCCCGTCGACGGCCTGTGCTATTGTCGTGCCGCCGATATGGATGTGTTTCAGTTCCCTTTTCGTCGTCTGATGCGGCTGCGCGCGGCCGCATCGCTGCTGGCCGCCTGTCTCGTCGTCTCCTGTGCAACGGCGCCGGACACGCCGAGCGCGGAGGCCGATGGCCGGCCGCCAGCCGCCACCGCCGACGCAGGCATCGAACGGGTCGTCCTCCAGGCCTACCGGGCGATCGGCGACCGCCATCTCTATGAGCCGAATTTCCGGAACCTGACGGTCGAGGCCTACCGAGGGTTCGCCAGCAGCGATTCGACTCTGGTTCTCGAGGCCAGCGACAGCAGCCTGACCGTGAAGCGCAACGGCAAGGAGATTGTCAGCCGGCCCGCCCCGGCCGACACGACCGACGGGCGCGCCTGGGGGAGCACGCTCACCGAACTGATGGCCGGGTCGATCGACGCGTCACCTGCTCTGCAACAGGTCGACCGCCAGATGCTCATCCGCCAGGCGATGACAGCCACCACCAAGCAACTCGACCGCAACAGCCGCTATGCCGACCCAGACGAGGCCAAGGACAATCGCTTCCAGCGCGACGGCGGCGGCGGCGTCGGCATCACCGTGGAACGGACTGACGAGAAGCGGATCCTGATCCGGGCGGTCCAGGACGGTTCGCCGGCCGGCAAGGCTGGCGTCGAGATCGGCGATCAGATTCTGGCGATCGATTCCGAGTCCATGATCGACCGGCCGCTCTCGGATGTCGTGGCCAAGCTGCGCGGCGCGGTGGGCGCCCCGGTCACCATGACCGTGCTGCGTCCCTCTCAGGGCGCTGAACTGACCCTGGCGATGAAGCGCGGCCGCATCGTTCCGACCACGGTGGTCTACGAACGCCGCGGCGACGTCGCCCTGATCCACCTGACGGGCTTCAATACCGCGACGACGGACAATCTCCGCGCCGCGCTCGACAAGGCCAAGGCCGAGATCGGCAAGGATCTGGCCGGACTCATCATCGACATGCGCTCCAACCGCGGCGGCCTGCTCGACCAGGCCCAGTCGGTTTCGGAAGTGTTCATCGCCGATGGAACGATCTTCTCGACCAACGGCCGCCATCCCGACAGCAAGCGCACCTACCGCAGCTCCAACGGCCGCGCGAGCGGCAACCAACTGCCGATCGTCGTGCTGATGAACGGCGGTTCGGCATCGGCGGCGGAGATCGTTGCGGCGGCCCTTCAGGATCGTGGACGAGCCGTCGTCATCGGCACCACCAGCTACGGCAAGGGCACTGTCCAGACCGTGGTGCGTCTTGCCAACGAGGGCGAGCTGATCCTCACCTGGTCGCGCCTGCAGGCTCCGTCCGGCTACACCTGGAACGAGCTCGGTGTGCTTCCCAACATCTGCACCTCGAAGGTGGGCGACGCCAGCAAGCTGGGGGTTGCCTCGGTCGATTCGAACCACAATTCGCTGATTCGCTGGCACGCGCTGCGCAATCCGACGCCGCAGGAAGTGTCCGACCTGCGCAAGATCTGCCCACCCGGCGAAGCCGCCCCCGAGGCTGACGTGGACCTCGCCATCCGCCTGCTGCGCGACCGGCCGCTTTATGCCCATGCCGTGCAATCGGCTACCTTCCAGGCCGCCGCGCGCCCCTAGACCTTTTCGTGGCTGGGCGCTTGACATGGCGGCCCCGCCGACTACTTTGCGCCACTCCGCGAATTCGCCCTCCAGGGCTCAAGGACAATTGCCATGGCCAAGCCGACCTCCATCCTGATCAAGATGATCTCCAGCGCCGACACGGGCTTCTTCTACGTCACCAAGAAGAACCCGCGCACCAAGACCGAGAAGCTCGAACTCAAGAAGTACGACCCGGTCGCACGCAAGCACGTCGTGTTCAAGGAATCCAAGATCAAGTAGCCTGCCGCATTGCAGGACAGACGATCAGGCCGCCCTTTCGGGCGGCTTTTTCGTGGGATAGGCTCCCGCGCAATTCAACGAGGAGGAGAGAGACCATGAGCGCCCAGCTTTCGCGCGACGACTGGAAAGGCCGCATCGGCGGCCTGAGCTACCGCAACCAGGCCTTCATCGGTGGCAAGTTCGTCCCTTCGCTGACCGGCAAGACCTTCGACTGCGTGAACCCGGCGACCGGCCAGGTACTGACCAAGGTCGCGGCCTGTGAGCAGGCCGACGTCGATGCCGCCGTGAAGGCCGCGCGCGCGGCCTTCGAGAAGGGCACCTGGGCCAACATGGCGCCGGCCCAGCGCAAGCGCGTCATGCTGAAGCTCGCCGACCTCATGATGAAGAACCGCGAGGAGCTGGCGCTGCTGGAAACCCTCGACATGGGCAAGCCGATCGCCATTCCGGGCTCGGCCAACACGGTCCAATGGTTCGCCGAGGCGATCGACAAGATCTACGACGAAGTGGCGCCGACTCCGGGCAACGTCATCGCCCTGATCACGCGTGAGGCCGCCGGCGTCGTGGCCTGCGTCGTGCCGTGGAACTTCCCGCTGCTGATGGCCTGCTGGAAGATCTCGCCCGCTCTCGCCGCGGGCAATTCGGTGATCCTGAAGCCCGCCGAGCAGTCTCCCCTCACCGCCCTGCGCCTCGCCGAACTGGCGGCCGAGGCCGGGATTCCCGAGGGCGTGTTCAACGTGCTGCCGGGCTTCGGCGAGACCGCCGGCCAGGCGCTCGGCCGCCACATGGACGTGGACGTGCTGGCCTTCACCGGCTCGACGGAGGTCGGCAAGTACTTCCTCCGCTACTCCGGCGAATCCAACATGAAACAGGTCTGGCTCGAGTGCGGCGGCAAGTCGCCCAACATCGTGCTGGCCGACGCCCCCAACCTCGACATCGCCGCCCGCCGCACTGCCTTCGGCATCTGGTTCAACCAGGGCGAGGTCTGCACCGCCGGCTCGCGCCTGATCGTCGAGGACAAGATCAAGGACGAGTTCCTCGCCAAGGTCATGGCGATCGGCCAGAAGATGATGCCGGGCGACCCGCTCGACCCGAAGACGCAGATGGGCGCAATGGTGGACGAGACCCAGACCAAGCGCGTGATGGGCTACATCGATGCCGGCCAGAAGGAAGGCGCCAAGCTCGCCATGGGCGGCAAGCAGGTGCACATCGACAATGCCGGCACGTTCATCGAGCCGACCGTGTTCGACAATGTCGACAACGGGATGAAGATCGCCCAGGAGGAGATCTTCGGGCCGGTCCTCTCGGTCATCCCGGTCAAGGATGCCGAGCAGGCCCTCACCGTCGCGAACGACACGATCTACGGCCTCGCCTCGGCGATCTTCACCGCCGACATCAACAAG
>CAZPOS010000275.1:0-6931 GCA_964588065.1 uncultured Reyranella sp.
TTCACCCGCCTGTGGAACGAGCGGGTGAACGCCCCGCCCAAGGGCGACCTCGTTTCGATGCTGGCCCACGGCGAGGCCACGCGGGACATG
Source organism: uncultured Reyranella sp. (assembly GCA_964588065.1). GTDB lineage: Bacteria > Pseudomonadota > Alphaproteobacteria > Reyranellales > Reyranellaceae > Reyranella. The sequence continues at coordinate 91 of CAZPOS010000275.1, forward strand.
ACCCCCGACGAGTACCTCGGCAACATCATCCTGCTGATCGTCGGCGGCAACGACACCACCCGCAACTCGATCAGCGGCGGCCTCCTGGCGCTGAACCAGAACCCGGCGGAGTACGACAAGCTGCGCGCCAATCCCGATCTGATCCCGAACATGGTGCCCGAGATCATCCGCTGGCAGACGCCGCTGGCGCACATGCGGCGTACGGCCCTGGAGGACGTCGAGTTGGCCGGCCAGCAGATCAAGAAGGGCGACAAGGTCGTCATGTGGTACGTCTCGGGCAATCGCGACGAGACGGTGATCGACAATCCCGACGCCTTCCTGATCGACCGCGAACGTCCGCGCCAGCACCTGTCGTTCGGCTTCGGCATCCACCGGTGCGTCGGCAACCGTCTCGCAGAGCTTCAGCTCAAGATCGTCTGGGAAGAGATCCTGAAACGGTTCCGCCACATCGAGGTGGTCGGCGAGCCGAAGCGGGTGCGGTCCAGCTTCGTGAAGGGCTACGAGGAACTGCCGGTCCGCATCCTGAACTAGCCGGGCGAGGCGCCTTTCGACATTCTGCGACCCGCAGATTCGAGAGGCTCCCATGAAGACCCGCGCCGCCGTCGCCTTCGAGGCGAAGAAGCCCCTGGAGATCGTCGAGGTCGACCTGGAGGGCCCACGCGCCGGCGAGGTGCTGGTCGAGATCAAGGCCACCGGCATCTGCCACACCGACGCCTACACCCTGGATGGTCTGGACTCCGAGGGCATCTTCCCCTCGATCCTTGGCCACGAGGGCGCGGGCGTCGTGGTCGAGGTGGGGCCGGGCGTGACCTCGGTGGCGGTCGGCGACCACGTGATCCCGCTCTACACGCCCGAATGCCGGCAGTGCAAAAGCTGCCTGTCGCGCAAGACCAACCTCTGCACCGCGATCCGCGCCACGCAGGGCAAGGGCGTGATGCCGGACGGCACCAGCCGCTTTTCCTACAAGGGCCAGGCGATCGCCCACTACATGGGCTGCTCGACCTTCTCGAACTACACGGTCCTGCCCGAGATCGCGGTCGCCAAGATCCGGCCCGACGCGCCGTTCGACAAGGCCTGCTACATCGGCTGCGGCGTGACCACCGGGGTCGGCGCGGTGGTCAACACCGCCGGCGTCGAGCCGGGCAGCAACGCCGTCGTCTTCGGCCTCGGCGGCATCGGCCTCAATGTGATCCAGGGGCTGAAGATGGTGGGCGCCGACATGATCATCGGCGTCGACATCAATCCCGACCGCGAGGACTGGGGCCGCAAGTTCGGCATGACCCACTTCGTCAACCCGCAGGACATCGGCGGCGCCGACATCGTCCAGCACCTGGTCGCCCTGACCGACGGCGGCGCGGACTACACCTTCGACTGCACCGGCAACACCAACGTCATGCGCCAGGCGCTGGAAGCCTGCCATCGCGGCTGGGGCGAGAGCGTGATCATCGGCGTGGCCGAGGCCGGCAAGGAGATCTCCACCCGCCCGTTCCAGCTGGTCACCGGCCGCGTCTGGAAGGGCTCGGCCTTCGGCGGCGCCCGCGGCCGCACCGACGTGCCGAAGATCGTCGACTGGTACATGGACGGGAAGATCCAGATCGACCCGATGATCACCCACGTCATGCCGCTCGAAGACATCAACAAGGCCTTCGACCTGATGCATGCGGGCGAGAGCATCAGAAGCGTGGTGGTGTTCTAGCCATGTGGAGCGCGGCGGCCCTGCTGCTCGCCGCGCGGCTGGTCAAAGCCGGGTAGCGCAAGCAATGCCCTGGCCACGCGATTGACGCGCGCTGCCCGCGCCGCCCTCATGGGCGGATGACGCAGGCCTACTGGTTTCTAATTCCAAAGGGAATATGGACGCACGGCGTAGTTTCCGAAGCCGGTGCCAAATGCCCGAGCTGATCATCAAAGAATATTTGCGGCTTCAATACGTCTAGTATGTTCTTTTTCTCGATACCGCCGGTTAGAAATAGCTCATCGGCCTCAATACCCAGATTTTTCATCGTGTTTAGAAGCCGCTCATGAGCGGGCGCATTTCTTGCTGTAACGATCGAAATTCTAACAGCCTTGTTCGGGGCATTTACCCTCTTGCTATTCTCTCGTTCAATTTGCTGAATCGCAGCGATCCTCTGCATGAGAGGCATGAGAGGTCCATTCTTTAGCGGCCTATCTTTATTCTCGAGCTCGTAGTGGTGAAACAATGGAAGGCCTCCATCAGCATACTTTAACTCAGCCTCGTCATCCACCAGCACTCCATCGAAATCGAATGCAATCCGCAGTTGATTGTCGAAATCTTCGTCAAGCATAGCGCACGGCAGTACATGGCCAGCGGGATACCCGCCCGCAATCGCTTCCTTCACTTCATCCTTGTTTGTACTAAGATACAGACACGCGTTCACGGCCTTCATATATGGATAAGGCGTTGCGCCCGAGAGGAAGAATGCGCGGGAAATATCCAACCCGTAATGCGGCATGGCCGCCATCATTCGCCGACCAGCCTCAGGGTCATTTCGAGACAGCACCACCACCTCGACCGGCGATTGCTCGGGAAATATCTTATTGAGGTGCAACAGCCTCTTTATGAAAGGAAAGGCGGCACCGGGGGCCGGCACGTCCGCGCTATGATTAGCCTGATACGCCCTGAACGCCTCCAAGCCCTCATCTAGAAAAATCTGATGCTCTTTCGAGAAATCAAACAACGCCGTGGAGGTTATACCTACAACGAGCTTCTCTTCGATCGGGTATGCCATTCGAGTTCCTCAAACGCGTCGACCCCATATCGCGCAAACTGAGACGTCCCGCAAGTTGCTACACCCACATACAAACTAAATGGTTGCAACCTGAGTCTCCACAGTGAATCTTGGCATCGCAAGCGAAGCGCTCTGCACCGCACGCGACACCTCAACTGTGAAGGAGCAACATGCGTCAGACAGCAGGAGGAACCACTTACAACGCTGCACATCAATGCATCTATTGCGGTGGGAACCAGCACCTAACTCGCGAACATATTGTTCCGTTCGGACTCCATGGGGACTTGATCCTACCGTCAGCGAGTTGTTCGGCTTGCCAAAAGACGACCAGTGCCGTCGAAACATTCGTCTTAAAACACGTATTCGGATTGATACGTACAAAGTACGGATTTCGATCTCAAAATAACAACAACCGTAGACGCCCAGACGGTGCCGCCGCATTTCAGATTGAGGCTGACGGATCAAAAACTGCGATACCATTACTGAAAGAGCAGCTACCGTTCCTAAGCTGGTCGCTGCCGATCTACGATATGCCCGCTTTATTGTCTCAAATCCCATACGACCAAGTCGTAAGAGATGACAAAATTCACTGCATAGTTTCTAAAGTAGACGCCGAAACTATTCTTGATGCTGGGGGCGGAAATCGCCCTGTCGAATTTCAGCTAATGCCTTACGATATCCAGAAATTCTCACGGTTTCTGGCAAAAATTGCGCACGGATTTGCTTGCGCGACCATAGGACGAGCGAATTTCCCGCACATACTGGGTCCATTTATCCAACAGGGACATGAAAAGCCTCGCGTTTTCGTCGGCGGCCTTACGGAGATAGAGGAGCCCCGGCCGGCGATCTACAGTCTTGCGCTCGGTAAGATCACAGACTGGCGCGGCGACACACGCATTGGCGTCCGCATTCGGCTACTCTCGTTCATGGGAACGCCAACCTATGTAGTCGCCGTCAGTGGCACGGTGGACGACGACTTCCCTCTTCCACCCCATGGCTCATACGAGAAGCTTGCAAAGGTGTCCGTCCGCGACCCACGTGGGACAACTATTTTCTCGACCGCTCCTCAGAAGAACTCGTCCATCAGCCGGTAGAAGGCGCAGGCGGTTTCGTCGATGGCGCTGAGCGGGTAGCGCTCGCGCAGGATGGCGGCGGCGTCGAGGTGGGGGTGGTTGAACCTGGCCGAGCGCAGGAAGAGCGCGAGGTCCTGGTAGCGGTCGGCCAGGCCGAAGCGGCCGATGTCGACCATGCCGACCGGGCGGCCGGGGCTCCAGATGAAGTTCGGCAGGCTGGCGTCGCCGTGGGTGAGGACCAGGCGCTCGCTGGCCGGGCGCGTGGCGCGGGCGGCGTCCAGGGCCTGGACGGCGGTCCAGCCGGCGCGCTCGTCGTCGAAGTCCTCCTCGTCGACCAGGCCGGCGGCGACGCGGCGCTCGGCGAGGGCGAACTTGGCCGGCAGGCTCATGTCGAACGGGCATCCGGCCGGGTCGAGGGCGTGCAGCCGGGCCAGCAGATCGACCGTGGCGGCCAGGGCGTCGGCGGCGTCGTGCGGTGCGACATGCGAGACCGCCTGGCCGTGCAGCCGCTCGCTGATCAGGCAGTAGCCGCCCTCGAAGGCGCCGCTCCACAGGGTGGCGGCGACGCGCACGCGGCCGGCCAGCCAGCGCACGACCTCGCCCTCGCGGGCCAGGGTCTCGGCGCTGCCGGGATGGTCGCCGGGAGCGAACTTGACGACGCAGGGTCCGACCGTCGCGATCAGGTCGCCCGACTGGCCGTGGCCGACGATCTCGACCCGGGCGCAGCCGCGCGGCAGGCCGGCGGCCTCCAGCATGCAGAGCACGTACTCCTCGGCGGAAGCGACCTCGTTCATGGCCGCCTCTCCTCGCACGCCAAAGTCCAGGTTCAGTGAACCTAGCTGGTGACGAGCCTGGCCAATGTCACCCCCTCGCTGACCTGGTCGCCCACGGAAACCGACAGGGATTCGACCTGGCCGTCGAAGGGCGCGCTGAGGGCGTGCTCCATCTTCATGGCCTCGAGCGTCAGCAGGGTCTGGCCGCGCACGACCGTGTCGCCCACCGAGACGGCGACGGCCACCACCTTGCCCGGCATCGGCGAGGCGATCGCCCCGTCGCCGCCGCCGCCGTGGGCCGCGTCCTTCACCGGCGGGCGCGGGGTGAGGACGAAGGTTTCGCCCGCGTCGAAGACCACCACCTCGCCGTCTTGCGTCAGCAGCACGTCGCCCGGCAGCTCTTCGCTGAAGAGCGGCGCGTCGAAGCCCTGGTCGCCGAGATAGAGCCGCATCGTGGCGGCCGGCGGAGCGTTGAGCCGGAAGCCGGTCAGGCCGTCCCAGGGATCGGCGGGGGCGTCTTCCTCGTCCAGGGTGACGGCCATGGCGGCCGAGGCCAGGGCATGTTCGGACGGCGCGGGCTGGGCGGCCAGGGCGTCGATCCGCGCCTCGATGAAGCCGGTGTCGACGTCGCCGGCGATGAAATCCGGATGGTCGAGGCAGCGGGCCAGGAAGCCGGCGTTGGTCTTCACCGGCCAGACCTCGACCTCGCTGCAGGCCTCCGCCAGCAGGTCGCTGGCGCCCTCGCGGGTCGGGGCGTGGGCGATGAGCTTGGCGATCATCGGATCGTAGAAGGGCGAGACCTCGCCGCCCTCCTCCACGCCGGTGTCCACACGGACCAGGTCCTGCGGCAGCTTGAAGTGCTCGAGTGGGCCGATCGAGGGCAGGAAGCCGCCGGCCGGGTTCTCGGCGTAGAGGCGCGCCTCCATGGCGTGGCCGGAGAGGACGATGTCTTCCTGGGCCAGGGGCAGCGGCTCGCCGGCGGCGACGCGGATCTGCCATTCGACCAGATCGACGCCGGTGACCGCCTCGGTGACCGGGTGCTCGACCTGCAGGCGGGTGTTCATTTCCATGAACCAGATGCGGTCGGGCTGCAGGCCCTCGCTGGCGTCGGCGATGAACTCGACGGTGCCGGCGCCGACATAGCCGACGGCCTGGGCGGCGCGCACGGCGGCCTGCGTCACCGCCGCGCGGGCCTCGGCGCTCATCCCCGGGGCGGGCGCTTCCTCGATAACCTTCTGGTGGCGGCGCTGCAGCGAGCAGTCGCGCTCATAGAGGTGGACGACCTGGCCTTGCGCGTCGCCGAACACCTGCACCTCGATGTGGCGCGGGCGGGTGACGTAGGTCTCCAGCAGCACCCGCTCGTCGCTGAAGGAGGCCGCGGCCTCGCGCTGGCAGGAGGTCAGGGCCGCAGCGAAAGCCTGGGCGCTATCGACCTTGCGCATGCCCTTGCCCCCGCCGCCGGCGACGGCCTTGATCAGCACCGGATAGCCGATCTTGTCAGCCTCCGCCTGCAGCCGCGCAGGGCTCTGGTCTTCGCCAAGATAGCCGGGCGTGACCGGCACGCCGGCATTGGCCATCAACGACTTGGCGGCGTCCTTCAGGCCCATGGCGCGGATCGCCGCCGGCGGCGGGCCGATCCAGGTCAGGCCGGCGGCGACCACGGCCTCGGCGAACTCCGCATTTTCGGAAAGGAAGCCGTAGCCGGGGTGGATGGCGTCTGCGCCCGTAGCCAGGGCCGCATCGATGATCTTCTCACCGACCAGATAGCTCTCGCGCGCCGCGGCGGGACCGATCAGCACGGCCTGATCGGCCATGCGCACGTGCGGCGCGTCGGCGTCGGCCTCGGAATAGACGGCGACGGTGGCCAGGCCCATGGCCTGGGCGGTGCGGAAGACGCGGCAGGCGATTTCGCCGCGATTGGCGACCAGAATGCTGCTGATCATGGTCACATCCGGAAGACGCCGAACCGGGTTTCCGGAATCGGCGCGTTGAGAGCGGCGGAGATGGAAAGGCCCAGCACGTCGCGCGTTTGGACCGGGTCGATGATGCCGTCGTCCCAGAGGCGGGCGGTGGCGAAATAGGGCGAGCCCTCGTGCTCGTAGCGCTGGCGGATCGGGGCCTTGAAGGCCTCTTCCTCGGCGCTCGTCCACTTGTCGGCGTCGCGGTGCACGGTGGCCAGCACGCTGGCGGCCTGCTCGCCGCCCATCACCGAGATGCGGGAGTTGGGCCAGGTCCACAGGAAGCGCGG
>CAZPOS010000276.1:0-6863 GCA_964588065.1 uncultured Reyranella sp.
CCACGCGGCGTTTATCGCCATAGTCGGTTACCCGACACCCTCCATATAGGCGCTTCCGCCGGCTTTTTGAAGGCGTCTCGGCGCCTCGATCCTTTCTTGCCCGCCGCAGCCGATTCCCCGCATAAAGCCCGGCGAAACCAAGGACAGCGAACCGATGCCCCTCTCCAGCGACCAGCAGGCAGAAATCGACCAGGCCCGGGCCGGCGCCCAGCCGACCTTGCGTCCGGTCGCCCCGGCGCTGGAGGAGATCCTGTACAAGGCGCTGCCGGTGCTCGACCACGGCTTCGTCCGGGTCGTCGACTACATGGGCGACGACGCCGCCGTGGTGCAGGCCGCGCGGGTGAGCTACGGCCGCGGCACCAAGAAGGTCAGCGAGGATCGCGGCCTCATCAACTATCTCATGCGGCATCGCCACACGACGCCGTTCGAGATGTGCGAGATCAAGTATCACGTGAAGCTGCCGATCTTCGTGGCGCGGCAGTGGATCCGTCATCGCACCGCCAACGTGAACGAATATTCCGCGCGCTACTCGATCCTCGACAACGAGTTCTATCTGCCGAAGCCCGAGCACCTCGCCGCCCAGAGCGCGATGAACCGGCAGGGCCGCGACCAGGTCCTGACAGGCAAGGAAGCCGAGCGCGTCTTCGGGCTGCTGAAGCAGGATGCCGAGCTGGTCTACGAGCATTATCTCGAGATGCTGAACGAAGGCGAGGGCGGCGCGCCGCTCGATCCCGAACGCTCGGGCCTCGCGCGCGAGCTGGCGCGCATGAACCTGTCGCTCGGCTTCTATACCCAGTGGTACTGGAAGACGAACCTGCACAACCTGATGCACTTCCTCTCGCTGCGCGCCGACGCCCATGCGCAGTACGAGATCCGCGTCTACGCCGAAACCATGCTCGACACGCTGAAGCGCTGGTGCCCGATCAGCCACGACGCCTTCGTCGAATATCGTCTGGGCGGCACGCATCTTTCCAAGACCGGCCTCGCCATCGTGAAGCGCATGCTGGCGGGAGAGACGGTCGACCAGAAGTCGAGCGGGCTCAGCGCCCGCGAATGGCGCGAGCTGATGGCGGCGCTCGGGCAGGCGACGTGATCCGCGATCCCGGCCGGCTGCGGCTGCTGCGCGAGCGCGCGCGCGACGATTCGGCGATCGAGGAGATGAACGAGGCGGCCTTCGGGCCGGATCGCCAGCAGAAGACGGTCTACCGGCTGCGCGAGGGCGTGAAGCCGATCCGTGAACTGTGCTTCGTGGCGATCGACCAGAAGGACCGGATGGTGGCCTCGATCCGCAACTGGCCGATCCTGATCAACGACAAATGGCCGGCCGTGATGCTGGGCCCGCTCGCGGTCTCGCCCGAACTGCGCGGCCTCGGCTATGGCAAGGCGCTGATGTGGCACTCGATGGCGCAGTCGCGCATGCTGGGCCACAGCCGCATCATCCTGGTCGGCGACCCCGAATACTACAACCAGTTCGGCTTTCGCCGCGACCTCGCGCTGAACATCCAGCTGCCCGGCTGGGTGGAGGATCGTCGCTTCCTCGCGCTCGAACTCGTCGCCGGCTCGATGATCGGCGTCCACGGCCTGATCGGAAAATGGCGCCCCGGCTGGCGGCCGAGCAAGCGCAAGGCGGCGAAGAAGTAGGGCAAAGGTCCCCCACTACGTTCGGGATGACAATTTTATTGGGATTGGCGCACTGCGCCAGTCACGCAAACGATGTCATCCCGAACGTAGTGAGGGACCCTTCGTCTTCGTCAAAACAACCACTACCGGAATCTACTGCACCACGATCTTGGGCGCCGGGCGGCCGCCGCGCTGGTTGGCGGAAAGCTGTTTCCAGACGCGGCCGGCGACGTTCTTGTAGACCTGCGCATGGGCGCTGTCGGGCTTCGACACCACGATGGGATGGCCGCTGTCGGACGTGGTGCGGATGTCGAGATGCAGCGGCACCTCGCCGAGGAACGGCACCCCGAGCTTCTCGGCCTCCTCGCGGGCGCCGCCATGGCCGAAGATCTCGGAGCGCTCGCCGCAATGGGGGCAGAGGAAGTAGCTCATGTTCTCGACGATGCCGAGCACCGGCACGGCGACCTTGCGGAACATGTTGAGGCCCTTGCGGGCGTCGACCAGGGCGATGTCCTGCGGCGTCGAGACGATCACCGCGCCAGCGAGCGCGACGCGCTGGGCGAGCGTGAGCTGGGCGTCGCCGGTGCCCGGCGGCATGTCGACCACCAGCACGTCGAGCGCGCCCCATTCGACGTCGCGCAGCATCTGCTCGAGCGCGCTCGACACCATGGGGCCGCGCCAGATCATCGGCGTGTCCTCGTTCACGATGTAGCCGATCGACATGGTCTTGAGCCCGAAGCGCTCGATCGGCTTCAGCTGCTTGCCGTCGGCCGATTCCGGCTTTTCCGTCACGCCGAGCATGCGCGGCATCGAGGGGCCGTAGATGTCGGCGTCGAGCAGGCCCGTCGCGAGGCCGTTGGCGGCGAGGCCGAGCGCCAGGTTGACCGCGGTGGTCGACTTGCCGACGCCGCCCTTGCCCGAGGCAACCGCGATGATGTGTTTCACACCGGGCACGTCGATGCGGCCGCCGCCGCCCGTCGTCTTGGCCGCAGGGGCGCCATGGCTGTGGCCGTGATGGCCGCCCGGAGCCGGCGGCGCGGGCGGGGCGGCGCGCTCCGCCGTCATGACCGCGGTCGCCGAGAGAACGCCGGGCATGGCGCGGACCGCCTGTTCGCACGCCTGGCGCAGCGGCTCCAGCGCCGTGCCGCGCGCCGGATCGACCTCGAGGGTGACCGCGACGTGGCCGGCGCGGGTCGCGACACCGCTCACCATGCCGAGTGCCACGACACTGCGACCCGTCACCGGATCGATCACGGTATCGAGAACCTTGCGGATAGCCGATTCGGTGATTTCCGCCATGTTCTGCTGCTTCCGCTGCGGCGCATTTTCACGGCCGCCGCTTGATTGAAGGTGGGCCTGCCGTCACATATATGCAGAGCGTCTGGAAATCAAAAGCGACAACGCGCCCAAGCGCGGTGACAAGCGGCAGCAGGGGCCCTGAGGTGAACAATGGCGTGGAATAACAACGGCGGCGGCGGCCCCTGGGGCGGCGGCGGCGGTAGTGGCGGCGGCGGTGGTCCCTGGGGCGGCGGCGGCGGTGGCAACAAGGGCGGCGGCGGGGGCGGTGGTCCCTTCGGCTCGCGACGCCCACCCGACATGGAAGACGTGATCCGCAAGGGGCAGGAACGGCTCAAAGACCTGATGCCGGGTGGCTTCGGGACCTACAAGGGCATCGCCCTCGTGGTGCTGGGCGCGCTCGTGATCTGGCTCGTGACCGGGTTCTTCCGCGTGCAGCCCAACCAGCAGGCGATCCAGCTCGTGTTCGGCAAGCCCTACGGCAAGCCCGTCGAGCCCGGCCTGCACTACAATCTGCCGGCCCCGATCGGCAATGTCGTGGTGGTCAACGTGCAGGACCAGCGCCGCACGGTGATCGGTTCGCGCGGCAACCAGACGAACACCCCCTATACGCGCGGCCCCCGTCCGACCTCGACGGAAAACCTGATGCTGACGGGCGACGAGAACATCGTCGACATCGAGTTCGCCGTGCTCTGGCAGATCAAGGACGTGTTCAAGTATGCATTTGACGTGCGCAATCCCGAGGAAAACGTTCGCGCCGGCGCCGAAGCCGCGATGCGCGAGGTGATCGGCAAGTCGAACCTGCAATATGCCCAGACCGAGGGCCGCAGCCGGATCGAGCAGGACACCAAGGACCTGCTGCAGGGCATCCTCGACGAGTACGGGCTGGGCGTCCGCATTTCCCAGATCCAGTTGCTGCGCGTGGACCCGCCGCAGGAAGTCATCGCGGCGTTCCGCGACGTCCAGGCGGCACGCGCCGACAAGGAGAAGCTGATCAACGAGGGCAATACCTACCGCAACCAGCAGCTCCCGCGGGCCAAGGGTGAAGCCGAATCGATCGTGCAGCGGGCGGAGGCCTACAAGGCCGAAACGGTGGCGCGGGCGAGCGGTGACGCGCAGCGCTTCGACCAGGTCTACGAGCAGTGGGCCAAGGCCAAGGACATCACGACGGAGCGCCTGTACCTCGACACCATGGAAGAGGTGCTGCGCAACGTGAACAAGGTGCTGGTCGACAAGGGCACGACCAACAATGGCGGTGTGCTGCCCTATCTGCCGCTGCCCGAGCTGCGCTCGGGCCAGACGCCGGGTGTCGGGCCGCAGCCGCCGCGGGCACCCCAGCCACTGCCGGGAGCCACGCGATGAGCAACCGTTCGATCATCGTCCTGGTCGTGCTTGCGGTGGTGGGCTTCGTGCTTACCCAGACCTTCTATACGGTCGATCCGACCAAGCAGGTCCTGGTCCGCCAGTTCGGCGCCATCGTCGGCGAGCCGAAGACCGAGCCCGGCCTTTACGTCAAGATTCCGTTGTGGATCCAGGACATCCAGCGGATCGATCGTCGCCTGCTCGACTACGAAGCCGAGGAGTTCGAGATCATCGCCGGTGACCAGAAGCGCCTCGTGGTCGACGCCTATGCCCGCTACAAGATCGTCGCGGCCAAGCGCTATGCGGAGACCGTGCCGGGCGGCGAGACCACCCTGCGCGGGCTCCTCGACTCGCTGATCAACTCCGAGATCCGCGGCGTGCTCTCGTCGGTGCCGCTGCATGCGGTGCTGACCGACCAGCGCGCCAACCTGATGGACGACATCACCCGGCGGGTGAACGCCAAGACCATGGAGTTGGGCGTCCAGACGGTCGATGTTCGCATCAAGCGTGCGGACCTGCCGCAGGCCAACTCGCAGTCGGTCTACAACCGCATGAAGACCGATCGCGAGCGCGAGGCCGGCCAGCTTCGCGCCGAGGGCGATGAGGAGAATGCCCGCATCAAGGCGACGGCCGATCGTGAGGTCGCCGTCATCAAGGCCGATGCCGGGTTGAAGGGCCAGGTCCTGCGCGGCGAAGGCGATGCGGCGGCGACGGAGATCTACGCCAAGGCCTTCAGCAAGGACGCGGCCTTCTACGCCTTCTACAGGCGCATGGAGGCCTACAAGCAGGCGTTCGGCTCGGGTGGTTCGACCATGCTGCTCAGCCCGGACAACGACTTCTTCCGCTACTTCAACGACCCGTCGGGGCTCGCGGCACCGAAGCAGTAGAGACCGGCAAAGACCGTACCAGGCCGGCGGCTGTGGCACTCCTGCCACGCCGCCGGTTTCTTTTTGGTCAGGCGTCCAAAACGCCGTAAAACCGGGCCGGATAACGACCTCTTTATTTGCGCCACAATCGACCCGCAGTTAGACAGGAACTCTAACGCGCGGCGCCGGCCGTATCGACCGTTTGGCCATGAGCGCCGTTGGAGGTCGGTCGTGATTCTAGCTGATTTGCCAGGCTATTTCAGAGGGGCCGCGCTTGCGGCAGTCGCGTCGCTCGGCCTCGTGACGGCCGAGCCCGCCTGGTCGCGTCAGCCGACGGAAAGCTTCTCCGAGCTGGTCGACAAGCTGATGCCGACCGTCGTCAACATCACGACCACGCAAAACGTCCCGCAGCAGGGCCCGCGTCTGCGCGACATGCCGCAGCTTCCGCCCGGCTCGCCGTTCGAGGAGCTGTTCAAGGAGTTCTTCGACAAGCGCGGCGGCGAGGAGCAGAAGCAGCGACGCGGCACATCGCTGGGTTCGGGCTTCGTGATCGACGGCGAAGGCTACATCGTGACCAACAATCACGTGATCCAGGGCGCCGAGGACATCACGGTGATCTTCCGGGACGACACCCAGCTCAAGGCGAAGCTGGTCGGTTCCGACAGCCGAATCGACGTCGCCCTGCTCAAGGTCGAGCCGCCCAACAAGAAGCCGCTGCCGGCGGTGAAGTGGGGCGATTCGGACAAGTCCCGCGTCGGCGACTGGGTGATCGCGATCGGTAACCCGTTCGGCATGGGCCATTCGGTGACGGCCGGCATCATCTCGGCGCGCGGCCGGTCGCTGAACGACTCGCTCGACGATTACCTGCAGACCGACGCTGCCATCAACAAGGGCAACTCGGGTGGCCCGCTGTTCAACACCGACGGCGAGGTCATCGGCGTGAACACGGCGATCTACTCGCCCTCCGGCACCAATGCCGGTCTCGCCTTCTCGATCCCGTCGAACCTCGTGAAGCAGGTCGCCGACCAGCTGCGTGAGTTCGGCAAGGTGAAGCGCGGCTGGATCGGTGTCAGCTATCAGAGCGTGACCGACGACATCGCCGATTCGTTCGGCCTCGACCGCGCGCGCGGCGTGCTGGTCGCCAACGTCACCGCCGACGGGCCGGCCTCCAAGGCGGGGCTGAAGCGCAACGACATCATCCTGTCCTTCGGCGGACAGGACGTGCTCGACCTGCGACGCTTCCCGAAGGTGGTCGCCAATGCCCGGGTCGGCAGCACCGTCGACGTCGTCGTCTGGCGCGGCGGCAAGGAAGTGCCCCTGAAGCTCAGGGTCGGCGAGCAGGAGGAGGCGGAGAAGCAGAACACCTCGGCCCAGGGTTCCAAGAAGCCGGCCGAACCCGACCAGCCGGTGACCTCGACCATCGAGCAGCTCGGCCTCACCTTGCAGAAGGTCACCGACCAACTGCGCGAGCGCTACGGCCTGTCGGACCAGGTGAAGGGCGTGATCGTCACCAAGGTGGCGCCCAACAGCCCGGCCGCCGAGAAGCAGCTGCAGCCGGGCGACGTCATCCTCGAGGTCGACCAGAAGCCGGTGACGACCCCGCAGGAAGTCTCGGATCTCGTGACCAAGCTGCAGCAGCAGAAGAAGCGCTCGGTGCTGCTCTTCGTCGAACGCCAGGGCGATCCGCGCTTCGCCGCGCTCAGGCTGCAGAAATAGCCG
>CAZPOS010000277.1:0-6713 GCA_964588065.1 uncultured Reyranella sp.
GCGAGGCAGGTAGCTCGTTAGCTGTCCTTCGCTTCGATCTCGATCGTCTTCTTGACGGCAGGGCGCTCCAGCATGCGGGCGTGGTGGGCTTCCAGCGCGGGGAAGTCGCCCGGCTGGCGCTCGAGCTGGTCGCGGAAGCGCCAGTAGACGCGGAAGAGGTGGATGTCGGCGATCGAATAGCGGTCGCCCAGGATCCACGTCCGGTCGCCCAGGCGCTTGTCGGCCACCGCGTAGAGCTCGCGCGCTTCGGCGACGCCCTGCCGGATCGCCGGATGGATCGTCGAGGCGACATAGGACATCCAGGAGACGACCTGGGCTTCCGCCTCGATGTCGCCCGCCGGCAGGAGGTTGGCCGCGGGAAAGGTGCGCGCGAGATAGTAGAGGATGCCGGCCACCTCGGTGAGCGGACGGCCGTCGATCATCAGCACCGGGACCTTGCCGACCGGATTCACGGACAGGAAGTCCGCGTTGCGCGTTTCCTTGCGCGGCACCGAGACCGCGTGCTTCTCGAACGGGGCGCCGACTTCGTGGAGGGCGATGTGGGCTGCCATCGAGCTGGAGCCGGGCGAGTAATAGAGCTTGAGCATGGCCGACCGTAGCACGCCTGTCGTCACGGTCGAGGGTGGGTTATCTTGTCGTCATGATCACGCTTCTGCTGTCGTCCCACGCGCAGCGTACCTGGGGCGAGCGTATCGCGGCCGCCGTGCCGCCGGGCACGCTGTCCTTCCTCACCGCCGAGGAGGCGCTGGCGGCCGACGGCCCCAGCGCCGCCGACATCGCCTTCATGACCCGCGAGGTCACGGGAAAATCCAGCCCGACCAATCTGACGCCTGAACTGCAGGGCTTCGACGCGGTGGTGCGGAAGTCGCCGAACCTCAAGTGGCTGCAGATCCATCCGGCCGGCGCCGAGCGCCCGATCTATCGCGAGTTGCGGGCGCGCGGCGTCAAGGTGACGACGGCGTCGGGCGCCACGGCGGTCACCGTGGCGCACAGCACGCTGGGGGCCGTGATCGCGATCAACCGGCGCTTCCCCCTGCTCGCGGATGCGCAGCGCCGCCATGCCTGGGAACCGCGGCTGGCCGAGCGCTCGCCGCGCGACCTCGCGGGCCAGTGTGCCGTCATCGTCGGCATGGGGCCGATCGGCCGGAACATCGCGTCGCTGCTCGCGACGCTGGGCCTGCGCCCGATCGGCGTGCGCCGCACCGCCGAGCCCGTGGCGCCGTGCGAGAAGGTCGTGGCCTACGAGCAATTGTTCGAAGTGCTGCCGCAGGCCGACTGGCTGATCCTGTGTTGTCCCGCTTCGCCGGTGACGCGTGGCATCGCCAATGCGGCGGCCTTCGCCGCGATGCCGGAGGGCGCGCATCTGATCAACGTGGCGCGCGGCGAGATCGCGGTGGAGGCGGATGTCATCGCGGCGCTGCAGAGCGGCCGGCTGGCCGGCGCCTATCTCGACGTGTTCGAGCGTGAGCCGCTCGATGCGGCGTCGCCGCTGTGGGATCTGCCCAACGTGCTGGTGTCGCCGCACACCGCCAGCCATTCGCTGGGCCAGAACGAGGCGATCTTCGGCATCTTCCTCGACAACCTCGCACGCTTCCGCGCCGGTCAGGCGCTGCGCAACGACGTCGACAATCTCGGCTGAAGCGCCTGCGCCACGGCGTGTCGATCGAGGCGCGCCCGCAGGCCGATCACGACCAGCTTGCCCGGTCTCGCGCCGGCAGGGGCCTTATCGATCTCGAAGCGCCGGCCGACGACGTGCAGCGCTACACCGTTCAGGATGCCCTTGGCGCGCAGAACGCCCGTGCCCGGTGCGCTGAGGCGTTGGCCCAGTTCAGCGACATCGATGTCCTCGGGGACGTCCAGTTCGAGCGATTCATAGAGTGAAGCCGCATCCGGCGCGCCGGGTGTAGTGAGTATTGCCGACAAACGGGGCGGCGCGGCATCGCGCAACCCCAGCAGCACGTCGGGCGCGATCTCGGCGCGTGTTGCCGCGAGAACCCGCGCGGCCGGACTTTGCAGGGTGAGCCAGGCGAGGGTCTGCTGAAGCGAGGCCTCGTCCACGAGATCGCAGCGATTCGCGACGACGAGATCGGCGGCGCTGAGCTGGCGTGTGATCGTGTCGCCGAGATAGGCGTCTTCGGCCATCGTCCGCACCGTCTCTACATCGGCCATCACCACGATGCCGTCGATGCGATAGGGCAAGAGAAGGGAGACGGCGCTGGCCACCATGCCGGGCAGGGCGACGCCGCTGGTCTCCAGCACCACGCGCTCGATGTCCGGCCGCTGCGCCGGCAGCGTCATCAGCGTGTCCATCAGGTCCGAGCCGTAGCTGCAGCAGATACAGCCGCCGGAGATTTCCAGCGTGTCGCCGTCCGATGACACGATCAGGTCGCGGTCGATCGGCGTCGCGCCGAAATCGTTCACCAGCACCGCGAGCCGCTGGCCGTCGGCGGCGCGCAGCAGGCGATTGACCAGGGTCGTCTTGCCGGTGCCGAGATAGCCGCCGATCACCGTGACCGGCAGCCGCCCGCCTGGCCGGGTCTCGCTCACGCCCCGTTGGCGGGGAAGAGGCGACCGCCCTGCACCGTGCCCCAGATGCGCACGTCCTTCAGGTTCTCCGGCGCGATCTCCAGCGGATCGTCTTCCAGCACCGCGAAGTCGGCGCGCTTGCCGCATTCGATCGAGCCGACCTCGCCGTCGAGCTTCAGCGTCCAGGCGGCGCCCAGGGTGATCGTCCGCAGCGCATCGGCCACCGAGATGCACTCGGTCGTGCCCAGCACGCGGCCGCTGGCTGTGCGGCGGTTGACGGCGCCCCAGGCGGTGAAGAGCGGGCCGAGCGGCGTCACCGGCGCGTCGGAATGGATGGCGAGCGGCACGCCGCTGGCCAGCGCCGTCGCGCAGGCGTTCATGCGCATCGCCCGCTCCGGTCCGACCGTCGTTTCGTAGTGCTGGTCGCCCCAGTAGAAATGATGGTTGGGGAAGAGGTTGGCGCACATGCCGAGGCGGGCCATGCGGCGGAACTGGGCGGCGTCGGCCAGCTGGCAGTGCTGCAGGGTGAAGCGATGGTCGCGGGCCGGCTGGTCGAGCAGGGCGCCCTCGAGGCAATCGAGCGCCATCTCGGTCGCCTGGTCGCCGTTGGTGTGGCTGTGGACCAGCACGCCCTTCTGCAGCGCCAGCTTGTACAGGCCGCTGATCGCCTCGGGCGGCGTGTACCACAGGCCGTTGGGCGCGCCGTTATAATAGCCGGGCCAGCGCAGCCGGGCGGAGAAGCCCTGGATCGAACCGTCGACGAACAGCTTGATGGCGCCCAGCCGCAACCGGTCCGTCGACTTGGCCTTGAGCTTGACGGCGAGTTCGACCACCTGCTCGGGCGTCAGCGCCTGGAAGCGGCGGAACGACACGATGCGCACGGGGAAGCCCGCTTCGCCCGTGACCCGCGCCATCATCGACACCGCATCGTCCGGCAGCAGGTTCGCGAGATCGGTCGCGGTGGTGACGCCCTGGCGCACGCAGAGCTTGGCGAAGCGGCGAAGCCCGTTCTCGTCGTTGGCCAGCGCTTCGCGGTCGAAGCCGATATGGGCGCCGACGAGCGTCATCGCCTCGGGGCCCTTCAGCTCGCCGGTCGGCAGGCCGTCGTCGCCGAGGGGAATGCCGGGATGGTTGACGCCCGGCCGCAGCAGGCCGGCCAGTTCCAGCGCGCGGGTGTTCACGTTGAAGATGTGGCCACTGGCATGCATCACGCCGACGGCACGTGTCGTCGACACGCGGTCGAAGTCGGCGCGCACGACGCGGCGGTCGCCGTAATAGATCGGATCAAGGCCCCAGCCGGCCAGCGATTCGGTGGGCGAAGCCAGCTGGCGTTCGGCTTCCTGAAGGCGCGTCACCACATCCTCGATGGACTGGGCGCCGGGCCACACCTTGCCCTCGGGGTCCATGCGATCGAAGCGGCCGAGATAGGTGTAGCGCCAGAACGTGCCCTCGGCGGCGTGGCTGTGGCCCTCGACGAAACCGGGCATCAGCACCTTGTCGGCGAACGTGTCGTCGAGCGTGTAGGGGCCCCAGCCGGCCAGCTCCTCCAGCGGGCCTGCGCCCAGGATGCGGCCGTCGCGGACCGCGACATGCGTGGCCTCCGGACGGGCGGGGTTCATGGTGAGGATGCGGCGGGCGCGGAAGATCGTGATCGGGCTCGGTGTCATGGGCCGGACAGTAGCGGGCGGCGATACGGGAGGCCAAGAACTTCGGAGACGTCTCGCGGCCGCAGACACCTGTTGTCGCAACACCACCGGAATGCCATCAGCGAGGTGGGGAGAGGTCGAAGATGATTCGGTTGTTGCGTTGCCTGCGGGCGGCTGTCCTGACGGCGGCATTGCTCTCGTCGTCGCTCGCGCCGCAGCGCGTGTCTGCGCAGCAGGTGCCGGTGAGCGAATTCCCGGGGCTGGTGCGCGCCATCTACAATCTCAATCAGTCGAGGGACAATCCGACACAGATACCGGTCGGATCGCCCATCGTGCTTGTGGCGATTGGTGCGGCGCTTCTGTTCCTTCCCTCCATCATCGGCGTGGCAGGTCAAAATGCCAGCTCCGGACCGGTTGCGGCGCTCAGTTGTCCGATCTTCATCGGCGGCGGGACGCTTCTCGGCGAGGATCGCTGCGTCTGGGCGAAGGCGGGCGCGGAATGGACGCAGCAGGAGGGCGTTGCCAGCCAATGGGGGACCTACCGGGCCGGCGGCCAGATGGAAATCGCATCGGGATGGTTCCTCGGCGGCACGCTCGGTGCTGCCAACCAGACGATCCAGGGCCCGGCGACGAGCGGCACCGGCCAGTCGTTTGACGTGGCCGTCGCTCTGAAATATTCCCGCGACGCCCTCCTGCTTGCCGGCTCCGCCGGCTTCGCCTCGGCGTGGAACCGCTTCTCGGGCGCGCCGGGCGTCCTGTCCGACGTGGACGTGACCAATCAGACCGCGCAGGCGCATCTGCGCGGCGCCTACGATTTCGCGTTCGACGGATGGTACGTGCGGCCGCGCCTCGACCTCGACCTCGGCTATCGCCACATGCCGGGATTCCAGGTCGCTTCCCAGGGCGTGACGGTGATGTCCGTGGATTCGTTCTCCCAGCTCCGCTTCTCCGCCACGCCGATGATCGAGATCGGCGGCCGGCTGGATGTCGAGAATACGGGCATGATCTTCCGGCCCTACGTCGCCGTCGGCGCAAGCTTCCTGCCCGGCAACACGGCGAGCTTCAACGTGCAGTTCACCGGCCCGCTTGCGTTCCTGGGCGGCTTCCAGCCCTACCTGCAGGGGCCGTCGGT
Organism: uncultured Reyranella sp.; assembly: GCA_964588065.1. GTDB lineage: Bacteria > Pseudomonadota > Alphaproteobacteria > Reyranellales > Reyranellaceae > Reyranella. The sequence continues at coordinate 5,305 of CAZPOS010000277.1, forward strand.
CACGGCCAATGTCGAAGCCGGCATCCAGCTTTACAGAAGCCAGGGTCTCGAATTCCGGGCCGAATATGGACTGATCGCCGGGACATCGCTCCTCAGCCAGACCGCCGCCTTGCGGGCGGCCTGGCACTTCTAGGAGGCGGCGGCTTTGTTCAGCGCACCGTGTTCCGGGGTACGTCGCGGAACGGCTTCGTGGTGTCGATGCTCGGCTCCTTGGGCATCTTGAGGACGCGCTCGGAGATGATGTTGCGCTGGATCTCGTCGGTGCCGCCGGCGATCGAGGTCGCCGGGACCGAGACGAGGATTTCCGCGATCACGCCGTTCATCGGGCTGTCGGCACCCGACAGAAGCGCATCGGCCCCGGAGAGCTGGGTGTGCACGCGCGCGGCGGCGCGGGCGACATGGCTGGAGACCAGCTTGCCGAGCGAGCCTTCCGGACCCTGCGGCTTGCCCTGCTGGGCGGCGGCACGCGCGCGGCGGGCCGTCCATTCGGCGGCCTTGGACATCACCAGCAGCCGGGCGATCTCCTGGCGCACCACCGGATCGTCGATCAGGCCGGTCTCCTGGGCGCGCTGCAGGATCAGGTCGACCCGGCCGGCGCGCTGCGGATACCATTTGTAGGGCTCCATCGTGGTGGCGATCTCGGCGCGCTCCTCGTCGTAGGCGCGGCCCTTGCGGTCCGACCCCATCGCCCAGCTGCGCAGGCCGTCGGCGCCGCGACGCTCGTGCATCAGGGTCGTCGTCGTCACGGCCCAGCCGTCGCCCACGTTCGCGACCAGGAACTCCGGTTCGACCACGGCGTCGGTCAGGAACACCTGGTTGAACGAGGCGTGGCCGTTCATCTGCTTCAGCGGCTGCACGTTCACGCCGGGCTGGTGCATGTCGATGATGAAGTAGGACAGGCCCTTGTGCTTGGTCTGGTCCCAGTCGGTGCGGGCCAGCAGCAGGCCCCAGTGCGCGTGATGGGCCGAGGTCGTCCAGACCTTCTGGCCGTTCACGATCCACTTGTTGCCCTGCATCTCGGCGCGCGTGACGGCGCCGGCCACGTCGGAGCCGGAGCCCGGTTCGCTGAACAGCTGGCACCATGTGTCCTCGCCGGTCAGGATGCGGCGCAGGAACTTCTCCTTATGGAGATCGGTGCCGTGCGCCAGGATGGTGGCCGCGGCGAGGGTGCGGATGCCGGCCTTGGCGACGCCGATCGCGCCGATCCTCTGGAATTCCTCGTCGACCACGGCCTGGAAGGCCTGCGGCAGGTCGCGGCCGTACCATTGCTTGGGCCAGGTCGGGACGCCCCAGCCGGAATCGGCCAGCTTGTTGCGCCATTCGACCAGGCCCAGTTCGGGGTTCCAGTTGGCTTCCAGCCAGGCGCGGACTTCGGCGCGGACGGAGTCTTCGGTGAGTTCGCTCATCTT
>CAZPOS010000278.1:0-6680 GCA_964588065.1 uncultured Reyranella sp.
CGCGGTACCGGTCCGGCCGTGCAGGACCTGATCGCCAACCAGATCCAGGTGATGATCGACCAGTCGTCGAACTCGCTGCCGCACATCCGCGCCGGCAAGCTCAAGGTCTATGCCGTCACGGCCAAGCAGCGCACCGCCGCGGCGCCGGACATCCCGACGACCGCCGAAGCCGGCTTCCCCGGCATCGAGGTCGCGATCTGGCACGGGCTGTGGGCGCCCAAGGGGACGCCCAGGGAGATAATCGACAAGCTCAACGCCGCCGCCATCAAGGCCCTGCAGGACCCGGAGATCCGCAGCAAGCTCGAGAATCTCGGCCAGGACATTCCGACGCCGGAGCAGATGAAATCGGACGCGTTCGGCGCCTACCAGAAGGCGGAGTTCGCCAAATGGAAGCCGATCATCGACAAGGCCGGCGTGAAGGTGGAGTGAGGCGCGGCCTCACGATGCGAAGGACGGCGGCACCGGGCATGGTGGCAGGAGCTTCGCCAGCGCCTTTGCGACACCCAGCAGCTTGGCCTCGCCCCAGCGTTTGCCGGTGAGCTGCAGACCGATCGGCAGACCGTCCTTCGAGAAGCCGCACGGCAGGACGATGGACGGCTGCCCCGTCAGGTTGGCCAGGAAGTTGTAGCTTGTGCCGGCAAAGAAGTAAGGATGGTCGACGCCGTCGACCTTGAGCGGCAACTTCTGCGACTGCCGAATGAAGGCCGCATCCGGCATCACGGGCATCAGCCAGGCATCGTAGTCGTCGAGGAAGGTGTCGCATTGGCGTGCGATGCGGTCGCGCCGGTCCAGCACGGCGAAGAACTGCGCCATGCTGAGACGAGCGGCCCGCGCGACCGACCGCCGGGTCGGATCGGGCGACTTGAGCCTGTCGAGCTGCCGCTCACGCTCGGCAAGCGGCTTCTCGCTCTGGATCATGTACTGGAACAGGTCCGACCAGTCGTCCCAGCCCTGCTGCCAGTCGAGGGCCTCGGGCTGGGCACGCTTCACCCGTGCGCCGGCCTTCGACAGAAGCTTCGCCGTGGCCTCTACGACCGACCCCGTGTCGGCCGAGACGGGCACCAGGGGATTGCTGGCGAGGACCGCGATGCGCAGTCCCTTGGCCGTGAGCCTGGGCGTCGGTCCCAACGGCACGGGCGCGGCCTCGATTTCGTGGCCGTCCGGCCCGGCGATGATGCGCAGCGCCAGCTCGAGATCGTCGACCGAGCGCGCCAGCGGCCCGAACGTGCCCATGTAGCGCGTGCTGCGCGTGGCCCCGGGAAGGTCGGGCACATGTCCGCGTGCGGGCACCCGCCATTCGGTCGGCTTCAGGGAGAAGATGCCGTTGAAGTGTGCCGGGTTTCGCACCGAGCCGCCGATGTCGCTGCCGAGTTCCAGCGGCGACAGGCGCGCAGCGACGGCAGCCCCACCTCCCCCCGTCGAGCCGCCCGGCGTCCGGCGCTGATCCCAGGGATTGAGGGTCGTGCCGAAGATCGGACTGTTCGTCTGAAAGTCTGCACAGAGTTCGGGCACATTGGTCTTGCCCAGGATCACCGCGCCCGCCGCCCGCAACCGCCCGACGACGCTCGCATCCTCGCGGGCCACATTGTCGGCGAGCGGTGGATGACTCGAGGTCGTCTTCAAACCCGCGACGTCGAACGCTTCCTTGATGGTGATCGGCACGCCATGCAATGGCCCGAGGGGCTTGTTCTGTCCTCGCACCCGATCGGCCGCCCGCGCGGCCCTCATCGCGCCGGCCTCGTCGACCAGCACCAGAGCGTTCAGCGGGCCGTTCACCCGCTCTATCCGGTCGAGATGCGCCCTGGTCGCCTCGACCGAACTCAACCGCCCATTTTGTATGGCGCGTGCAAGACGCGTCGCCGTTTCGAAGCACGGATTCATGCATGCCTCCCTTGAGTGCCGCGACACTAGCCGCCGCCGCCCCCGCCCGGCTATAGAGCCCGAAGATTTCTTGGGGACGCTATGAGCTTGGCTAGTAAAACCCTGTTCGTGACCGGCGGAAGCCGGGGCATCGGACTGGCCATCGCCTTGAGGGCTGCCCGCGATGGCGCCAACATCGCCATCGCGGCGAAGACGGTGACGCCCGATCCGCGCCTGCCCGGCACGATCTTCACCGCGGCTGAGCAGATCGAGAAAGCCGGCGGCAAGGCGCTGCCGCTCGCCTGCGACATTCGCGACGAGCAGAGCGTGGACAAGGCCGTGGCCGAGACCGTCGCGAAGTTCGGCGGCATCGATATCCTCGTGAACAATGCCAGCGCCATCAGCCTGACGAGTACGCTCGCCACGCCGATGAAGCGCTACGACCTGATGCACCAGATCAACGCGCGCGGCACCTTCATGGTCTCTCAGAAGTGCATCCCGCACCTGCTGAAGGCCGCCAACCCGCACGTGCTCAACCTTTCGCCGCCGCTCGACTTCGACGTCAAATGGTTCGCCAATCACGCGGCCTACACGCTGGCCAAGTACGGCATGTCGGTTTTCGCCTGGTCGATGGCCGAGGAGTTCCGCGACAAGGGCGTCGCCTTCAACTGCCTGTGGCCGCGCACAGCCATCGCCACCGCCGCCATTCAGAACATCCTGGGCGGCGACGAAGGCATGAAGCAGTGCCGCAAGCCCGAGATCATGGCCGATGCCGCGTATGCGATCTTCAGCCGCCCGGCGCGCAAGTGCACCGGCAACTTCTTCATCGACGACGAGGTACTGGCGGCCGAAGGAGTCACTGATTTCGAGAAGTACGCTGTCTCACCCGGTACGCCGCTGATGCCCGATTTCTTCGTGCCCGCCCCCGGCGCGCGCACCGTCGTCGGAAAGGTCTAGGCGTGGCGACGTTCCTGCTGGTCCATGGCGCCTGCACCGGCGGCTGGTGCTGGGAAAAGGTCGTTCCGCTGCTGGAGGCTGCCGGCCACAAGGCCTGCACGCCCGACCTGCCGGGCCTGGGCGACGATCAGACTCCTCCCGCCAACGTCACGCTTGCCGACAATGTCGACAAGCTGGCGCGGATCCTCGACAAGATGGAGGAGCAGGTCATCCTGGTCGGCCATTCGCTGGGCGGCGTCACGATCAGCCAGCTGGCCGAGGCGCGGCGACGCAAGATCAAGGCACTCGTCTATGTCTGCGCGCTGCTGCCGACATCGGGCAAGAGCGGCAGGGACATGACAGCGCTCGAACCGGACGCCATGTTCCGGTTGTCACGGCAGGTCAGCCCCGACGGCAAGACCTACACGTTCGCGCGCGACAAGCTTCCGAGCCTGTTCTACGCCGACGTCTCGCCGGAGGATCGTTACAAGGCGATGCAGCGGCTGCGGCCGCAGCCCCTGGCCATCTCGACGACCCCGCTCACCCTCACCGAGGAACGCTTCGGCTCGGTGCCGCGCTGGTACATCGAATGCGTCCACGACAACGCCATCCGCATCGCCCTGCAGCGCACGATGGCGAAGGAAACGCCGTGCAAGGTGCTGCGGCTGGAGAGCGGGCACTCGCCGTTCTTCAGCAATCCCGAGGAACTGGTCGAGCATCTGGAGATGATTGCTGCGGCGCGGCCAGACGCGCCAGCGGGCGGCAGCGCCTTCTGAGGCGCGAGAGCCCGCACGGCTCCAATTGCGTACCTAATCAAAGAATGCAAACGCGCGCGCTTCGATGCTCTGCCGCGGCCGCGGATTGGCCGGTGAGGTCGGATCGTCGAAGGCGGAGTGCAGCGAGAAGCGTGCGCGGCCGTCCTTCAGCGAGTCGTAGCACTTGATCAGGATCGCCTCGTCCCGCGTCATCTTCGGGAAATAGAACCAGCGGTGATCGGCGTTGTAGACTCCCTGATAGATCTCACCGACGCGATCCGAGTAGACGAGATCGCAGACAGCGAGGTCGCGGGGCGCGATGCTCTCGGAATCGACGAAGCCGAGCGGCGCCATTTCGATCGGCGCGTGATCGACGTTGCGCCAGACATTGTACTCGGAAAAGCGCTTCTTCAGCCGCCGCTCGGCCTCCTCGGGCGGCAGCAGATCGCGTACCCGCTGCGGTCCAGACTTCTCCGTGTAATCGTTGTGCACGCTGCGCACCGGCGTCCGCAGGCCGCGCTCGACGGCGCGGTCGGCGGTGCGGACCGTATGGTCGAACACCACCACCTTCGACGCGCCGGTCTCGCGCCTGATCAGCGCCTCCACCTCGGCATGGTACTTCGTGCGCACTTCTGCCTCGTCGAAGAAGTCACGCACCGCCGTGTCGTGGTGCGTCAGAATGAACGCCTGACGGTCGAGCGTGAGATCGCGTGCGATCGGACGGGCGTCGTGGATGCGCACCGTGAAGTCGCGATAGTTGCCGTCGCGCCGCGGCAGGCCCGTGCCGTGCGGCGGATTATAGGTCACCGGCTTGATGCTGAGATCGGCCAGGTAGTTCACCGGCGCATCCACCCAGCCGGCGAGCGGCGGGCGCAGAACGGATTCGGCAATTTGAACGTCGACCATGGTTTCCACCCGTGACTTGGCGTTTGCTCCCCTCTAGGTCGTGTGGCTTTAGCCGCTCGCCACCCCTCGGGCTCACGAGAAGAATTCATGGGGTCATGTCGGTTCAGGCCGCGAGTTCGAGGATCTCCATCACCTGCTCCGGTCCCTTGATCGGCCGCGGATTGTTCAGCACCGCCCGGTCGTGCATCGACTTCTCGGCGATCTCGCGGAAGCGGTCCTTGCCCACGCCAACCTCGGAGAGCCGCCCCGGCAGGCCGAGCGCCTTGACCAGGCCTTCGACCAGATCGCCGGCCGCCGCATCGGGATTGCCGAACGCCTCGCCCACCCGCTTCTGCCGCTCCGCATTGGCCGGCAGGTTCCAGCGCAGGACCGACGGCAGCATCACGCACGACGTATGGCCGTGCGGCACATGGCAGGCGGCGCCCAGCACATGGCCGATCCCGTGACTCGCGCCCACGCCGACGCCCGACGTGCCGGCGCCGATCGACAGCCACATGCCGAACTGGAGATCGAGCCGCGTCGCCATGTCGTCCGGATTGGCCTTGTGCGCCGGCAGCGCGCGGGCCAGCAGCTTCAGCGCCTCGGTCGCGGTGCCCAGCACGAACGGATGGGCCTGCTGCGAGCACAGCCGCTCGACCGCATGGTCGACCGCCTTCAGGCCGGTCGAGAGCATCAGGTCCATCGGCGTCGCCAGGGTGGCGGCGGGATCGAGCACGATGACCCGCGGCACGATCAGGCGATGGCCGAAGCTCTCCTTGATGCCCTTGCGCGGGTCGGAGATGCCGGCGAAGGCGTTGAACTCGGCGGCCGACAGGGTGGTCGGCACGGCGATCATGCGGATCGCGTCGACCGGCGGCCGGATCGCCTCCGAGGGCGGCGCCGCGCCTTCCTTCGGCTTGCCGGCGCGATAGGCATCGAGCTGGTCGACACTCGTCACGTCCTGCCACAGCGCGATCAGGATGGTCTTGGTGGCATCGATCACCGACCCGCCGCCCACCGCCACGATCAGGTCGGCACCGGCGGCGCGCGCCATGGCGGCCCCCTCGACCACGCACGGCCGCGGCGAGTGCGCGGTGATGCCGGCATAGGTGCCCGCATGCAGGTCGCCCAGCCCGTCGATCACCGACGCCAGCAATGCGCTCTGCGCCACCGACTTCGACGTGGTGATGAACACCTTCTTCGCGCCCACCCGCTCCGCCTCGGCGCGCAACGCCGCGCCCGCCGGCCTGCCATAGACGACGCGCTCGATGTCCTGGTGACCGTGGATACCGTTCAGCATGTCGCCGTCTCCTGGCTCAGATGCCGGCGAAACAGCGCCAGCATGCGCTCATAATGCTTCTCACGGGCGGCCTCGTTCAGGTTGCCGCGGTCGGAGAAGGCGTAGCCGTGATGCGTGCCCGCCTCGGTCTCGACCCGCGAGGGGAACGGCGCGGCGGCCAGGAGACGCTCGAACTTCGCCACATCCGACAGCGGCACGTACGTGTCGTGCTCGGCGAAGGCGTAGTAGCCCTCGGCGGTGATGTCGCCCAGCATCAGGTGCGGCGAATCGGGCTTGTCGGTAATCAGGCGCGTTCCGTAGTAGGACGCGAAGCAGCCGACGCGGTCCGGATGCACCGCCGCGGCTGCCGTGACGAAGGCGCCGCTCATGCAGTAGCCGACCAGTCCGACCTTGCCGGGCTTCGCATCGGGCAGCGACGGCAGCATGTCGAGCACCGCGCCGGTATCTGCCGCGACCCGGACGTTGGAGAGGGTCTCCATCAGGCCGAACATGCGCTTCAGGTTGGTCTCGCCATCGGGATGGTTGCGTGTCGGACCACAGACGAATTCGCGCGTCGAGCGGTAATAGAGATTCGGCAGCAGCACGTAGTAGCCGGACTGCGAAATCCGGCGGCAGATTTCCCTCAGCCCCTCGCGCACGCCCGGCGCATCCATCAGCATGATGACGACCGGCAGGGCCCCACCATCGTCGGGCCGCACCGTGTAGGTGTTCAGGACGCCATCTTGCGTGGCGATATCAAGCGCGCGTTCGATCATGCCCGGACGGTACCGGGCTCCCGCCCCATGGTCTATAACCGCGCCTCCTGTCTGAATTCGAGGAGTGGAACGAGATGCCGGTGGCAAGCGGGGGCGCGCTCGAGGGCCTGAAAGTGATCGACCTGTCGCGCGTGCTGGGAGGCCCCTATTGCGGGCAGATGCTGGCCGACCACGGCGCCGACGTGATCA
>CAZPOS010000279.1:0-6665 GCA_964588065.1 uncultured Reyranella sp.
CTGGCCTCTGCAAGAGCGTGACGGCCGCTCCGCCACCCTCGCCGACGGCTCCACCGTCGCCCTCCCCGACACCCCACACCCCACACCCCACACCCGGGACGGCGAGTCCTTCGGCGCCGAGATTCCCGACTATGTGACCCCGGAATTCGTCCGCTCCGAAATCGCCCGCGGCCGCGCCATCATCCCGCACAACATCAACCACCCCGAGGTCGAGCCGATGATCATCGGCCGGAACTTCCTCGTCAAAATTAACGCGAACATCGGCAACAGCGCCGTGTTGAGCAGCGTCGATGACGAGGTCGACAAACTGGTCTGGGCCACCCGCTGGGGCGCCGACAACGTCATGGACCTGTCGACCGGCCGCAACATCCACAACATCCGTGACTGGATCATCCGCAACTCCAGCGTCCCCATCGGCACCGTGCCCATCTATCAGGCGCTGGAGAAGGTGAACGGCGTCGCCGAGGACCTGACCTGGGAGATCTTCCGCGACACCCTGATCGAACAGGCCGAACAGGGCGTGGACTACTTCACCATCCACGCGGGCGTCCGCCTGCCCTTCGTGCCCCTGACCGCCAAACGCGTCACCGGCATCGTCTCGCGCGGCGGCTCGATCATGGCCAAGTGGTGCCTGGCCCACCACAAGGAGTCCTTCCTCTACGAGCATTTCGAAGAGATCTGCGACATCATGCGGGCCTACGACGTGTCGTTCAGCCTCGGCGACGGCCTGCGTCCCGGCTCCATCGCCGACGCCAATGACGAGGCCCAGTTCGCCGAGCTGCGCACCCTGGGCGAGCTGACGAAGATCGCCTGGGACCACGGCTGTCAGGTCATGATCGAGGGCCCCGGCCACGTGCCGATGCACAAGATCAAGGCCAACATGGATGAGCAGTTGAAGCACTGCCACGAGGCGCCCTTCTACACCCTCGGGCCGCTGACCACCGACATCGCCCCCGGCTACGACCACATCACCAGCGCCATCGGCGCGGCCATGATCGGCTGGTTCGGCACGGCCATGCTCTGCTACGTCACGCCCAAGGAGCATCTGGGCTTGCCGGACCGCGATGACGTGAAGGTGGGCGTCGTCACCTACAAGCTCGCCGCCCACGCCGCCGACCTTGCCAAGGGCCACCCCGCCGCCAAGGTCCGCGACGATGCGCTCAGCCGCGCGCGCTTCGAATTCCGCTGGCGCGACCAGTTCAACCTGTCGCTCGACCCCTATACGGCGGAACAATATCACGACCAGACGCTACCTGCCGAAGGCGCGAAGACCGCGCATTTCTGCTCCATGTGCGGCCCCAAATTCTGCTCGATGAAGATCACGCAGGAAGTGAGGGACTTCGCCGCCAAGCAGAACCAGCCGAGCGATCAGTTCCTGGCCGTAGAGGACGCGGAAAAAGGCATGGCCGAAATGAGCGAGGCGTTCAAAAGCAAGGGCGGGGAAATCTACCTTCCGGCAGCGGAATGATGGGCGCAGGGGTGGCCGTAACGGCCGCCCCCCCACTGGTTAAACCGCTGAGGGAAGCCGCGGCCAGCCTCCTTACACTGAGCCTCGGCCCGAAGTTCCAGGGCCTTCGCAGCTGGCAGAGATGATCAAAAGTCGATGGAGATGTGCACCATCGACGGCTCGACGCCCGCGATGGCCGCTATCCGGCTTCGGGCTTGATCGATCGCATCATGCAGCGTGTTGGAACGCTGTTCAGGATCCTGCCGTGGCGCGGCGGTAGCCATGACGGTGCCTTCACCGCGCGAAAGCTGTTGCTCGGTCAGGCCGAAGATATCCGCCAAAACCAGCAGATTTGAACGGCGTGGAACCGTCTTCCCCGTTTCCCAGGCCCAGATGCTCGGCTTGCTGAAGCCGGTCCGCTCCGACAGCGCTGCCCGGCTCAGCCCGGATGCCCGGCGCAGGCGGAGAAGCCGGTCGGCCAATGCCTCCTCCTTTTTCACCGGCGGCGCGGCAACAGCGCTCCGCAGCTTCGTGGCGCTGACAGCCGCCTGTGGCAGCGGCTCTTCGAAACGGCAGCCGAAAAGCGCGCCGTCACGCCATACGACACGCGCCGCCCTGTTATCCGCTTCGGGCAAGGACACGGTGACAACCTGCCCAATATCCAGCCGTGCCTCCGTCTCGATCAGCATGCCCGCCGTGGACAGGTCGTGTATGACGACATTTGTCCCCTGGTCGAGCGAGCCGGGCAGTTCCAGACGGATACGCCAGCGGACGTCCTTGCGCTTGTCGCCAGGCACTGCCGGTTGTTCCATGATCGCAGAGATGGACATAGGTGCAATGCTCGCATTCAGCGGTTTCTGGAAGGTTAAGAGAGATTACGCCGGCGCGTGCGAATGGCGCAACTGATTTGACATTTTGATGAGAGGCCGCAGGGCGATCTTCCAAGTTTGTCGATTTCAACAAGAATCTGTAGCGGGCGAAGGGATTCAGGCCCTCGACCCCAACCTTAGCTTACGCTTCCTAGCCAATTCCATTCCTCCTGCGTGGTTCAAACTATGATAGTCGATCGAACCACTCAGAACCGGGCAGATCAGCGCTTGATATCGACCTCCAGGGAGGCCTATGTCCAACGACCTGGTGGTGCAGTCTGCACCAAGATGTTCAAAGCGGCACTTCCGTGCCAGGAGTTGTGAATGGTCCGCACTCTGGCCGCGATCTTGATGTGCTTTGTCGCGCTGTCATTGACGGCGGGCGCCATCGCGCATGCCGCGGAGTCAGTCGTTGTCTGCGTTGACGCGGACGTCGTGCCTGACCTCGCCCGCGATGGCGGCGGTAGCGATCGAGCTCCCTTGGACGATAACAAAGCCACACCACATCAGCATGGCGGATGCCACGGGCATCATCAGGTTGCGGCACCGGTAGACGACGATCTCAGCGCGAACTTGTCGCTGAGTGCGTCGCTGCCTCCCATCGGCAACGCCAGGGGTCTCGTCTCGTCGGGCATGGACCCGGCGCTCCGCCCTCCCAAGGCCTGACGACTCCAACCTGCCCCCTTCACCGGGGCTTTCTGGAATCGTCTGGAGTCTTCTATCATGCACCGATTGCTCGCGGCCGTGTTGGCCGCGATGGCTTGCGCGAGCGTCGCGCAGGCCCAAGAGCCACCGTCGGCGGAAGCCAACCCATCATTCACCCTCGGCCGAGCGCTCGAACTGGCGGGCGCAGCATCCCCGTCGCTTGAAGCCGCCTCGGCGGACATTCAGGCGGCGGAAGCCGGACGCCGCGTCGCGGGGCTGCGCCCCAATCCGAGCATCACTGTGGAAGCCGAGAACGTCACCGGCTCCGGCCTCTATAGCGGGATCGACAGCCTGGAGGCGACCACCTCGCTGACGTTGCCGGTCGAACTTGGCGGCAAGCGTGCCGCCCGGATCGCGGCCGCCGATGCGCACACCGGCCGCGCCGCTATTCAGGCGGTGATCGCGCAGGCCGATCTTCGACTTGCGGTCATTCGCGCCTATGCCGAGGCCGCCGCTGCGGAGCGGCGGCTGGTAATCGCACGCGACCAGGTGCGGATCGCCGCCGACGCGCTGCGCGCCGCGCAAGTCCGCGTCCGGGCGGCCCGCGCCTCGCCCATCGAGGTCCGGCGCGCCGATGTCGCCCGGATCAATGCCGAGGCGGCACTGGCGCGCGAGGCGCGCGCGGTCGAGATCGCGCGCTACAGCCTGTCGCGGATCGTCGGACAGCCGGTCACGGGCGCGCTTGACGCCGGCTGGTTCGCGCAGGTGGCCGTGGCCGCCGCCGGTCCGCTCCGCCCGATCGAGAGCGGCGGCACCCTCGCGCTGGCCGCGGCCGAGGCCGATCTAGCCATCACCACCGCCGGGGTCCGGCTTGCCCGTTCGCAGCGGGTGCCCGACCTGACGGTCGGTGCCGGTGCCCGCCGGTTCGAGGCGACGGGGGACATGGCGGCGGTCTTCAGCCTGTCGATCCCGCTGCCGCTGTTCGACAATGGCGGCGCGGCGCTGTCGCAAGCGGCGGCCGAGCGGCAGCGGGCCGAGGCGCAGCGCCGGGTCACTGCGCTGGAGGTCGAGCAGGCCATCGCCCGCGCGCAAGCTGATGCCGCCAACGGCGCCACCAGCGCCACGGCCGCCAGCGGTCCCGCGTTGGCGGCGGCCGAGGAAGCGGCGCGGATCGCCCGCATTGGCTACCGGGAAGGCAAGTTCGGCCAGCTCGACCTGCTCGATGCCGAGCGCACGCTTGCCGAGACCCGCGCCGCCGCGATCGACGCGCTACTCGCCTACCACATCGCCCAGGCGCAGCTCGAGCGGCTGACCGCACGCGCGCCCGCCATTCAGGGGGACAGACCATGAAGAACCGTTTTGGGGCGGCCCTGCCGCTCATGCTGGCCACATTGTTGGTCGCGGGCTGCTCGGGCGGCGAGTCCGTACCCGAGGACCAGAATACGGCCGAAGCAGAGGAGCAAGGCCATGGCGACGAAGCAGGCGAGATCGCGCTGACGCCGCAGCAGATACGCGTCGCGGGCATCGAACTGGTCCGTGCGATCCGCGGTGGTGGCGGGGCGCTGACGCTGCCGGCGACGATCGAAGGCGATCCGCAGCGCATGCAGGTGGTGTCGGCCGCGATCGGCGGGCGCGTCGTCGCCCTCACCCGCAACCTCGGCCAATCGATCGGGCGCGGGCAAACGCTGGCGGTGATCGAAAGCCGCGAGGCGGCCTCGCTTAACGCCGGGATCGAGGCGGCTCGCGCGCGGCTGGAACTCGCCGAATCGAACCTGCGCCGGGAGCAGCGGCTGTTCGACCAGCAGGTCTCGCCCGAGCAGGACCTGATCGCCGCGCGCACGGCGGCGGCCGAAGCGCGGATCGCGCTGCGCCTCGCGCAGCAGCAGGCCGCCGCTGCCGGCGGCCGCGCGGGCGCGCTCAACCGTGTCGGCATCGCCTCGCCACTGCCCGGCCTGGTGATCGCGCGCAGCGTGACTCTGGGGCAGACGGTCGCGGCCGACGCCGAGCTGTTCAGGGTCGCCGACCTCTCGCATGTAGCGGTCACCCTCGCCCTCTCTCCGGCCGATGCCGGCAAGGTGCGACCCGGATCGGCGATCGAGATCGTCGCCGGGGACCGCAGGTCGGCGGCGCGTGTGAGCTTCGTCTCGCCGATTCTCGACGAGGCGACGCGGCTCGCCACGGTGATCGCGGTCATCGACAACCGCTCGGGCCAATGGCGTGTCGGCGAGCCGGTGACCGCCTCGATCCGGCTGGCCGACACCGGCACCGGCGCGGTGCTGGTCCCGCAAAGTGCGGTGCAGACCGTCGAAGGCTGCCCGACGGTGTTCGTGCGCACCGCGCATGGCTTCAGGGCCAACCCGGTCACGCTCGGCGCGCCGAGCGGCGACAATATCGTCGTGGCTTCGGGCCTCACCGGCGACGAACAGCTCGCCGGTGCCAACAGCTTCACCCTGAAGGCCGAACTCGGCAAGGGCGAAGCGGAGCACGGGCACTGATCATGATCGACCGCATCGTCACATTTTCCGTCGAGCGGCGCTGGCTCGTCCTGCTGCTGACGCTGATCGCCATGGGCGTGGGCGGCTGGGCGCTGTCCCGGCTGCCGATTGACGCCGTTCCCGACATCACCAACAACCAGGTGCAGGTGAACGTCACCGCGCCGGCGCTCTCGCCCGAACTGGTCGAGAAGCAGGTCGCCTTTCCGATCGAAAACGCGCTCGCCGGGGTTCCCGGCCTGGAATACACGCGCTCGCTGAGCCGCAACGGCTTTGCCCAGGTGACGGCGGTCTTCAGCGACTCCACCGACATCTATTTCGCGCGCCAGCAGGTCGCCGACCGGTTGCGGGTCGCCGAGGAGAGCCTGCCCGAGGGGGTGGTCCCGACAATGGGGCCGATCGCCACGGGCCTGGGCGAAGTCTATATGTGGACCGTTCACTTCCAGCATCGGCCGGAAGACACGCATAAGCCCGGCGAGCCGGGCATCCAGCCGGACGGCAGCTACATCACGCCCGAAGGCAACCGGCTCGTCACCGAAGCCGACCAGGCGACCTATCTGCGCACCGCGCAGGACTGGATCGTCGCCCCGCTGCTCAGGAACACGCCGAGCCTCGCCGGGGTCGATGCGATCGGCGGCTATGTGAAGCAGTTCCAGGTCGTGCCCGACGTGCAGCGCCTCGCCGCGATCGGCATGAACCTGTCCGATCTGGCCCGCGCGCTGGAGGAGAACAATGCCGGCATCGGCGCCGGGGTCGTGGATCGCGGCGGCGAAGGGCTGGCCGTCCGCTCGGACGCGCGCATCCGCAATCTGGGCGAGTTGGCAAGCACCGTCATCGCCACGCGTGCGGGCGTGCCGATCCGGCTGGACCAGGTGGCGCAGGTGCGCCTGGGGCAAGCGATCCGCTACGGCTCGGCCTCGGAGAATGGGCAGGAAGTGGTCGTCGGCACGGCGATCATGCGGATCGGCGAGAACAGCCGGACGGTGGCGACCGCCGTCGCTGGACGGCTGGAGGAGATCAACGCCTCGCTGCCGACCGATGTGGTGGTCCGGCCGGTGCTGGACCGCACGGCGCTGGTTGAGTCCACGATCAAGACGGTGGCGAAGAACCTTGCCGAAGGCGCGCTGCTGGTCATCATCGTGCTGTTCGTGCTGCTCGGCAATTTCCGCGCGGCGCTGATCGCGGCGCTGGTGATCCCGATCACCATGCTGC
>CAZPOS010000280.1:0-6649 GCA_964588065.1 uncultured Reyranella sp.
TCCTTCCGTGCCCGCACGATCGGCTTCAATTTGTTCGCGGCGCGCCTGCCGTTCTACTTCGGCTGGGTGATCATCGCGATCGCCTTCCTGACCGTGGCCGTCAGCGTGACCACCCGCACGGCCTTCTCGCTGATGTTTCCGCCGATCGTCGACGAATTCGGCTGGGATCGCGGCCTGGCGGCCGGCGCCTTCTCGTTCGGGTTCCTGGTCTCGGCGGTGATCAGCCCCATCGTCGGCCGCACCATGGACCGGCGCGGGCCGCGCTTCGTGATCGAGATCGGGGTCGTGCTGACGGCGGCGGGACTGTTGGGCGCCACCGTCATCGATTCGCCGTGGCAGCTCTATGCGACGCTCGGCGTCCTGGTGGGGGCGGGTGCCAACTGCATGAGCTTTTCCGTGCAGTCGCAGTATCTGCCCAACTGGTTCGCGCGCCGCCGGGCATTGGCGACAGGGCTGGCCTTTTCCGGCGTGGGCGTGGGCGCGATCCTGATCCTGCCCTGGCTGCAGACGATCATCCTGAAGGACGGCTGGCGCGGCGCCTGCTGGGCGCTGGGGCTGATGACGCTGTTCGTGCTGCTGCCGATCAACCTGCTGGTGACCAAACGGCCGCAGGATCTCGGTCTGCAGCCCGACGGCGCGAAGGAGGCTGGAGTGGCCGCCGCCCGGCGCGCCGCGGCCATCGTCGACCCGCGCTGGACCGCCATCGAATGGACCGTCGGACGGGCGGTCCGCACGCATCGCTTCTGGTGGCTCTGCGTCGGCTTCTTCAGCACCGGCTATGCCTGGTACGCGGTGCAGGTGCACCAGACCAAGTACCTGGTCGAGATCGGCTTCGGGCCGATGGAGGCGGCCTGGGCGCTGGGCCTGGTGGCGATGGTGGGCATACCGGGGCAGATCCTGCTGGGCGCGTTGTCGGACCGGATCGGCCGCGAGATCGTCTGGACGATCGCGGGCTCCGGTTTCGTGATCTGCTACGCGGCGCTTCTGGCGCTGGGCGCCACGCCGTCGCAGCCACTGCTCTATCTGATGGTGCTGTCGCAGGGGGCGCTGGGTTACGCCTTCACCAGCCTGATGGGATCTGTGGTGGCGGAGATCTTCGAGGGTCCGCACTTCGGCTCGATCTTCAGCATCATCATGGTCTCGCTGCTGGCCGGCGGCGCCGCGGGCCCGTGGATCACCGGCGTGCTGTACGATTACGAGGGCGCGTACCGGCTGGCCTTCATCGTGGCGCTGGCGTTCAGCGTCCTGGGCGCCGCCTCGATCTGGTTCGCCTCGCCCGGCAAGGTCCGCATGGTCGCCGGGCGCGCGAAGGTCTGAAGGCTATTCGTTGAGATTCTTGGTAATTGATGAAGTCGCTTAGCAGCGGTTCGCTGCATCTTGGACCGCTGGCTATTGGTGCCGAATCCGATCAGTGGTTGTTAACTAGATTAAGCTTCTCGAAGAAAATCCGATTTCGATTCTTCGCATCACGCAGCATCTTCGAATAATCGATGATCTCGTAGTAGGCGTTAAAACCACGATGGAATCCGTAGTATCCCTGATTGTCGGGAGTCACAAAAGCGTCCTGCACCCTGAGCACGTTCCGAAAAGTTTGCGTTAGATCACAGATGCAATAGATGCTCGCGGGCACATTGGCGTTCGACAATGAAACCGGACGGCCACGGATCTGAAATTGACCTGATCGAATATCATCGATCAGCTTGAATGATTGCGACAGCGGATTGTCTGTGTCCGTGTAGTCGTCGCGGCCTGGCCTTTTGAATTCGATTATCGTGATGGAATTGATCGGATGAAGCTCGGGATTCGTGTCAGCAAACAGAATCTTCTCATCGAAAATAACGACGTCGCCGCGAAGTGCGCTGCTCGTCTTTAGCATCTCGATTGATCGAAGCTGTTTATCTGATGCGATGAAAGAGTGGTAAGTGAGCCGCTCGTCGATCATCCATAGATTTTGCTCATTGTAGGGGATGTCAGCGTTCGTGCTGCGCATCGGAAACACGAGCTTATGGACAACTTCTTCGAGTGGGTATTTAGCCTTTTCCGTATCCGGCAATTGGATTGCGCGCTCGAGAAATTCTACGATGATTTTCCGGTGCCCCACATATTGAGCGAGCGCCGACATGCCGAGTTCGTTGTACTCGTCGAGGAACTGTGTGAAGCGCTTGTGATATTCCTCGTAGTCTTCGATTTTGTCCGCCTCGCGAATAATACGGCTTCCCACACGCTTCAGTTCTGTTTCGCGATGGTGAAGTTCCCGGTGCAGCGCAGTCTCGATCTGCGTGCGCGTTGGTGACGGCGGTAATGTATTAATGAATTTTCCAGCGCTCTTTAACAAAACACGATACTGCGGTGCATCCTGCTGTACGTAGCGCCGGACGCGCTCAAGCTTTGCCGCGTTGATCGTTTCAATGATCTTCTCGAGATCCTGCTCGATGAATTCAAGCGCTTTGGTCCGGATGTCCGAGCGAGGAACAAGGTCGATCTTCTCATCGAAGCCAAGCTCCAGATCAGCATCATCGGCTACACTGAAATCGAAGTCCGTGCGGCCAATGTTTACATGCTGGCTCAGATAAGGACTTTGTACGATCGCCAAATAGAAGAAAGGGTTTCCGTCTTCGTCCTCAAGCCGTGAGCTTAGATTTGGAACGTAGGCTTCCAGTTTGTCGCTAGTTACTCCGCGCTGGTCGGCGGCATACACGAGCTTGTGCTTGGTGGTGCGGGAAGTGGGAAGCCGAAAGCCATGTAGCGTGAATTCATGCTCTCCAATTGCGAATTCATGCGTCGATGCGGTCTTCCTGTATTCCTTGTCAAAGATTTCGTTAATCGAATGCCTCTTGCCGTCATCGATCAACGTAACGATAGGACAACTAGGTTCGAGGAAGATAAGGATGAAGTGCTCAATGAGCCTTTGAATAATCGCTTCAGTGGATCGTGGAACCTTGTCCTGATACGCTCTCTTCAGCTTGAACAGACGGACTGTTGTGCCGACGACACCGGAATCAATCTTCTTCGGCAAACCGGCGGTATCTAGATCGTAGTTCTCGTTGAATACATATGATCGCGAAAGGAAGCTGCCATCGGTGTCGCGAAACACACTTTCGATTTCCGCGCCTTCAAATGCCTTCAACCATGTGAAGCGCCCAAGCCCTTTCCCGCCGACCGCAGCTTTGCGCCGCGAGAAGGCCGTATTGAATGAATCGAAGTTTTCGTCGTCCAGGCCAATCCCATTATCCCTGACCTTGAAGGATGAGATCGGAGCGGATTCATCCTTGAAGAGGTCTGCTGCCCGTTCGACCTCGATCGTAATGGAGCCGGGAATGTTCTTCGGAAGATCGGCGTCCTTGATTGCCTGGAAAGAATTCATCACGGCTTCGAACAGTGGAAGCAGGGGCTTCCACTGAGGCAGGGCCGTCTGTCGGACCTGGTTGCCGATGTCAATTTTGATAGACATTTCAGAGATCGCCGAGCCCGGAGAGCTCAGGATGATAGTGGAACAATCCGGGAACGCCAATAGCAAAGACGATGTCTGACCCTGCTCCAGCTATTCGTTCAGGCCCTTGCCAGGATACGGATGCGTCGCGATCCAGTGCTTGGCGATGTCGAGGCGCTTCGTCACCCAGACACCCTGGTGCTTTTGCACATAGTCGAGGAACCGCCAGAGGCCGGCCATGCGGGCGGGGTGGCCGATCAGGCGCTGGTGCAGGCCGACCGACATCATCTTGGGCTGCGTCGAACCCTCCTTGTAGAGCACGTCGAACGCGTCCTTCACCAGGCCGAACCATTGATCCGAATGGACCATGCCGGCGGCGTACTTGCCGTCGTTGTTGGTCAGCGAATAGGGGACGATCAGGTGCGGCTTGCCCTCGACGGTCTGCCAGAACGGCAGCTCCTCGCCGTAATAGTCGCTGTCGTAGGTGAAGCCGCCTTCCTCGATCAGGAGACGCCGCGTGTTCACGCTGGGTCCATAGCGGCAGTACCAGCCGGCCGGGCGCTCGCCGACGGTCTGCTCGAGCGATTTGATGGCCTTTCGGATGTGCTCGCGCTCCTCCTCTTCGGAGAGCTGGAAGTGGCGCACCCAGCGCCAGCCGTGGCAGCACACGTCCCAGCCGGCGGCGCGGATCGCCTCGGCGGCCGGCGGGTTGCGCTCCAGGGCCAGCGCGCAGCCGAACACGGTGAGCGGCATGCCGCGCTCCAGAAAGGCGCGGTGGATGCGCCAGAAGCCGACCCGGCTGCCATACTCGAACATGCCCTCGCCGGCGAGGTCGCGGCCCTTGAGGCCGATCGAGGAGGTGCTCGATTCGGTGAGGCCGGTCTCGGTATAGCCCTCGCCGTCCTGCACCGACGGCTCCGACCCTTCCTCGAAATTGACGACGAAGTTGATCGCGAGTCGTGCGCCGCCCGGCCATTTCGGATCGGGCGGGTTGGCGCCATAGCCGATCAGGTCGCGTTTCGGTTGCCAGCTCATGCGGGTCTCCTCACCAGTTCGGCGCCCATCTGACGGGCGATGTCGGCAATCTTGTCGTTCCAGGTGCGCATCGAGAGGGTGCGCACGCCGGCGCGCAGGCAGGCCAGCGCGTAGCCCGGGGCGTCGCCGCAATCGACGATCAGCGTGAAGGCCACGTCCGGGAACTCCTCGCGCGCCCGTTCCTGCAAGGCGCCGAGATAGCCCGCGCCATAGAACGAGGCGGCATTCTCAGGCGTCAGCAGCACCGGAGCCGTGCCCGCGTCGCGAGCCGCCCGCAGCGCCGCCTCGGTCTGCTTCCAGTCGCGCACCAGGATCACGGGGACGTCCATGTCCGCCACAATACACGGTGTCACTCATTCAGGCCCTTGCCCGGATAAGGATGCGTCTTGATCCAGTGGCGGGCGATGTCGAGGCGGCGGGTCACCCAAACGCCCTGGTGCTTCTGGATGTGGTCGAGCAGACGCTGCAGGCCGACGGCCCGGGCGGGATGGCCGATCAGGCGCATGTGCAGGCCGATCGACATCATCTTGGGCTGCGTCGCGCCCTCGCGGTAGAGCATGTCGAAGGCGTCGCGCACGAAGGAGAACCACTGGTCCGACGTGCCGATCGACGCGCCGAACTGGCCGTCATTGTTGGTGACGGAGTAGGGCACGACGAGCTGAGGCTTGCCGTCGACGGTGACCCAGAAGGGCAACTCCTCGCCGTAATAGTCGCTGTCGTAGAGGAAGCCACCTTCTTCCACGACGAGGCGGCGCGTGTTCACGCCCGGCCCATAGCGGCAGTACCAGCCGAGTGGCCGCTCGCCGGTCATCTTCTGGATGGCGGCGATCGCCTTGCGGATGTGCTCGCGCTCGGTCGCCTCGTCGAGCTCGTAGTGCTTGATCCAGCGCCAGCCGTGCGAGCAGACGTCGAAGCCAGATTTTGCAATGGCGGCCGAGGCTTCGGGATTGCGCTCCATCGCCAGCCCGCAGCCAAAGATCGTCATCGGCAGGCCGCGCTCCTGGAAGAGGCGCATCAGCCGCCAGAAGCCGACCCGGCTGCCATATTCGAACAGGCCCTCGGCCGCGAGATCGCGTCCCTGAATGGACTGACCCATGCGACTCGCGTCGCTGAGGCCGATCTCGGTATGGCCTTCGCCGTCCTGAATGGAGGGTTCGGAGCCCTCCTCGTAGTTCATGACGAAGTTCACGGCGATGCGCGCCCCGTTGGGCCATTTCGGATCGGGCGGGGTGGCGCCATAGCCGATGAAATCGCGGCGGACCTCGTAGGGCATCGTCATTGGCTCCGGATCAGGGAATGCGCACGGTGAAGAGCGGCACGGGCACGAACTCCTCGTCGCCCTTGCCACCGTCGCGCCACATGAAGACGGCGAAGCGGCCGGGCCGGTCGAGCACGGTGAGGCCGTGATGCCAGGTATCCGGCCGGTAGGTGACGCCCTGCTTGCCGGTGGCGATGAAGGCCTTCATGCCGCTCACCTCGGGACCGCCGCCGGCGGCATGCGGCGCGACGACGATCAACCAGCGCTCGACATCGAGGGGCATGAAGGTCTGGGAGGAAAACTCGTGGCGCTCTAGGTAGTCGCTGCGCAGCGGCCGGTCGGCCGTCTCGGCCTTCAGGCTGACCGACAGGCTCGCATGAGCCGTCGGACGCAGGTTGCCCAGCGCGTCCTCGTAGTAGGTGCGGCCGGGAACGTCCGGCACGTCGATGACGTCGCCGAACGGGGCGAAGGCTTCTTTCGTGAGGGGCTGGGGGATCAGTTCCATCGACGGGGTCCTTGTCAGTCGCGCATGCGGCGGGTCAGTCCCACCGTCCATTCCATCACCAGCATCAGCAGGAAGGCCGCCGTGATCAACACGCCCGACACGGCGGCGATGCGCGGGTCGAGCGTCGATTCCATCATGCCCCACATGCGGATGGGCAGCATGTCGGTGTCGGCATCGGCCAGGCGGATGTGCGGGTTACGGGCGCAACTTGCGGCCGCTCAGTCCTGGTGCAGTAGACGGAGCTAGGCCAGTTGGCCGATGAAGGCGCAAAGGGCTGCAAGCGAAATCGCATTGCCCTTCAGACTGGCGCCACAGCCGGCGAAATCCGCTGGTTTTAAAGGGCCGATCCCATCGGGAATGGGCCAGTCCACGGTTTCATCGCTGAAGTTGAATACGCACAGCAGCGCCTCGTCCGCACCCT
>CAZPOS010000281.1:0-6637 GCA_964588065.1 uncultured Reyranella sp.
TCCAGCCCAGTTCCGCCGAGGTCTTGCCCAGCCGCTTGCCGTTGGCCCGCAGGGTATCGATGGCGATCATGGCGAGGCCGGCGCCCAGCAGCGGGTGGTTGCGGAACTTCTTCTTCACGCCCATCAGCGGCACCCGCGTGCTGCCCACGCCGGCGATCTTCAGCCGCCACAGCAGCTTGGCGAGGTTGATGGGGCCCAGCTTGCCGCCGAACTCCTCCACCGCCTCGTAGAGATTGGTGAGTGCCACGATGAACGCCACGCTCTCGTCGTCGACATCCACGAAAACGGCGAGTTCGGGGACGATCACCGGGCCGAAAGCCTTGGAGGCATGGTCGATCTCGGCCTGGGTGAAGGGCACGAAGCCCCAATTGTCGCTCCAGGCGTCGTTGAAGATGGAGACGAGCGTGCGCACTTCGGCATCGAACATCTTCATGTTGGCCGTGCGAACCTTGACCCGACCTTCCAGCCCGCCGCGCGCCAGCAGCTTGGCGCCGATCGTCTCCGGCGCGTTCTGGACGTCGTAATCGTAGGAGAAGACGTCCTTGGCCTTGGCATAGCCACAGGCCTCGACCCTTGGCCCGGCATAGGGCGGATCGTAGGGCACCATCAGGACGGGCCGGCTGTCGAATCCGTGGATCAGCAGGCCCACCTCCTCGTTCACCGTGAGGCTGAACGGGCCGGTCACGTGCTTCATGCCCTTCGCAACCAGCCAGGCTTCGGCCGCCGCGAACAACGCGGCGAAGATCGACGGATCGTCCTCGGCGGCGAGACAGCCGAAATGGCCGGTGCTGTCGTCGTAGCGTTCGAGATGGGCACGATCGATCTGGGCCGAGATCCGGCCGACCACCCTGCCGGCGCGCCGCGCCAGGAAGAAGCGGACCTCGACATGCTCGAACAGCGGGTTCTTGCCCGGCGTGAAGGCTTCCCGGCGCTCCATGTCGAGCGGCGCGGTGTAGCCCTTGTGGCCTGAATAGAGGCGCTTGGGCAGCGCGATGAAGGCGTTCAGGTCGGCCTTGGACTCGACCGGGGTGACCGTGATGTCGGACGAAGCCATTGCCGCCTCAGGCTGCCAGCGCGGCCGATGTGCCGCCGTTGAAGACGATGCGGCCGTCGGGCTCGCATCCTGTGCCGTCGGCCGCGAGCGCCCGGATGTCGAGGGAAATCCGCCAGCCTCCCACCCCGCGCTCGATGCCGATCAGGTGATAGCGCGCCCGACCGTACTTGCTGCCCGGCGCGGCCGACGCCGAGGTGACGCCGACCACCGGGATGTCTCCCTGCGGGCCCGCGATGCGCGCGACTTCGCTGCGATGATTGTGGCCGTGCAGCACG
The DNA here is from genome assembly GCA_964588065.1 of uncultured Reyranella sp. GTDB lineage: Bacteria > Pseudomonadota > Alphaproteobacteria > Reyranellales > Reyranellaceae > Reyranella. The sequence continues at coordinate 1,330 of CAZPOS010000281.1, forward strand.
ATCTCGCAGCCGACCCGCCGGATCATCGCCTGGAAGGCAGCGGCGTCGGTGAGTCTCTTGAAACGAGATTCGGTGGTGAGCGGCGGATGATGGATCATCACGACGCGGCAGAGCCCTTCGCGGCCGAGTTGCTCCAGCAGCTTGCCGGCGGCGGCGATCTGCGCGTCGCCCAGGGTGCCCGTCGCGAAGAAGGGCGGCTTCGGCACGCCGCTGTTCAGCCCGACCAGCGCCACCGGGCCGCGTCGGCGCACGGTCGGAAAAACCGTGAAATCGGTGGCCGGCGGCTGGCCGTCGCCTGCCATATAGGCCCCCCACCGTCCCAGCCCCTCGCGCCACAGGGTGGCAACATAGACGTCGTGGTTGCCGGGAACGACGGTGACCCGGTCGGGCCCGCCGAGCGTGGCGAGCCATTGCGAGGCGCGCGCGAACTCGTCGGGCAGCGAGACGTTCACGAGATCGCCGGTCAGGGCGATATGGTCCGGATTGCAGGCCTCGATGTCGGCCACGATGCCGGCCAGCGCCTCGGGGCGATGCAGGGCCACGCGGTTGCGCCACCAGTTCCAGTAGCCCGTGGCGCGCTTCCCCAGCAGATCGAGAACACGCGCCTGCGGCATCGGCAGATGCGGGTCGGACAGATGCGCGAGGGTGAACATGATGGATGCGCCCCTAGCGGGCGCCGCCCACCACGCGGAGCGTGCGGTCGCCCAGGACGCCGAGCTGCCGGCCGATGCCGGTCATGACCTCGATCATGTGCTCGAGCTGTTCCTTCGTGTGGACGGCGCAGACCGAGCAGCGCAGCAGCGACACACCGTTGGGCGTCGCGGGCGGCACGGCCACGTTCACGTAGATGCCGGCATCGAGCATCGCCCGCCAGAAGCCGATGGCGGTCATGCGGTCCGGCAGGTGCACGCCGACCACGGGTCCGTGCTCGGGGCCGAGCTTGAAACCCTGGGCGGCAAGGCCGTCGTAGAGCGTGGCGACGTTGGACCAGAGCTGGGTGCGCAGTTCCGGCTTGGCCTTCACCACCTTCAGCGCCTGACGTACCGAGGCGACGATCGACGGCGGCAGCGACGCCGTGAACATGTAGGAGCGCACCGTGACGCGCAGGATGTCGAAGTCGGGATCGTCCGAGACGCAGTAGCCGCCGATCGCGCCTAGGGTCTTGGAGAAGGTACCGACGATGAAATGGCAGTCGTCCAGCACGCCGGCCGATTCGCAGAGGCCGCGGCCATTGTCGCCCAGCGCGCCCAGCGAATGGGCCTCGTCGACGATCACGTAGGCGCCGTACTTCTTGCAGACGTCGATGAACTCGCGCAGCGGCGCGCTGTCGCCCAGCATCGAATAGATGCCTTCCAGCACCACTACGCGATTGCCGGGCCGGTCGCCCAGTCGGCGCAGGCGCGCCTCCAGACTCGACGGGTCGTTGTGCTTGAAGCGCACCACCTCGGCCTGCGTCATCTTGCAGGCGTCGTAGATCGAGGCATGGCTGTCGGCGTCGATCAGCAGCTGATCGCCCTCGCCCGCGAGGGTCGAGATCAGGCCGAGATTGGCCTGGTAGCCGGTCGTGAAGACCATGCAGTGCTTCTTGCCGTAGAACTCGGCGATCTCGCGCTCGAGCGCCACGTGCTCGCTGTAGCTGCCGTTGGCGATGCGCGAGCCGGTCGTGCCGGTGCCCTCGGCACGGATCGCCTCGATGGCGGCTTCCATGCAGCTCGGATCGAAGGTCAGGCCGAAATAGTTGTTGGTGCCGACCAGCAACATCTTGCGACCGTTGATGATCGCTTCGGTCGGCGACAGCACCCGCTCCATGCGGATCTGGAACGGGTCGTAGCCGGTGGTTCGAACGTCCCGATAGGCCTCGAGCAGGCCCGCATGCCGGTCGAAAAGGCCCATGGCTAACGCCGGGCGCAGAGCTTCTGGATGGTGTCCGCGAGCTGGTCGACGGTGTGAATCTCGGCCACCACGTTCATGGGGATCGAGATGTCGAAATGATCCTCGAGCTCCATCACCATGTCCATGATGGCGAGCGAATCGATGGTCAGGTCCTTGGCGATCACCGTGTCGCCCGTGATCGGCCGCTCGCCGGTCTGGAAGGGCGCCAAGTGACGACAGATTTCGCGAATGACTTCCCCGCGCGACTGGCCGCTGACGCGGGCGCGTTCGAGGGTGTCGGTCATGCCGTCGGTTTCGACGATCATTTGATGGGCAGTGCGCAAAACGCTCTCCAGCGCCCGGGGGTGGGCGGTCACCTTGTGCCAGAAACAGCGATTCCGAGTGAAATGACAAATTGTTACGCCGTATTTCACACGTCCTATAGCCAGTGCTTCGCGCGATACCACAAGATCGTGTCCCGGAAGCCGGACGTGAGGTCGTAACGGGGCTGGAAGCCAATCGCTGCGGCCAGCCGCCGGTCGCTGGCCGACCAGTCCGGGTGGAAGATCTCGTTCACCTTCCCGCGGGTCAAAATCTGCGCCCCGCCCCCCAGCGACTGCCGCACCTCGTTCCAGCGGGCAATGCCGGCCATGACGCTGCGGGGCACGGCGAGGCGCAGCGGCCGTCGCCCCAGCGCCGCGCCCGCCGCCGACGCCATGTCGGCATAGGTATAGGTCCTGCCGTCGTCGATTTCGTAGGTCCCGCTCGCGGGCGATCGCTCGACGGCCAGCGCCAGCGCCTCCGCCAGGTCGGCGACATGGATCAGCGACAGGCGGGCCTCGGGCACCCGCGGCTGCGGCGCAATGCCCGAGTTGACCGCTCGGAAATAGGCCAGCGTCTCGCGGTCGCCCGGTCCGTAGACGGCCGGCGCGCGCACGATCGTCCAGGGGCCGCTGCGGGTCGCGACGACTCCCTCTCCGGCGCGCTTGCTCGCGCCATAGGCAGAAAGCTGCGGCTCCCGGGCCGCCAGGGACGACAGCAGAAGCAGGGGCGCGTCGGGCGCGAGGGCGGACAGGAGCGCCGCACTGTCCCGGTTCACCGGCAGGAAGTCCCGGTCGGCCTTCGCCTTGATCAGCCCGGCGGCATGGACGACCGCATCTGCGCCGGCGACCAGCTGGCGCAGGGCCGGCTCGGAGGAAACGTCGCCCAGCACCAGATCGGCATCGACGCCGGCCAGCGACGGCAGGGGCGACCAGCGGCGGACCAGCAGGCGCAGCCGCCAACCGCGGCGCGCCAAGGCCGCCACGAGATGGGTTCCGACGAAGCCGGTGGCCCCGGTGACGGCGACCAGCCTGGCCATGGCGTGCGGTCAGGCCGCCTCGGGCTTGGGCGCGTAGAGGCCGGCGAGGTAGTTGGCCTTGGTCCGGGCGCGCGACAGCTTGCCGGACGAGGTGGTCGGCAGGCCCAGGGTCGGCGGCACCAGCGCCACGTCGCAATCGACCGCGATCGCCTCGCGCACCGCGCCGGCGACGTCGCGGGCCAGATCGCTCCGGCCCTGCTCGCCCGAGACACGCGCCAGCACGGCCACGACCACCCGCTCGCCCTCGCCGGTATCGATCGAGAAGGCCGCCGCGTCGCCGTTCTTGACGACCCGCTTGGCCTCGATCGCCCATTCGATGTCCTGCGGCCAGACGTTGCGGCCGTTGACGATGATTTCGCCGTCCAGCAGGTATCCGAGGTCGCCGGTATCGAGCCAGCTGTCCACCAGGACTTCCCGGCTGGCTTCCGGCTCGCCGAAATAGCCCGGCATGATGCTGGGGCCGGACACGAAGATGCGCCCCACTTCACGATCCGCCAGAACGGCGCCGTCGGGGCCGCGCACCTCGAGGCGATGGCCCGGCAGGACGCGGCCGCAGATCACGAAGCGGCGTGCCCGGCCCTGGTCGTTCGGGTCCGCCGCCGGAACGGCCCGCTGGGTTTCGGCCAGCGCCGTGCGGTCGACCGCATCCGTCCGCACCCCGGTGTCGTGCGGGCAGAAGGTGATGGCCAGGCACACCTCGGCCATGCCGTAGCTGGGAATGAACGCGGTCGCGTCGAAGCCGAAGGGCTGGAAGGTCGCCGCGAAGCGCTCCAGCACGTCCGCGCGCACCATGTCGCCGCCGATGCCCGCGTGGCGCCAGCAGCGCAGGTCGAGATCGGGCGGCACCTGCGCCGCGCCGCGCCGCACGGCGAGATCGTAGCCGAAGCTCGGGCTGTAGGAGATGGTGCCGCGATTGCGCGAGATCAGGTTCAGCCACTGCATCGGCCGGCGGGCGAAGTCGCGCGGCGTCAGGTAGTCGATCGAAAGCTGGCTGGCGAGAGGTCCCATCAGGAACCCGATCAGGCCCATGTCGTGATAGAGCGGCAGCCAGCTCACCGCGCGGTCGCCCTCGACGACGCCGAGCCCGGCCGGTCCCACCATGCCAGCCAGATTGGCCATCAGCGCGCGCTGGGTGATCTGCACCCCATGCGGATGACGCGTGCTGCCGGACGAAAACTGGATATAGCAGAGATCGTCCGCAGCGAGCGGCCGCAGGTCGACCGGCTTCTCGGGCAGCGAATGGATCGCGTCCATGCCGCCGTGAAGACGGATGGCGGGAAATTCACGCGCGGCATCGGCCAGGTAGCCCGCGAGATCGTCGAGGCCGACCGCGGCGACGGCGCCCGACGCCGAGAACTGGCGGCGCAATTGGTCGAGATAGGCGTCCTTGCCCCCGATGCCGACGGGAATCGAGACCGGAACGGGCAGCAGACCGGCATACTGGGCGCCAAAGAACGAGTCGAAGAAGCCTGGCCAGGTGTCCGCGGTGATGAGTATCCGCTCGCCGCGCGCAAAACCGGCGCCGATCAACTTGCGCGCGACGACCTGCGCCCGCTCGCGGACCTCGCGCCAGGGCAAGACCGAGAGCAGCTCGCCCTTGGCATTATAAAAGGTCACCCCCGTCTCGCCCTTCGCCGCATAGTCGAGCATCGCGGGCACGGAGGCGAACCCGGCGCGATGCAGGGGCAGCGTGGAATTGCGGGTGGGCAGCATTTTCATCGGAAGGCGGGTCTCCTAGCAGAGGGGTCGAGGCCCCTCAAGACGGGCACTGCCGGCCGGCCGCCCCAAGTTGACACACCCGGACCCCGGTAAGATAGTGCCCGCCCCTCGCCAAAACCCGGAGTTTCCATCCCGGAATCGTCGGATCGGCGGGGGTTTTTGGTTTTTGAGGGAGGCTCGCTGTGATTACGGCTGTGATGCCGACGTACGGTCGCAAGGACGTCGTGTTCGAACGCGGAGAGGGTAACTATCTCTACGCGGTGGACGGCCGACGTTACCTGGACTTCACGTCCGGCATCGCCGTGAACGCGCTGGGCCACTGCCATCCCTACCTGGTCAAGGCGCTGACCGAGCAGG
>CAZPOS010000282.1:0-6629 GCA_964588065.1 uncultured Reyranella sp.
CCGGCTCCAGGCCTCGCGGTCGTAGGCGACGGACTGAAGGTCGGTTCTCATGCCGGCAGCGCCCGTCCGCCGGCCAGTTGCTCGACCGCGCGCGCATTTCGGCGCGCCGCCTCGGCGAGGAGCTGGTCCCGGCTCATCGTCCGGCCGTCGACCGACCAGGCCACACCGGGCGCGCAGCCGGTCACGATCGCCAGGTCATAGACCACCGGCCCCTGCCGGCGCAGGGCGCGCACCGCCTCCTCGACCGCGAGGTCGAGCGGCGCCGCCCTGAACCGGACCGGCCGCGAGGCATTCCTGCAGGCCGCTTCGAGCGGCTTCATCCGCAGCTGCGGCACGCTCCAGCCGGTGGCCCGCCCATCCGGCAGGATGAAGCGCCGCCGGTGCGGCCGGTTCTCGACGCGCAGCGCGCCGGTCTCGCGCAACCCCTTCAGGGCGCGCCGGAAGGCGGACGGGGAACAGCCAACAGTCTTGGCGCCGGCCGAATCCCCGGGCATCGGTTCCGCGCCGGCGGCCCATCCTTCGACGGCTTCGCGGACCCGCTCGACCACCGTCTTGCGCCGCGGCCTCTTATCGTCTGGTCCGCCGTCCGGCCCATCGCCCGAGGCGTTATCGCCCGTGAGCTGCGACCAGCCGGTCGCACGCCCATCGCGCAGCACCAGACGGCGGAAGGGACCGTTGCGCTCGCTGCTGAGCGCGCCGGTCCGCCGAAGGCGCCGAAGCGCCGCCGTGACGCCCTGGATGCTGCAGCCGATCTCGCGCGCCAGCCGGAAATTGTCGGGCAGCGCCGCGCCGGTCGCCGCCGCTTCCTCGATCCGGGATTCCAGCACCTTCGCCACGGCGCCGGGCTGGACCGGCTTGCGTCCCGCGCGCTTGCGATACCAGGGCGGACGCATCCAGCAGAACCGCTTGATCCAGGCATCGACCGTGTGCGGGTGCACGCCGACCGCTTCCGCGATCGCAGCCCCGGCCATGCGCGGACAATCGGCCTCCGTCAGGCTCTGCCGCGTGTCCGGATCGACTCCGGTGTAGAGCCGGCGGGCACGCTCGATCGTGATCTCCGGGATCATGTCAGGTCCAGCCGTCGCGGCGACGGCCCGTCAGGGCGATCCAGACCACGTCGCGTTGGACGGCCTCGTCGTCCAACGTCGCAACAAGCCCGAGCGCTTCCAGCACCGCGCCCGTCCGCTCGCGCGCGATTACGCGATAGAGCAGATGCGCCGCCGAGAAGTGTCGGTTGATCGTCGCCGGGTGGACCTTGGCGCGGGCAGCGATCGCCGACGCTTCCGGCCGGAAGTCGCCCGTCTCGACAATCAGTTCGACGGCAGCGTTCAGCAATGCCTCGCGCGTGGCCTCGGCCTTCTTCCGGCGCGCGGCCGAGAAATAACGCCGCTTCGGTTGCGCCAATGCTTCACGTGGAACGACCTCGTCGTTCCACGGGCGGGCGGCAGGCGCAGTCACCTGCGCCGGGAGCCCGCTCGGCTCAGAAAGTGTCACGGTGGTGCGGCTCGGCACACTCACGGCAGCACGCCCAACGCCAGGGCGCGCTGCATGAACAGCCCGTAGGCCTCGGTCGGCCGCCAGCCTTCGATATGCACGCCGAGCCGGTCCCGCGCGGCCCAGCCGTGCGCCTCGCACACGTCCGGATCGAACAGCCGATTGCGCTCGTCCGTCAGGATCGTCGTGTCGGCCGCCTTGATCTCGTCGCGCAGGACTGCCGGCAGGTTGAAGCGCGCGAAGATCACCCGCTCCAGCCTCGCCTCGATCTCGACGAACTGCGGCAGCGAGCGCTTCAGCGGCCGGATGACGTCGCCGATATAGGCCTCGGCCGCGTCGTGCAGCAGGGCTTCCCGCGCCGGCAGCGTCTCGTCGAAGTGGCGCGACAGCAGCACCGAATGCTCGGCGACGCTGTAGAAGAACCGGCCGTGGCCGTTGTACCGGCACTGGTGCGCTAGCCCCCAGGCGATGTCCTTGAGGTCGATGTCCTCCGGCCGGGGATCGAGCGGAAAGAACTTCCGGCCGGTGTAGGTCATCATCCAGTCGCCGGCGCGGGCGGTGCTGGTCGTCGGGATGTCGTAGTCCATGAGCCCCCGCTCCTTTCGCGGTTCAGCCTGGTGGATCGATTGCCTTGAGCAGCAGGGAGCGCAGCCCGCAGAAGATGCGGAGGCAGTCGTCGACCTCGACGAGAGCGCTGCGCGCTTCGGACGGCGTGATCCGGTTGTCGGCCATGGCGGTGATCAGGGCGCCGATCGCGTCGCCATGTTCGCGCGCCACGTCGGCGGTCAGGCCGCGCACGTCGGCACCGGAGGCGCACTCGATCGGCAGGAAGACGCCGCCGGCCAGGAGCGCAAGATATTCGGCGCCCGCCGGCGCCTCGTGTGAAGTGAGGGCCGCGACGCGCGCGAACGAGATCTCGTCCGGCATGCCGGGATCGGTGACGGCGTAGGTCTGCGTCTCCCGCAAGCCCAGCTTCACGGCCGTGCGCTTGATGCCACCATTCTGGTCGACGAGACGACGCACCGCCGCCTTCGGCAGCTCGGGGTCGCACGGCTTGACGGGTTGAAAGGACGCGCGCGTCATGCGGCACCGTGCGGGCAGTAGCGAGGCCGTGCCGCCGGCTCGACGCCGGAAGCACGGCCTGCCACCATCGTCGTTACCACACGAACGACGGAGACGAATTTGCGCGACATCGTAGAAGGCGAGCTGGCGCTGCACATGCTGTTGGAGACGCTGATCCAGCTCGGCAAGAGCAAGGCGCTGACACCCAAGATGCTGGACGGGATCATCGATCGTGGCCTCGACGTGGTGGGCCGGACCCCGGAGGCGGCTCCACTTCGCCGTCGGCTTCGCAGCTATCGGAAAGCCTGGACTCAAACGTCGCCCGAGGGATCCTAAGGATCGGACGGCCGTCGCGATCGGCATACTCCACGAACTCCGGATCGTAGCAGCCGCCGCGGGGGCCACTCGACGGCTCGCCCAGCAGCGGCACGCCATACTTCTCCGCGAGATCCAGCCAGTCGGTGCGCCAAGACAGCGGCGGTTCATCGAGCGCCATGACCTCCGGACAGTCCTTGAACCATCCCAGGAGCTGCGCCTTGCTGTAGGAACGCGACCGCCGCACCACCGCCGAAGGCAGCAGCTGCGGCGCGATCAGATGGCCACGCGATGCCGCAGCTGCCGGCGCCGCCTTCGCCACCGCCGGCACCAGAGGCGCCGCGAACAGGCCGAACAGGAACCCGCGTCGCTTCATCGGCTCGCCTCCCGGAAACGTCGGCCGGCGTTCCGGGCGCGCGGCGCCACAGGTTCGCCTACATCCTCGACCGTGACCGACACCGACCAATCCGCCGGCGCCTCCGACGGCGCGAACGACAGCGACGAGACCTCGACCGGCTTCGCCAGGAGACCGAGATCCAGCCCGCGGGCGATCGAGACACGCGCCCAGATCACGAGGCCTCACCCGGGGCCGCCGACGCCGCTTCGGTGGCGGCTTCAGAGGCGGCCGGCACAGGGTCGCCGGCCTGCCAATCGGGCGGGATCACACCCTCGATTGCCTTCACCGTCGCCGAGCTGGGGGACCAGCTCGCGTCGAACAGATCCTTCAACGTGCCTCGGCTTAGCCCTGCCTCGACAGCAAGCCGACCGGGCAGCCAGTCTCGTGCACGCGCGTAGGCGCGGATGCGATCGAGCACCGCGTCCTGCGTGGGGATTCTTCCGGTGAGTGGTGCGCTGGGGCTCGAACCGATGTCCGGGGGTGTCATGGCGGCGAGCATCGTCGAAAATATTCGACGGGTCAACCGCTCGCCGTCGAAAACGTTCGTCGCGCAAAATTTTCGACGCTCCGGCAGGATCGGAGCGATGGCTTATGATCCCGAACAACGTCGCTTCGCTCTGCAGGCATTCATGGACGCGAACGAACTCGCGCCAAAGGCCTGGTGCCGGTCCGCCGGCCTTAGCGAGGGAGCGTTATGGCCCTTCCTTGTGGGGAAACGCACTAACGCCCTAGGCGACGACACTTATGAAGCGCTAGCAGAGGCCGCCACCGATATCGTCGGCCGGAAGGTCAGCGCCGGCGAGCTGCGCGGCGAACCTCCCCTGCATGCCAAGGTACCGCTGCAGCACTATGTCGGCGCCGGAGACGAGGTCCATATCTTCGACGACGACATGGCCTTTGACTACGTTGAAGCGCCTCCGGGCTTCTCCCGGGCCGCCGCCGCCGTCGTGCGCGGCGATTCGATGCGGCCGACGTTCGATCAGGGCGACGTGCTGTTCTTTCGAATCATCGAGAAGCCGCCGAAAGACCCTCCGATGCGGCCCGTCATCGTGAAGGTCAAAGACGGCCCGTTGCTGGTGAAGAAACTTTTGCCCGGCAGCAAGCGGGGACGCTACCACCTGCTCAGCATCAACCCGCTGACCCCGGTAATGACCGATCAGCCGATCGAGAGCATCGCCCGCATTGGCTGGATCAAGCCAGCCGAGAGCTGACGGACGGCAACGTTCAACATCGGAGGAAACGAATCGCGCAGGGCCCTAAGTCGAGCGGCTTCTGATTAACGCAATGATCACCGACGTAATCGGGACGCTCAGAAGAAGGGCTGGGACGGTTACTGCACCGGTAAACCAAGAGAGCGCGCCCGCTCCAACCATTGCTAGAAGAGAAAGCCCCGCCCCTAGCCACTGTGTCCGCTTGGTCTCCCTAATCGCCGCCGCCTGCCCGTCACTTTCCATCTTGATGCGATGCGTCTGCTCCGCCTCGGCCATCGCCATGATTCGCGCGGCGCCGTTGGGAACAATGCTGTCAAATTCTCTCAGCGCGGCCGGAGCGGGGAGCGGGCCAGACCACGAGGTCTGCTGCACATGTGCAGTGATGTGATGGTTAGGCTGTTGATTGGGCTGCGGCTGCTGCGGCCCCTGACGATGACGCGCCACGAAGCGAGGTTTCCGCTTACTCGGTCTGGGCTTTTTCAACTTCGCGGGCGATCACTCTGCTGACGTCCGCGCCGATACGCTGCCAATCGCCGCGGAGCGCGGAGGTCGTCGAGCGATGCGGGTAGACATACTGGTGAGTGGAGTAAATCGCTACGCTTGCGGCCATGCCGGACAACAGGCCCCGCACCGAATTGCGGGACAGAAGCCGTTCAAGTCTTTCATCGAAGCGCCGATAGATGGCGGACATAACTCACCCTTCGTCCGGATTTGCGCAAGCGCGGGACCGGGGCCCAAACTGAGGATAACCGCCCTTAGCAGTCCCAAGGCGCTCTAGCAACTCGGGTTTTGCACGTGACGTGATAGTACCACGAATTAACGTTGCCGACAGCGTCTGAGTTGCCGCTCATCGCTTGTAGGTCGCCAGCAGCGCCACATATGCTGCCAGCCCGTCCAAACTTGGCGACCCGCCCATCTCCTTCAGGAACCGCCGGAACCCGGCCGGCCGCACCTCAAGGAATTTCGCGGTGTAGCCGTCCTCGGCCAGCTCGGCCCGATGGGCGTCGACCAGCCGCTCCCACGCTGCGTGCGAGCCGGGGAAGGCCTCGTCGTCGGCTAGGATCTCGGCGAACTCGGCGAAGTCGTCGACGAGGATCCGGGGAAGGGGGTAGGGCTGTTCACCTTCTGACATCACATCCTCGCCCAGACGCCGACGGCGGAAGCTAAAACGGGAAACTTCCCTTCGGCAACGGGAATTCTCCCTATTTATAACTGACACGTCGCGCGCCGGGCTGTAGCCTCGACCGCGTCGGCGGGCAGGCGGTCTCAGAGATGGCTACGCCAGTGCGTCTCCGACACGATCGAAATCGGGATGCCGCGGGCGCGCCACTCGACAGCCTGGGCGATCTTGTTGCCGAACGACGAATGCTTCCACGATTCGGTGGCATAAATCCCGATCACGAGGACGTCCGTTTTCTGCGTCAGCAGGCCGGCGCTACCGAAGCGCTCGGCGATAGCGGCCTCGCACTGCTTGCGCTTCCCGTATACGAACGTGCCTGTGAAACAGTATCGCTTGCCGGCAAAGGACAGCGCCGGTGCCGGATCACAGAGGGGCAGGGTCGTGGCCTTCAGCACCTCGCCCAATTCGACATCCACCCGCGTGAGGCCCTGGAGCGTGACCAGCAGCTCCTCGCACTCTTCCTTGTCTGCAACGCCATCCGCCATGATGGCGGCCATGCGATCGTACAGGGTGTGTATCAGCGGCTGGTCGCTGATTTCCCTATTAGCCGCAAGCCACGTCCGGAGGAATTCGACCTCTGACTGGCTGATGACACCGTCAGCGGCTAGGCCCCGGCACATGCCAATCAACTCGTTTACCTGCCGGTCGGCAATTCTCTCGCCGCCGACACGGTTATAGAAAGCGTCGCCTTTGACATCGGGCATGAGGCGTTTCCCCCTGCGGTAGCATATGCCGAGACGCTGCAATTGCCGTCAAGACGAGTTCCGGCTCAACCAAGATCGTCGAAATTTTTCGACGCCTCGTTGACATCGTCTAAAATTTTCGACACCTTGCGCCCGTCGGCCTCAGTCGGGCCGATCGGCGGCGCGGTCGCCCCCCGGTCCGTCTCTTCCCCGCCCGTTCGTGAGACGGCCAACCCCTTCGACCGCGCCGCCGGTTCCTCTCATCCCAGGAGCCGGCCATGCCCGAC
>CAZPOS010000283.1:0-688 GCA_964588065.1 uncultured Reyranella sp.
GCCAGGAGAGCGCCTGCGGCTGGTGCAAGGACAGATGGGGCCTTTCATGGCAGATCACGCCGCGCGCGCTGACCGAGGCGATGGCGGCCGGCGGCGACGAGGCCAAGCGCGCCTTCGAGGCCATGATGGGCATGCAGAAGATCGACGTCGCCCGCATCGAGGCGGCGCGTCGAGGATGATTGCTGGGGGCGCGCCACTCCAGTGGCGCGTCTTCGTGGGTCGCAATGAAGATCGCGCGACTGGAGTCGCGCGCCCCCAGCTTACGCGGCGTCGGCGGTGATCGTGTCGCTGTCGTTGTCGACCACGACGGCGGTCTCGAAATAGCGGATGTCGGGCGGGGCACCGTAGCGCTCGGCGATATAGGCCTGCCATTGCGGCGTATAGACCGCCTCGGCCTCGGCACGGCTCTTCCAGAGGTAGACGCCACCGCCGATCCGCTTCTCCGAATCGAACAGATAGTATTTGCGGACCAGGCCCTTCATGCCGCGATACTTCGGCGCCGAGCCCTTGAACAGTTCGGCGGCCTTCTTCGCGTCGACGTCGGCCGGCAGCTTGAAATTCACGATGGCGGTGATCATGCGATCCTCCTTCACACGGGGACGGCGCGTTCCTCGCGCACCTTCCAGAGCAGGATGAAGCCTACCACCAGGAAGAACAGAACGCAGGCCATGCCGAGGCGGGTCGATTG
>CAZPOS010000283.1:698-6602 GCA_964588065.1 uncultured Reyranella sp.
GCTGTCACGGTCGCGATGGCGAACGGCGCCATCCAGGCGGTGGCGCGGCCCGACAGGGCGAACAGGCCGTAGAACTCGCCGGTCATGCCCGCCGGTGCGATGCGGCCGACCATGGTACGGCTGGCCGCCTGCATCGGCCCCATGCAGAAGCCGAGGAGCAGGGCGAAGCCCATCAGCACCTTCTCCTGCAGCGAGCCGAACAGACCGCGGGTCGGGCTGAGCGGGTCGGCCGGCACGATGTAGAAGACGTGCGTGGCGGTGACGCCGACGATGCCCAGGGTCGCCACGATGACTCCGGCAATGGCCAGCTGCACCGTGCGCTTGCTGCCGATCCAGTCGTCGAGCCGGCCGCCGAGGAAGGCGCCGGGGATCGCGAAGACCGTCAGGACGATGCCGAAGATGCCGAGCGTCACCGTGCTCCAGCCGAAGGTCGCGGCGGCATAGACCCCGCCGAAGGCGATGATCGCCGCGAGGCCGTCATTGTAGAGCATGAAGGCGATGAGATAGCGCAGCGCGTTGCCGTAGCGCGGCAGGCGCTTCAGCGTCGACAGGAGCGAGCGGCCGCCCTCCCGCGCCGCGACGAGCAGGGGCTGGCGCCGCGCACCGGCGGAATCGGGCGTGAACAGGAACATCGGCAGCACGAAGATCATGATCCACAGCGCCGAGGCGGGCCCGACCAGGCGCTCCAGCTCGTGGCTGGCGGGATCGAGCCCGAACAGCGGCCGGTCGTTCGACGCCGCCAGGCCGAACATCGCCGGCATCGACACGGCGAGCACGAGGAGCAGCGAGACCAGGCCGCCGCAATAGCCCAGCCCCCAGCCGAAGCCGCTCAGCCGGCCCATGCGCTCGGGCCGCACGATGTTGGGGAGCTGGGCATTGTTGAACACGATCGACATCTCGGCGCCGACCGTGGCCAGGATCACCGCCCAGCTGATCGGCAGGATGAGATCGGGCCGGCCGGGATAGGCGAACCACAGGCCGGCGCATCCCGCGACCAGCACGAGCTGGAAGGCGAGGATGAAGGGCTTGCGACGGCCGCCGGCGTCGGCCATGGCGCCGAGGAACGGACTCATCAGGGCGATCAGCACCCCGGAGGCCGATTGCGTGAAACCCCAGGCCGCCTGTCCCTGCACCGGATCGCCAACCAGCACGTTGGCGAAGTAGGGCGCGAAGATGAAGGTGGTGATGATGGTGAAGAAGGGCTGGTTGGCCCAGTCGAACAGCGCCCAGCTGAACTGGCCGAGCGTCGAGGCTTCACGGACGGGCGGCGTTGCGACTTCGCTCACAGAACCTTCACCCATGAATGTCGGCGGGTCGCAGTGACGAGACGTCGATCATCGGTGAGCAACGCCGCGTCGAGAGATTCGGCCAAGGCCAGATAGACGGCATCGTAGGCGCTGAGATTGTGTCGAAGCTCCCATACCCTCTGCATCAGAACGCCATGAGGATGGCGTGTCATGGGGAATTCCATCAGATCGGTCATGACAGTCCGGCCGCGCTCCGTGTCGAGTTGCCCGGATATCGAGTATCGACGGAGTACCTGGGTGACTTCGACATCGATCAGCTCGGGAGCATGAAGCGCCTGCTGCTCGCCGAACAGGCGCGCTTCGATCGCCGGCGCTGCGGAAGTACGCAGCAGAAGCGCGACCATGGCCGACGCATCGACGACAATCACCGACTATCGCGTTCCGCCCGGACGGCAGTGACAGGGTCGATCGAGACCGAAACCGGCGAACGTCGTGCCAGCCTCGCGCGCATCTCCTCGATCGTCGGCCGTTCGGCTACTTCCCGGATCTGTTGCAGCAGATAATCGGACAGGGACATGCCGGCCAATGCAGCGCGCGACTTGAGGCGGCGATGCAGCGCATCGGGCACGTTGCGAATCTGGATCATCGTCGACATGCGAAATTGCTAATCACATGTGCAGCACATGTCAACGGATGCGCCGCTGAAGCTGCCAGATCGCATCACGATTGGTGGGCGAGAAAACCTTCTCCATGGCCTCCTGCCAGGGCAGCCAGAGCTGGGCGACGTGCTCGGCGGGATCGAGGGTCGCCACGGTCAGTTCCGGGACCTGGAAGCTGAAGACATGCTCGACATTGTGGGTGACGTCCGGCGCGTAGCGGGCGCGCCACTGGGCCCAGATCTCGTAGCGGTTGGTCTGGCGCCAGTCGGTGAGCGTGCCGACCGCGAGGCCGGTCTCCTCCAGGAGCTCGCGGCGCGCCGTCGCCTCGAGGTCCGGGTCGTCGGGTTCGCGCGAGCCGGTCACGGATTGCCAGAGGCCGGTCCCCGTGCGTTCCAGCAGGAGCACGTCGAGGCGCGGCGTGTGGACCACGACCAGCACCGATTCTGGGAGCTTGAAGGCCATCGCGGGCAGCATATAAGGTCCCGCGGCAGAATTCCGAGGGAACAATGAGCAAGCAGCTACAGGCCACCATCGACGCGGCATGGGAAGCACGCGACGGCGTCAACAGTGCCACCAAGGGCGAAGTGCGTGACGCCGTCGAAGCGGCGATCGCCGGCCTCGACGACGGCACCTATCGCACCGCCGAGAAGTTCGGCGACGAATGGGTCGTGCACCAGTGGCTGAAGAAGGCCGTGCTGCTCTCGTTCCGTCTTTATGATTCGGTGCCGATGGACGGCGGCGCCTCGTTCCCCGGCCTGGGCGCCGCGCCCTGGTTCGACAAGGTGCCGCTCAAGACCACGGGCTGGGACGCCGCCCGCTTCGCCAAGGCGAACTACCGCTCGGTCCCCGGCTCGATCGTGCGCCGCGGCTCCTACATCGCCCCGTCGGTCGTGCTGATGCCGTCCTTCGTGAACCTCGGCGCCTATGTCGACACCGGCACCATGGTCGACACCTGGGCAACGGTGGGCTCGTGCGCCCAGATCGGCAAGAACTGCCACCTTTCGGGCGGCGTCGGCATCGGCGGCGTGCTCGAACCGCTGCAGGCCAACCCGGTCATCATCGAAGACAACTGCTTCATCGGCGCCCGCTCCGAGGTCGTCGAGGGCGTGATCGTCGGCACCGGCGCGGTGCTCTCGATGGGCGTGTTCATCAGCGCCACCACCAAGGTGGTCGATCGCGCCACCGGCCAGATCCACATCGGCAAGGTGCCGCCCTACTCGGTGGTCGTGCCCGGCAATATCGGCGGCGGCCCGGACCGTCCCTCGACCTACTGCGCCGTGATCGTGAAGACCGTCGACGAGCGCACGCGCTCCAAGACCTCGATCAACGATCTGCTGCGCGATTAGTCTCCACAGCGGGCGTCAGCCGGCGTGGCGTTTCCACTCCGGCTGGGCCCGCAGATGCGCGCCTTCCTTGGCGAGGATCTTCGAGGTGCGTTCGGGCGCGAAGCCCAGGTCGACGAAGGCCGGCCCGACATTGGCCACCTCGCGATAGTCGAAGATCAGGCCGTCGCGCAGCTGCATCATCGAGCAGCCTTCGAAGCCGACGCGCTTGCCCTCGGCGCCGGGCAGCTTCGAGACGTAGCTGAACGTGTAATAGGCGTAGAGCATCTTGCCGTCGCTGACCGGCCGGTGCATGTCCCAGCGGAACTCGTGCGCGGTGCGATGGAACCAGTCGTCGATCATCTCGGCGATCCGCTCGCGCCCGACGAAATCGCCGTAGAACACGTCGTGATAGACGGCGTCCTCGGTGAACAGGCTGGCGAATCCCTTGCCATCGCGGCGCTCCACGGCCGAGCAGAAGGCCTTCAGCAGCTCCTGTGTGCTCATGCATTCCTCCAATTGAATTCGTTGGGCAGACATTAGCTTATCCTGTCCAGGACTCCCGGAGGGATGGCATCTGCCAGCCACACGCGTCCATCGACCCGATAGAATCGATGACCTTGCGCATGGGCATCCAGCGCACGGACGCATAGCAGGACGGGCGTTGCGCTCTTGCGGAGGCCGACCTCGCGCGCGCCATTCAGGTCGGTGGAGAGATGAACATGGGTCCGCTTCATCGGACGCAGCCCTTCCCTAGCGATGGCTTCTGCCGCCTCGGGTGATGTCCCGTGGTAGAGTACGGTCGGCGGCTCGCTCGCCGTCCGCTCGAGCGCGGCCTCGACGGAATGTCCATAGGACGCGCGAATGCGCCCGTGCGCGATCTCGTGGCGCTTCTTCTCGAAAGCGCCTCCGATCGCCTCGAGGTCCGCCACCGTCACGTCGCGCCATCGCGGGCTCGACGCTCGCATCGCTGCAATGAATGCGTCGATAGCCACCCAGCCCTCGCTGTCGAGCTTCAGTCCATAGGCTGCCGGTTCATGTCGCAGGGCATGCGACACCAGCCTGCTCAGGTCGCGAAGGTCCTTCTTTTCCATGGCAATCTATAGTGCGAATGTAACGGCGCGCCCAAACGGAGACTGTCGGATGAGCTCATGGATCTTCCTCGGCATCGTCGTCGCCATCGGCCTGTGGCTGATCGCCGTCTACAACGGGCTCGTCGGCGGCCGCAACCAGGCGCAGACCGCGTGGAGCCAGATCGACGTGCAGCTGAAGCGCCGGCACGATCTCATTCCCAACCTGGTGCAGGTGGTGAAGGACGCGATGGGCTACGAGCAGGAGACGCTCACCAAGGTGATCCAGGCGCGCAACAACGCCGTCGCGGCGAGCGGCAATGCCGCACAATCGGGGCCGGCCGAGGCGGCGCTCAGCCAGGCGACGCACGGTCTGTTCGCCCTGATGGAGAACTATCCGACCCTCAAAGCCAACGACAATGTCATGCAGCTCCAGGAGGAGCTTACGGCCACCGAGAACAAGATCGCCTTCGCGCGCCAGTTCTACAACGACTCGGTGAACACCTATAACACCCGCCGCCAGAGCTTCCCGGCGGTGCTGGCCGCGGCGTCGCTGGGCTTCGGCCCGATGGACCTGTTCAACATGCCGGAGTCCGAGCGCGACGTGCCGAAGGTCGCATTGCGCTGAGAGGGCACGGCGCATGAGCGCCACCACCGACTTCGTCGCCGCGCAGAACCAGAACCGCCGCAACACGATGGTGCTGCTGGCGGTGCTCACCCTGCTGGCGGGCGGGATCGGCTATCTGGTCGGCGCGCTGCTGGAGACAGAGTCCTCGGGCTCATTGCCCGCCGTGAGCCAGATGGGCATCGCGGCCGCCGGCCTGATGGCGGCCGTCAGCATCGGCTGGAGCGCGATCTCGCTGGCGGTCGGCGACAGGATGGTGCTGTCGATGGCCGGCGCCAAGGTGATTGAGAAGCAGGACGCGCCGCAGCTCTACAACGTGGTCGAGGAGATTTCGATCGCCGCCGGCGTGCCAATGCCCCGGGTGATGGTGCTTGAGACCGACGCGCTGAACGCCTTCGCCACCGGCAACAAGGTCGGCAGCGGCACGATCGCCGTGACGCGCGGGCTGTTGAGTTCGCTCAACCGCGACGAGCTGCAGGGCGTGGTGGCGCACGAGATGGCGCATCTGCGCAACCTCGACACGCGCTACATGGTCGTGGTCGGCGTCACAGTCGGCCTGATCGCGCTGGTCTGCGACATGGCGCTGCGCACGATGAACATCGGCCGGATGCGCAGCGACGACCGCAAGGGCAGCTCGGGCGGCGGCATCCTGATCGTCGTCCTGCTGGTCGTCGCGATCCTGGCGCCGCTCGCGGCCAAGGCGGTGCAGATGGCGGTGTCCCGCCAGCGCGAATATCTCGCCGACGCCACCTCCGTCCAGTTCACGCGCAATCCCAACGGCCTCATCTCCGCGCTCGGCAAGCTCGCAGAGAAGGCCGCACCCTTTCCCGGAGTGAGTCGTGCCACGCAGCATCTCTTCATCGTCAATCCCATCCACCAGTTCACGTCCAAGACACCGGCCCTGCTCGCCACCCATCCCGATATCGAGGATCGCATCGCTCGCCTGCGCAATCTGGGCGGCTAGCGCCGGCCTCGCGACGG
>CAZPOS010000284.1:0-6555 GCA_964588065.1 uncultured Reyranella sp.
GTCGTACACCGAGAACAGGTAGTACATGCCGTACATGCCGATCATCACCAGCTCGGCGTAGCAGATCCACGTCACGTCGATGACGCCGAAGATCAGGTTGAGGCCGAGCGCCAGCAGTGCCAGCACGCCGCCCAGCAGGATGCCGTTGACCAGCGCCTCAAGCAGATAGATGTCGAAAATTTCCATCATCGCTTCACCTAGACACCGAGATAGGCCTGCCGGATGGAATCGTCGGCCAGCAGGTCGGCCGAGGCGCCGGAGGCGCGGATCGAGCCGGCCTCCAGCAGGTAGGCGCGATCGACGACCTGCAGCACCTGCTGCACGTTCTGCTCGACGATCAGCACGGTGAGTCCACCCGCGCGGATGCGCTTCACCAGCTCGAACACCTGCTGGACCACGACCGGCGCGAGGCCCGCCGAGGGCTCGTCCAGCAGCAGCAGCTTGGGATCGCTCATCAGCGCGCGCCCGATGGCGCACATCTGCTGCTCGCCGCCCGACATGGTTCCGGCGAGCTGGTTGCGGCGCTCCTTCATCCGGGGGAACAGGTCGAAGACGAAATCCATGCGCTCGCGATAGCGAGCTCGCGCCTCGGGCATGAACGCCCCCATGCGCAGATTGTCCTCGACGCTGAGGCGTGGAAACAGGCGGCGATTCTCCGGCACGTGGGCGATGCCGAGGCTGACGATCCGGTGCGGCGCGGTCGCCAGCACGTCGGTGCCCTGCATGGTGATCGAGCCTCGCGTCGGGCGGATCAGCCCCGAGATCACGCGCATCAGCGTCGTCTTGCCCGCGCCGTTGGGCCCGATGACGCCGACGGCCTCGCCGGCCTTGACGTCGAGGTCGATGCCGAACAGCGCCTGGAAGCGGCCGTAACCGGCGTCGATCGATCTGAGTTCGAGCATGTCTGCGGCCCCGTCAGCGCTTGGCCGGGCTGCCGCCAGCCGCGGCCGCGGCGGCGGCCGTCGCCTGCGTGGCATGCGCATCGGTGCCGAGATAGACCTCGATCACCCGCGGATCGTGCGAGACCGCACTCGGCAGGCCCTCGGAGATCTTCTCGCCGTGATCGAGGACCATGACGCGGTCCACGACCTTCATCAGCACGCCCATGATGTGCTCGACCCAGATGATGGTGATGCCGAGCTCGCTGCGGATCTTGCGCAGCATGTCGGCGGCCTGGTCCATCTCGGCCTCGTCGAGCCCGCCCAGGCTCTCGTCGGCCAGCAGGAGCTTCGGTCCGGTGGCGATCGCCTTGGCCAGTTCAAGCTTCTTGAGGCCTGCGGCTCCCAGCCCGTCGACGCTGGCGCTGCGGTCGGTCGGCAGGCCGACCATGTCGAGCGCCCGCTCGGCCGCCTCCTCCGCCTTCCCGGAGCTGTGGCTGCCCTGGCCGTAATAGCCCGCCAGCACCACGTTCTCGAAGATGCTGAGGCGGCGAAACGGGCGCGGAATCTGGAAGGTCCGTCCGACGCCGCTGTTGATGATGCGGTGCGGCGGCAGTCCCGCGATCTCCCGACCGTCGAAGCGGATCGACCCGGACGTCGGGGGGAAGGTCCCCGACAGCATGTTGAAGATCGTGCTCTTGCCCGAGCCGTTGGGGCCGATCAGGCCGAGAATCTCGCCCTGATCGACCTTGAACGATACGTTGTTCACGGCCGTGAAGCCGCCGAAACGCTTGACCAGACCCTCGACCACCAGCACGGCACGGCCTCTTTCGTTGCGGCCGCGGCCTACTGGTTGCTGAAGCCCGAGGTCTTGGGCAGCGGCAGCACAGGCTCGCGCTGCTGCTGG
Organism: uncultured Reyranella sp.; assembly: GCA_964588065.1. Classification (GTDB taxonomy): domain Bacteria; phylum Pseudomonadota; class Alphaproteobacteria; order Reyranellales; family Reyranellaceae; genus Reyranella. The sequence goes on from CAZPOS010000284.1 coordinate 1,786, forward strand.
CTCTTCGGCCACACCACGTACGACTTGTCGTCGACATACTGGATGATGACCGGGAAGGAACGCTCGTTCTGGCCGGCGATCGGCGAACCCTCACCCGCGAACTTGACGCCGAAGCCCAGCATCGTGCCGCCTTCCGGCAGATCGACCTCGAGGGCGGCCTTGCGCAGCGCGTCGGGATCGATCCCGCCATGCTTCTTGATCGCGCGCGGCAGCACTTCGGTGAAGAACACGTAGGCGTTGGAGGCGGCGATACCGACATGGGCCGAGCGGATCGCCACGCCCGGCTTGATCTTGTCGAACTCCTCCCCGACCATCTTGATCACCGGCGGCAGCTTGGGATCGAGCGCCGACTGGTTGGCCAGCCAGATCGAAATCGGATCGATGTTGAACACGTAGTTCACATCGTTGCCCATGCCGTCCTTGAGCTTCTCGTAGACGCCGTAGCCCGCGCCATGGCCGACCAGCGCCCCGAACTTGAGGCCCTGCTCACGCGCCTGGCGGGCGAACAGCGTGATGTCGGGGTTGTAGCCGGTGTGGAAGATGACGTCGGGACGGGCCCGCTTCAGCTTGGTCACCAGCGACGACAGGTCGGGCGCGGTCGCCGAATAGCCTTCCTTCATGACGACGTTGAAGCCAGCCTTCTTGGAGCCCGCCTCGTTGCCCTTGGCGACGTCGACACCGTAGGACCCGTCCTCGTGGATGATCGCCACGCGCATGTCCTTCGGCTCCTTGCCGAACTTCGCCTTGGCGTTCTTCTCGATCATGTCGGCCGCCATGAGGCCGAACTGCTGGCCGCTGGCCTGGGGGCGGAACACATATTTCAGGTTCTTGTTCTCGACGACGCCGGTCGAGATACAGGTCGTGATCCACATGAAGTTCTTGAGCTGCTCGACGCGCGCCGCCACCGGCACGCATTGCGCCGAGGAGAAGAACCCCATGACGAGGTTGACCTTCTCCTGTTCGATCAGGCGCACCGCCTCGTTGATGGCGACGTCCGGCTTGCTCTGCGCATCGGCGTAGATCGCCTCGATCTTGTAGCCCTCGACCCCACCCTGCTTGATGAAGTTGTCGATCATGATCTTGGCGCCGGTATAGTTCAGCTCCGAACCGCCGCCGGCCAGCGGGCCGGTCAGGTCGTAGATGACGCCGATCTTGATCTTCTTTTCCTGGGCTTGGGCGGAGACCGCCATGCCCAACGCCGTGAGGGCGGCAACCGCCCCACCCAACAAGCGGACAGCCTTACGCTTGAGCATAGTTCCTCCCATAGACTTTTATCAGTCGTTGTTCCCATCACAGGGAACGCGGGAGGTTCTGTCAAGCGTTTCGCGCTAGCGACCCTCGCCCGGCGTGAGAATCTCGAACATCATTCCCGCCGGCGGGTCCATCATCGCGAACAGGGCGCCGAGCTTCGGCACTTCGCCCTGAAGTTGCAGGGCACCGCTCGCCAGCGCATCGGGAATGGTGAGCTTGCGCATCACGATCTGGTCCATCGTGGCCCGCGTCGTGGTGACCGAGACGTCGGCATTGGCCGCGACCTCGCCCATCCGATGGGTGAGCGTGCTGTGCTTCAAGGTGAGCACCAGCGTCTCGTCGCGATCGGTGAAGCGCCAGTTGACGACCAGAGACTGCCCTGCCGCCTTCGCCGCATCGAGGCGGATCGCCATCAGGTCGAAGAAGACGTCGCTGGTGAGCCCCGCCAGAGTGTCGGCGCCCATTCCGGGCCGCACCGGCATCTGGAAGACGCCGTGGCGCAGCTCCTGCGCGCCATAGAGGAAGGCGTTGCGCCAGGTTGCGGACTCGGCCTGGTAGCCCATCTGCTCCAGCGCATCGGCGCACAGCGCCCGGGCCTGCTCGTTGCCGGGCTCTGCGTAGACCACCTCCTTCATGACCTGGGCGACCCAGCGGAACTCGCCCTTGGCGAAGTCGGCGCGGGCGCGCTCGATCACCGCGGCGGCGCCGCCCATGTATTCGACGAATTTGCGCGCCGCCGGGGCCGGCGGCAGCGGATGCAGGTTGCAGGGGTTGGCGTCGTACCAGGAGAGATAGCGCTGATAGACGGCCTTCACATTGTGGCTGACCGAACCGTAATAGCCGCGCACCGACCAGCGCTCGGCCAGCCCCGGCGGCAGGTCGATCACCTCGGCGATCTCGGCCGGCCGCCAGCCGCGGTTCATGTAGCGCAGGGTCTGGTCGTGGATGTGCTTGTAGAGGTCGCGCTGCGCCTCGAGGTAATCGATGATCTTCGCATTGTCCCAAGTCGGCCAGTGATGCTGGCCGATCAGCACGTTCGTCTTCGGGCCGTACAACGCGATCGCGTCGCCGATATACTTGGCCCAGATGCGCGGATCGCGCGCCACGGCGCCGCGCAGCGGGATGAAATTGTGCAGCAGCGGACAGGCATTCTCCGCCATGTTGAGGACGCCGAGCTGCGGATAGAACATGTGCATCTCGGCCGGCGCTTCCGTCTCGGGCGCCAGCTGGAACACGATCTCGACGCCGTCGATCACATGCGTCTCGACCGGCTTCACGATCGATTGCGTCGGCGCGATCAGGCCGGGCGTGCCGCGCGCCACGCTCTTGCCGAGACCCGCATCGACCTGGCCGCGCGCCCCGCGCGGCAGCATGGTGCCGAACTGGAACTGCGCGCGGCGAGCCATCGGCGGTCCCGCCAGCACGTTCTCGCCCGACACCGCTTCCATGAAGCCGGCCGGCGCGATCACCCGCACCTTCCCCGCCTTGACGTCGGCCTCGTCGATCACGCCGCGCACGCCGCCGTAATGGTCGACATGGCTGTGGGTGTAGATCACGGCGACCACCGGCTTGCGGGGGCGATGCGCGTAGTAGAGTTCGAGGGCCGCGCGGGAAACCTCGGCGGTGGTCAGCGGATCGATCAGGATCAGCCCGCTGTCGCCCTCGATCACCGTCAGGTTCGCGATATCGAAGCCGCGCAGCTGGTAGAGCCGGTCCGTGACCTTGAACAGGCCGTTGGCCAGGTTGAGTCGCGCGATGCGCCAGAGGCTGGGATTGACCGTGTCGGGTGCCAGCTCGCCGTCGATGAAGGCGTATTCGCCCAGGTTCCAGAGGACCGTGCCGCCGCCGGTACGCACGATCCCCTCGGGCACGGTCGCGATCAGGCCGCGCCTGGCGGCCTCGAAGTCGGCCGTATCGGCGAAGGGCAGCTTCGCTGCCATCGCCGCATTGGCGGCCCGGGTTGCAGGTTCGGCGTCGCGCGCGGCGTCGAGGTGGGAGGAAGGAACCGGAACGGACGACGCGGACGCCATGACTGCTAGCCCTCGACCTTGATGTTGTTTTCCTTGACGACCCGGGTCCAGCGCTCGGTTTCGGACTTCACGCGGTCCAGATAGGCCTGCGGCGTGCTGCCCGTTGTGAAGAAGCCCAGTTCGGCGAACCGCTTCTTGACCGCCGGATCCTTCAGCGTCTCGAGGCAATGCGCGTTCAGCTTCTCGACGATCGGCGCCGGCAGTCCGGCAGGTCCCACGAGCCCGAAGAAGGCGGCACTTTCCAGATCCTTCATGCCGAGTTCGGCCACGGTCGGGACGTCGGGGCACACGGTCGAGCGCTCGGGCGAGGCGACTGCGATACCAGTGAGGCGGCCCGCTGCGACGTGCGTGCCCGTCGGCAGCACGACGTCGATCATGATCGGCAGATGGCCGCCCATGACGTCGCGCAGTGCATCGGCCGCGCCCTTGTAGCTGACGCTCTCGAGATTGAGCTTGTTGCGGGTGCGGAACAGCTCGCCCCACAGATGCGGCTGGTTGCCCATGCCCGAGGTGGCATAGCGCACGCGCTGTGGCTGCTTGTTCACCCACTCGGCGAATTCGGCGTAGTTCTTTGCCGGCAAGGCCTTGCCGTCGATTGCCAGCAGATCGGGGATGTCGACCAGGGTCGAGATCATCTGGAAATCCTTGAGCGGATCGAACGGCTGCTTGAGGCCGAGGGCGACGTTGGTCGCCATGGTCGCGGCCCCCAGCAGGAGCGTATTGCCGTCAGGCTTTGCCTTGGCCACCACGTCCATGCCGATGATGGTGTTGCCGCCCCCCTTGTTCTCGACGATGACCTGCTGTCCGAGCATGCCCGACAGCTTTTCGGCGACGATGCGGGCAGCCGTGTCCGTCGATCCGCCCGCAACATAGGGCACCACCAGCCGGATCGGCTGGCTGGGCCAGGTCTGTGCCCTGACCGACGACGCGCCGACGATCGTCCAGCCGGCGGCTCCGGCCAATACATCCCGTCTCTTGATCATGTTCCTGCCCTCGAATGGTTGATTTGGCGGCAGGATCGCAAACGCGCGACGGCCGCGCAATCACGCGCGGCCGTGCCATTCTTTCTAGCGAAGCCGACTACTCGGCGGGCTTGGGCGCCGCCGCGAGGGCATGCACGTCCCTTTCGCTGGGCAGCATCGACAAAGCGAGGAACGAGCAGAAGGCCACGCCCGCCAGCACCGACAGCAGCACGGGGAAGCCGGCATCCTTCACCGCCGGGCCGATCAGCGCCACGACGAAGGAGCTGACGCCGAAGCCGATCGCCAGGCGGACGCCGGTGACCCGGCTGCGCATGCGGTCGTCGATGTAGCGCACGATCATGGCGTCGGTGAACGGTATGGCGCCGAACACCAGCAGCATGAAGGCGATGGCCGTGAAGAACAGCGCCCAGCCCTCGACCTGTGAGGCGATCAGGAACAGCGGCACCTGCAGCAGCACGATCGGCAGGTAGATGTTCTTCAACGGATAGCGGTCGATCATCTTGCCG
>CAZPOS010000285.1:0-6195 GCA_964588065.1 uncultured Reyranella sp.
GAAGCGGCGCAGCAGCGTGGAGCGGTCGATCTTCTGGCCCTTGTGCAGGCGGAAGGTCATCGCCTGGTAGTTCTCCAGCGGACCGATGCCGTAGATGCAGGAGACCGAGGCCACGATGATCACGTCGTCGCGCTCCATCAGCGCGCGCGTCGCGGAGTGGCGCATGCGGTCGATCTGTTCGTTGATCGACGAATCCTTCTCGATGAAGGTGTCGGTCCGCGGGACGTAGGCCTCCGGCTGGTAGTAGTCGTAGTACGAGACGAAGTACTCGACGGCGTTCTCCGGGAAGAAGCCCTTCATCTCGGCATAGAGCTGGGCCGCGAGCGTCTTGTTGGGGGCCATCACCAGGGCCGGCCGGCCCTGGCTCGCGATCACGTTGGCCATGGTGAAGGTCTTGCCCGAGCCGGTGACTCCCAGCAGCACCTGGTCGCGCTCGCCGGCCTCGACACCGGCGATCAGCTGGCGGATCGCCTCGGGCTGGTCGCCGGCGGGCGTGTAGTCCGACACGAGCTTGAACGGCTTCGGCGTCACGCCTTCGAGCTCCGGCCGCCGCTGGATGTACGGCATCAGGAGGGGCGCAGCCGGAACCGCGAGATTCTTTGAGGCCATGGCCTGCATTATATGATGCGCGCACCGCACTCCGGCAATGCTAGCGTCCCGCCCGCGATGCCCGACCTGTTGAGTGCTCCTTTCCTGATTTCCGCCGTCGTTGCCTGCATTGCAGGCATGGTGCGAGGGTTCGCCGGTTTCGGTGCCGCGATGCTGATGACACCGATCTTCTCGGCGCTGTACGGGCCCGCGGTCGGGATCGCCCTCTGCCTCCTGCTGGAAATCGCGGTCGCCCTGCCGCTCGTTCCCGGCGTGGTACGGCTGGTCGACTGGCGTCGCATCGGGCTGCTGCTTGTGGCGGCGGCCCTCGCGGTGCCGCTCGGCACCCACACGCTGACCGGCGTCGAGCCCGAGCCGATGCGCTGGGCGATCTCGGCCATCATCCTGGGCGCGGTCATCCTGCTGGCCAGCGGGTGGCGCTTTCCCGGACGACCGAACGCCGCGACGACCATTGCCGCAGGGGCCACCAGCGGATTCCTGAACGGACTCTCGGGCATGGCCGGTCCGCCGATCGCCTTCTATTATCTCGCCGGCAACGAGCCGGCGGCGCGCGTGAGGGCCAATCTCACCACCTATTTCGTGTTCGTCGACCTGATCGCCCTGGCCTCGTTCGCGTCTCGCGGCCTGATCGGATGGAACACCGGCGTGCAGGGCCTGTTCCTCGCGCCAGCGGTGATGCTGGGCGGCCTGGTCGGCGAGCGTCTGTTTCCGCTGGCCAGCGAAAAATTCTATCGCCGCCTGGCGCTCGGCCTGCTGGTCTGCGTCGCCATCGGCTCCCTGCTGGTATAAAGGCACGGCATGAGGATCTGGGATAGAATCGTGGAGGGCATGAACGGCCTCGGCATCGCCGAGCTGCTCGGCCTGTCCTCGCCGCCGGCCGACGATGGCGGCCATCCCGGCCTGCGCCAGATCGGCTTTACCATCGGCGTCATCGCGCTGGGCGCCAAGATGGCGCGCGTCGACGGCGAAGTGTCGGAGGTCGAGCGGGCGGCGTTCCGCGACTTCTTCGAGGTGCCGCCGGGCGAGGAGGCGAACGTCGAGCGCTTCTTCGATCTCGCCAAGCGGGATGCCGGCGGATTCGAGACCTACGCCCGCCAGGTCGCTGCGTTGTTTCCCGACGCGCCGGAAGTTCTCGAGAACGTCATCGAAGGGCTTTTCAGCATCGCGCAGGCCGACGGCAGGATCGATGTCGCGGAAGCGGACTATCTCGCGAAGGTCGCCAGCATCTTCGGCCTGCCCAGCTCGCGGTTCGAGCGCGCGAAGGCCGCTGCCCTGGGGGCCGTGGAGTGCGAGCCCTGCGTCGTGCTGGGCATCGATCCGATGGCGACCGACGAGCAGATCCGCGAGGCCTGGCTGCGGCAGGTGCGCGCCAACCATCCCGACCGGCTGATGGCCCAAGGCCTGCCGGAAGAGGCGATCGCGGTCGCCAACCGCAAGCTTGCGCTGATCAACGACGCCTATGACCGGCTGCGCCGGCAACGCGGCCTCGTGCCGGCCTGAGCGTGAATTTCGTCGACCTGCCATCGCCCAACCATGCGCCCAGACCGGACGGGGCCGTGGTCGACATCCTCGTCCTGCACTACACGGAGCTTCCGTTGCAGGAGTCGCTCGAGATCCTGCGCGACGCCACACGTGAGCTCCGCGTCAGTTCGCACTATGTGCTCGATCTCGACGGCACTGCCTATCGTCTGGTGCCGGAGGACCGCACGGCCTGGCATGCCGGAAAGTCGTGGTGGCGCGGCCGGGAGGCGCTGAACGGCACGTCGATCGGCGTCGAGATCGTCAACCTGCATGGCGACCGGCACGACTATCCGGCCGAACAGATCGAGGCGCTGGTCGAACTGTGCCGCGGAATCCTGGCGCGTCATCCGGCCATCGAGCCGCGCAACGTCGTCGGCCATTCCGACATCGCGCCCCAGCGCAAGATCGATCCGGGCCGGCGCTTTCCCTGGAAGCGATTGGCGGAGCAGGGGGTCGGCGTGTGGCCAAAGGCCGGCACACGGCCGCTCGACGGCGACTTCCACAAGGCGCTGCAGCGGTTCGGCTACGCGGCGCCGCTCGCCGTGCCGCCCAAGGAGATCGTGAAGGCCTTCCAGCGCCATTTCCGGGCCGACCGCGTCGACGGCATGATCGACCCCGAGACACGCTCGCAGCTGGCCGGCCTGCTTGACCCGCTCGGACGGGCAGCCTAGTCAGGCGCGGGTCAGACGGCTGGATGGCTGCACTCGGGCGGGCAACCGCGCGGGTGAGGAAAGTCCGGGCTCCACGGAGACACGGTGCCGGATAACGTCCGGCGGGGGCGACCCCAGGGAAAGTGCCACAGAAAACAGACCGCCTGCCTGGCTTGCCAGGACGGCAAGGGTGAAACGGTGGGGTAAGAGCCCACCGCGCGACCGGCAACGGAAGCGGCACGGCAAACCCCACCGGGAGCAAGACCAAATAGGGGCGACACGCCGGGTGACCGGCAGCGGTGTTTCCGCGTCGTCGCCCGGGTCGGTCGCGCGAGGCGTTCGGTAACGGACGTCCCAGAGGAATGGCCATCCATCGCTTTCGGGCGAGGACAGAACCCGGCTTACAGGCCGTCTGACTCTTTTCATTCCCGTTGAACCATCGAATCTACAACCCCTTGTGCTCGACCGCGGTCAGGGCGCAATAGATGTCGTGTCTAAGTCTTTCAGATTCCTTGTGGATTCTTGGTGGAGATAATTGCATCCCAAGCTTCCCCATGATATCCCATTGTATCCCGTGTAACAGGCAACGCAGGGGCGTGGGGCACCTGCGGCGGGGCTAGGGGGAGATGGGCCGTGGCATTCCGGTCCGAGATCCTGATCAAGCTGGACAAGAAGGGCCGGGTCCTGTTGCCCGCGGCTTTTCGCGACGAGCTGCCTGCGGACGATCGCGGCGCTTTCGTGCTGTATCATTCCCCCACGATTCCCGGTCTCGTGAACGGCAACTCGCGCGCCGGCTTCGATGCCATGCTGGATCGCCTGCGCGCCGAAGCCCTGGGCCCAAAGGGTTCGCTCAAGGTCGCGCTCGACGACGACGCTTTCGATCCGGCCGGTTTCCTGTCAGCCGGTGCGCGCACCATTTCGCTCGAACCCGATGGCCGCTTCACGATGCCGGCCGAGTTCGTCCAGGCGCTCGATGCGACCGACGGCGTGATGCTGGTCGGCAAGGTCGACAAGTTCCAGCTCTGGAACCCGGGCCGCTGGCAGGCGCGCCGCGAGGCCGAGCGCGAGAAGATGGCGGCGTTCGTGCGCAATCTCGGCGGAGGCGACGCATGAGCGGCGCGCGCCACATTCCGGTGATGGCGCGCGAGGTCGTCGATGCGCTGCAGCCGCGCGACGGCGGCCGCTATCTCGACGGCACGTTCGGCGCCGGCGGCTACACCGCCGCCATGCTCGATCGCGCCGATTGCCAGGTCATCGCCATCGATCGCGATCCCGACGCCATTGCCGCCGGCCGGGCGCTGGCCGAGCGCTATGCACCGCGCCTGCGCCTGATCGAAGGTCGCTTCGGCGACATGGCGGAGCTGCTGTCGGCCGAGGGTGTCGAGGATGTCGACGGCGTGGCGCTCGATCTCGGCGTCTCCTCCATGCAGTTCGACCAGGCCGATCGCGGCTTCTCCTTCCGTGCCTCCGGCCCGCTCGACATGCGCATGGAGAAGAACGGTCCGTCGGCGGCCGACCTCGTAAACGAAACAAGCGAAACGGACCTCGCCGACATCATCTGGCGCTACGGCGAGGAGCGTCGCAGCCGCCGCGTGGCGCGCAGCATCGTCGAGGCGCGTCGCGCCGGGCGGATCGAAACCACGGGCGAGCTGGCGGAGATCGTGCGTCGCGCGGTCGGTCCGCAGGGGCGGGACGAGAGCGATCCGGCGACGCGGACCTTCCAGGCCCTGCGCATCGCGGTGAACGACGAGTTGGGCGAGCTTGAGCGCGGCCTCGCGGCCGCCGAGCAGGTGCTGGCGCCGGGCGGCCGGCTTGCGGTCGTGTCGTTCCATTCCCTCGAAGACCGCGCGGTCAAGGAATTCGTCCGCGCCCGCGCCGGCCGTGTTCCGGGCCCGTCGCGCCATGCCCCGCCGGGCGCCGCCGGGCGGACCGCCACCCTGCGCGATCTCTCGCGCAAGCCGGTGCTGCCCTCCGACGAGGAAGTCGCCGCCAATCCCCGGGCCCGCTCGGCCCGCCTGCGGGTCGCCGAGAAGCTCGGCGCCGCCCCAGTCGATGGGGGTGCGGCATGATCCATCGCGGACTCCTGTTCTGGTCGGTCGTCGCCGTCGCCACGGCGGTGGGCCTGTTCACCGTGAAGTACAAGGTGCAGGACCTCGAGGAGCGCATCGACCGCACCAACCAGAAGATCATCGAGAGCCAGCAGGCCACGCACATCCTGCGGGTCGAATGGGCTCACCTGAACGAATCCGAGCGCATCGAGGCGCTCGCGCAGAAGCATCTCAAGCTCGAGTCGGCCTCGATCAAGCAGGTCGTCCGACTCGACCAGCTCAAACCCGAATCTGTCCCCCCGCGGCGCGATCCACCACCTCCTTCCCCCCCACGAACGGGCAACGACGTCCCCTCGTCGACTTTGCCCGGTGGTGGTGGCCGCGTCGCAGCGGAGGCCGGCAGCCCCTCGCCGGCCTCCGCACCCCTTTCCCAGCGTTCCTCCGGACCCACGACGCCCCCTCGACCGGCCCAGATCCAAGAGCCGGCAACATCGGGTCCGGCTGGCGACGGCAAGAGCGTCGCAACCTCCATCGATGATATCCTCTCGCGAAATGAAGGGGGTTCCCGGTGAAGCTGTGGCGAAAGTCTGCCTCGCCCGAACCGGCCGCCGCGGTGAACGCGGCGGCCGGCGCGCGTTACACCTCGGCCAAGGAGCGGCTGAAGGGCGACGTGCAGGAAACCGCGCGCCAGCGTCTGGTGATCGCCTCGGTGATCTTCGGCCTGGCCTTCACCGCGGTCGGCCTGCGCATGGGCTATGTCTCGCTGCTGCGCGACGGCGCGGAGCCGACGCAGCGGGTGGCCGCGCGCGGCGGCTCGATCCAGTCGGAACGCGCCGACATCGTGGACCGCAACGGCGCCGTGCTCGCGACGTCGGTCCCCGTCATGTCGGCCCTCGTCAATCCGCACCTGCTGCTCGACCCGCAGGAAGCCGCACGCAAGATCGTCACGGCGCTGCCCGACCTGAAGTACGACGATGTCCGTGAGAAACTCGAAGGCGACCGGACCTTCGTCTGGATCAAGCGGGGCCTGAGCCCGCGCGAGCACGACCGCGTCAATCGCCTCGGCATTCCCGGCCTCGATTTCCAGGCCGAGGAACGGCGGATCTATCCGCAGGGCACGGCTGCCGCGCACATCCTGGGCTATGCCAGCGTGGACAATACCGGCCTGGCGGGTGTCGAGCGCTACTTCGACCAGCAGCTCCAGAGCGGTGAAACGCTGCAGCTCTCCATCGACCTCCGTCTGCAGCGCATCGTCGAGCGCGAGATCGCGCGGGCGGTCCAGAAGTTCTCGGCCATCGGCGCCACCGGCATCGTCATGGACGCGACCAACGGCGAAGTCCTCGCGATGGCGTCGTTGCCGACCTACA
>CAZPOS010000285.1:6205-6505 GCA_964588065.1 uncultured Reyranella sp.
CAATCCCAACAGCACCCGCACCCTCACCAACGAGGCCTTGTTCAATCGCGCCACGCTCGGTGTCTACGAGCAGGGCTCGACCTTCAAGATCTTCAATACCGCGATGGCGCTCGACAGCGGCAAGATCACGCTGAACAGCGTGTTCGACGCTACCTCGCCGATCCGCATCGACCGTTTCACGATCAACGACGACCACGCCCAGCGCCGGCCGCTGAACGTCGCCGAGACCTTCAAGTTCTCGTCCAACATCGCATCGGCCAAGATGGCGGTGGAGGTCATGGGACCCGAAGGCCAGCGTGC
>CAZPOS010000286.1:0-6453 GCA_964588065.1 uncultured Reyranella sp.
GTCGGGCATGGCCGGCTCCTGGGATGAGAGGAACCGGCGGCGCGGTCGAAGGGGTGGGCCGTCTCACGAACAGGAGGGGAGGAGACGGACCGGGGGCGACCGCGCCGCCGATCGGCCCGACTAAGGCCGACGGCAAAACCTAGCGCGGGACAAATCCCGCAGTCAACGGGATATAACCCGAATTTAAGTGGTGTCTCGCCCGTCGTACCGTAGCCCCGGCCGGATCAGCACCCGAGGTTGATGATGACGGATGTCCCCGAACCCGAAGTCCTGAGAGAAGATCCGCTTGGCGTACTCAGGCGCAATGGGCAGGCTATGGCCCGGCCCGATTCTGTTTGGTGTCACTTTCTTCACGGGCCGATTCGCCTTTGGAGTCCGTGGGACATGCTCAAGATCGACATGGGTACGATTGTCCAAGCCATTGCCATCACATCGATGATTGAACAGGTGATGCGGGACGCGGAGAAGGGCACACATATCGAATGGGAACCCAAGGCCTTGGTGAGGCCCGAATTGTCGTTCGTGGCGAACCTTCGAAAACTGAGAGAATGCGTCCTGGCGATTGGGGTCCCATTCACTTTGCTGTCCATAGATCGCGCACTGGCACGCATTGATCGCGGCGAGTGCGACGCGGAGGAACTTCTCCGCCGCATAGAGTTGATTCATGGGCGCCTCAAGGACGAGTTGGACGCGGTCTGCGTCTACTATGTCCCCGCGGACTCCGCCAAGTATCTTACCGATCGGTCTCCACCATTCGGCGAGGAAGTCTCAAGGGCGTTTCCGTCGGCGTCCTACGACATTGATGAGGCCGGGAAGTGCCTTGGCCTGCGTAGATCTACGGCATGCGTGACGCACTTGATGAGGGCTCTAGAGGTAGCGCTTCGAGTCATCTCAACGCCTTTTGGCGTCGATACTGCGCATACGAACTGGCACAACATAATCGATCAGGTGGAAGCGAAGATTAAGAGCATCAACGCGGGCTCACACGGGCCTGACTGGAAGGAACAACAACATTTCTTCGCCGCTGGCGCCGTCCATTTTCGCATGCTCAAGGACGGCTGGCGCAATCATGCGATGCATGTCCGCGAAAAATATACTGAGGAGCAAGCTGAAGACATTTACCGCAGCACACGGTCCTTCATGCGCCATCTTTCGCAGCGACTCTCCGAGTGATTTGCCGGGGTTCTCAAAGTCATGGGCTTCTCGCTGACCCCGCCCTCACATAATCGCCCGGACGCCACGACGCGGCCGTTGATGTATGCTTCGTCGACGGGCGAATGGAGACGGCACCTCACATGATCGAGCGCGGTCCAAGACCCCAAGGAAAAGCGCGGTCGCCCGCTAGATGGTTCCTGCGGCTAGTCTCAGTATTGATTCCGGCGGTAGTGATCGTAGCGCTTTCGACCGCGCAGCCTCGCGCGGAAATCCACGTCGTGGACGGCGACACCATCCGCCTCAATGGCACGCCGTATCGCCTTTGGGGCATCGACGCGCCGGAGATGAAACAATCCTGCACTGATGGTTGGCCAGCCGGGCGACTGGCCACGACCCACCTGCAGTCACTGATTGTGGGGCGGAGCGTGATCTGCGAGGCGCGGGACACCGATCGCTATGGGCGCACCGTGGCCGTCTGCCGGGCAGGGGGCGAGGATCTCGGGGCCATCATGGTGCGCGGCGGCTACGCCTGGGCGTTCACCAGGTACAGCGCGGACTATGTCGGCCAGGAAGCGCGGGCGAAGGCGGGCGGGGAGGGCGTCCACGGGCACGGGTGCCTGCCGGCGTGGGAGTGGCGGGCAGAGCGGCGGAAGTGACGGCGCGCTGCGGTTCAAGTATTATCCCGCGATGGCGACAGAATGCCGCGACCTTGCGGATGCGCTATCTCAGGCCCTCGACGAGACTTACGCGTATTCCGACGACAACGACATTTTCGCACCGACTCCGGGGCGCCATTCGCACCGACTCGCTATCGAGAGTGCCGAAGCTTGGCTTCGAAAGCACGGATATCGGCTAGAACTTGTGCCTGTTTCCGGCAGTGAGCCAGCATCTCATCCGGAGTGAGCCGGTCATCTTTCCTGCCCAGCAGATTCACCAGAGCGGCGTGTTGTTGCAGCGAGGCGGATACACCCACTACATCGAAGCCAGTGGACGCAAGCGTTCCCGCAGGTCCCGGAACACCCGTGAATTCGAATACGGGTCGCACTTCAAGGTGACCATGAGCACCCAGATGGCGCGGACCATCGAGGGCGCGCACAATACTTGGCCGCAGCGCGGACCAGATGGATTTCTCTTCCGGTGTTGCCTCGTCAATCAGCGCGTCGACAAGATCCAGGTGGCGATACTTATTGAATAGCTTGGCGACCGTGCTTGCCTTCAGCGCAGCCAGCGCCGTCGCCACATTCAGCAACTCCATGTCTATTGCGGCAGCGGTTAAAACGATGGCCCCAACAGCTGCATAGGCACGCGCATCTTCGGCTTGGATGGATTCAATTGAGGCGACGTCCGGTCTAAACGCAGTTTGATCGTCGTCGACCATGATCTCACCGCCCGCCCATCGCCAGCAGCGCGTCGCCGCTCACGCCTGTCGACCGGATGAGGACTTTTGCGGTTCGGGCTTCGTCGCTATGCGGTTGCTCAGCCAGACCAGTCCAACACCCGGCGAAGCGACCAACGTGAGAAACCAGATGTCCCCGAAGCCGCTCTGCGTCACGAGGCCGGGCGCGTGAAAGAAAGCACTCATGAACCCGCTGTAGATGCCGAATGCCGCAACGAGACCGATCCAGATGTAGCCGATCGCCCGAACAATGCTTGCCAATATGCTCATTCGTTCATCCCCGATATGTCGCCAGCAACGCCACATACGCCGCGAGCCCGTCCGTGGTCGGCGACCCGCCCATCTCCTTCAGGAACCGCCGGAACCCGGCCGGCCGCACCTCGAGGAACTTCGCGGTGTATCCGTCCTCCGCCAACTCAGCCCGATGAGCCTCGACCAGCCGCTCCCACGCTGCGTGCGAGCCGGGGAAGGCCTCGTCGTCGGCCAGGATCTCGGCGAACTCGACAAAGTCTTCGGCGAAAATCCTGGGGAGGGGATAGAACTGGACGTCTTCTGACATCACATCCGCGCCCAGACGCCGACGACGCGGCCGTTGATGTGCGCTTCGTCGAGCGTGCGCTCGTAGGCCATGAAGTCCTTGTTCGCGCTGCTGATCCGCACCTTCAGGGGGTCGCTGTTCGGCACGACTTCGACGTATTTCAGCACCAGGGCGAGGCCGTCCCAGACCACGAACACGCCCGGCGGCGACGGCGTCTTGTCCTCGATGTCGACCATGACCCGCTGCCCCGGCCAGAGGCGCGGCTCCATGCTGTTGCCCTTGACCGGGATGATGCGGATGCGGCTCGACGAGATGCCGTAGGCCTCGCGAAAGCTGGCGGTGGGCATGCTGTGCACGCCGACGACGGCCACCGCCTCGTCGCGCTCCATGATGGTGCCGTCGCCGTCGACGCCCATGCCGGCGGCCGCGTAAACCTCGAGCTCGGCGATCTGGATCGTGTCGCCGTCGGGGCGTCGTTCAACCTTGCCGGCACGTTCACCCGTCAGGTCGGCAACTGTGCAACCCAGCACCTTTGCGATCCGGCGTAGCGTGTCATTTGCCGGGTTCAGAGATTTGCCGCGAACGATATCTCGAATGGCATCCTGACCAAGTCCGGCCTTCTTGGCTGCGCTCGTCGCATTGAGATTGAGCGCCTTCATGCGCCGCTCAATTTCTCGAATCAGCTTGTCCGACATGCCGTCAAACGTCACAGAAGCGCAGGTTTCAGCCAATCGGGGCATATCCCGTTGACGTCGGGATAAACCCCGATTACCGTCCCGAACTATGGACACTGTTTCGGCTCTCCTTCTCGAAATCGAAGAGTTCTGTCGCGAGGCCGACATCGCCGAGGCGACGTTCAGCACGCGCGCGGTCAACGACGGCAAGTTCGTCCGCCGTCTGCGCGGAGGCGCCAACGTGACCGTCGCCCTGGTGGACCGCGTGCGCGCCTACATCGCGGCGGAACGGCCGAATCTCGGTGTCCGACGTGGGGAGGCCGCCTCTGAAGCCGCCAGCGAAGCGGCGTCGGCGGCCCCGGGAGAGGTCGCGTGATCTGGGCCCGGGTCTCCATTGCCCACGGGTTCGACCTGGGCGACTTCGCCAAGCCGGTCGTGCCGGTCGCCGTGTCATTCGCGCCGTCGAAAGCGCCCGCGGATTGGTCGGTGTCAGTCACGGTCGAGGATGTAGGCGAACCCGTGGCGCCCCGCGCCCGGAACGCCGGTCGATCTTTCCGGCGCTCAGCGCCTGTCGGAGGGATCGATCTGGCGAGTCTCCGTATGTGCGCACGCGGAGTTGCTGCATCGGAGCGTGTGCTGCTGCAACCCGAGACTGCCCATCAGCGGGTCAGGTTCGACCTTCACGACCTTCAGGGAGCCGACCTCACAAAGAGGGCAGGGTGGTCCGGGAGGCCTGTTCTCCGGCCTTTCGAGGGCGGCGAGCCGCTTCTCGAGAGCCGTCATCCTGTCAGGAACGGTTCGCAGTTCGCGCCACCACTGGATGCGATCCAAGGCAGCGAGAACGTCGGAGACGATCGACATGGCTGAGCTTCCCCCGCGTGACGTATGGATGGTCGGCACGACAGGGCTGACGCGCTGGCGTCCGGAGTTCGATCTGATCGAAGTCCACCGCGGCGCCAATGGCAAGGTCCTCCGGTTGTGTCTTGCGGGGATCGATCATCAGATCGTACTCGACCGGAACCAGGCAAATCACCTCGCTGCATTGCTCATGGCAGCCCCATGACCCGCGGCGCCTTCGCACCCGTCAAGCCGTGCGATCCCGAGCTGCCGAAGGCGGCTGTGCGACGGCTGGTCAATCAGAACGGCGGCATCAAGCGCACCGCGGTCAAGCTTGGCCTGTCGGAGACGCAGACCTACGCGGTCACCGATCCCGGCATGCCGGACGAAATCTCGTTCGCGCGCGTCGCGGCCCTGACGTCACACGAGGCGCCGGCGGGTGCCGAATATCTCGCGCTCCTGGCCGGCGGCGTCTTCCTGCCGATCGAGTGCGCCTCCGGTGCCGACGTGCGCGGCCTGACCGCCGAGGTGGCGCGCGAACATGGCGACGCGATCGGCGCCCTGATCGCCGCCATGGCGGACAACCGGATCTCGCCGCCCGAAGCGCGCAGCGCTCTCGTCGAGGTCGACGACTGCCTCCGCACCCTCTGCGGGCTGCGCGCTCTGCTGCTCAAGGCGATCAATCCATCAGGCTGATACCGCGAAAGGAGCGGGGGCTCATGAGCGCAATCGACGATATCGCGGCGGAGCGGCAGCGACAGATCACGGGCGAGGGCTTCGGTCCTTCGCGGGACGACGCGTACGTCCATCACCAGCTGCCGCGCGCCGCCGCAGCATACGCGTGGTTCGCCGCTACTCCCGACGAATGGCGCGCGACCTATACGGGTGCGCCGCCCACGTGGCCCTGGTCCCTGGATTGGTGGAAGCCGCGGGACCGTCGGCACGATCTCGTTCGGGCGGCCGCGCTCATCGTTGCCGAGATCGAGCGGCTGGACCGGGCGTCGGGCCTCCGATGAACGCCAGCGCGGCACCTGTTTCACGGGAAGCATTGGCGCAACGGGCGAGCGCCGAAAGGCGCTCCTACTGGTCGCCACACCGTAGACGACAGGCTGAAAAGACCCGGTCAGACCTCCTGAAGGAAGCGCTCGCGATGATCGCGGCCGGCAACTTCCGGCCCAAGGCGGAAGAGATCGCGAAGCGCTGCGGGATGAACAAGTCGGTCGTGGTCCGCTACTTCGGCGGTGCAGCCGAGCTGCATGCGATCATCGCCCAGGAACATCCCGACAAGGTCCTGGGTGCGCTCGGTATCGAGCCGCTCGCAGGCGACGCCTTCGTCAAGCAGCTGGAGATCGTCCGGGCGGTCATGACCGGCTGGCGGGACGCGCGTCCATGAGCGCGATTGTCGGTGCGTCTTACGAGCCGCCGATCGTCGCGCTGCTGCGCCGGTACGCTCACCGCGGTGCGCCGCCCAGCCTGCTGCAGCGCATCGCGGGCGGGCCGAAATACTGGCGGCAGCTGAACGAGACGTGGGGGATCGACGCCCGCGGCGCGGGCAGGGGGGTGCATGTTCTCGATGCGCGGCCGGTCAGCGCCCTCGAGGGGCTTTCCTTCGCCGAGCGGCGCATTGCGCTGCTGCAGCTCGCCGAGGAATACGCCGCACAAGACGAGCCGCTTCCCGGCCTCAAGGTGCTGGCCGGCTATTTCGGCGTGGAGCGCGAGCGGATCGCTACCGACATTCTGGTGCTGCGGAAGGAAGGCCGGCTTACCTCGAACTCAGCCGGCGTCCCGCAGCGAGTGGCGGCATGAGAACCGACCTTCAGTCCGTCGCCTACGACCGCGAGGCCTGGAGCCGG
>CAZPOS010000287.1:0-4469 GCA_964588065.1 uncultured Reyranella sp.
GCTGACGTGGAGCGTGATTGGAGAGGGCGACCAGGCTCAGCTCTGGATGCAATGGGCCGAGCGCAACGGTCCGCCCGTTGTTCGTCCTGATCGACAGGGGTTTGGAAGCCGGCTGATATGCACGGCCGCAGGCCGCAGCCTTCATGGACGATGCGAGTTGGATTTCCCGGCATCCGGCGTCACCTGGACCCTGATCGCTCCCCTCGCAGTGATCGGTAAATAGCGGCGCTCGCTCAGCCGATTCACAGGCCCGTCATTCCATGATAATGTCCTTTATCACGGGCTATGGAGGCGGCGATGAACGGCAGGGAAACGGAGCGCCCGATGGAGTCGACCAGCTCGGCCGACGACCCGCGCGCCAGCTCGCGCGCGTGGCACGAGCGGCTAACGGCATCGTTTAAACGCCTCACCGAAGATCCCCAGCATCTCGCGTCGATCGAGCGGCGCGGCTTCTAGGTGCGGCCATGAACCAGCTCGCCCCCCTCCCCTCGCCCGGCGTCGTGCTGCCGGCGCTGATCGCCGCGGCCGACGAGCGCGCGCGCTATCGCTTCCTGGAGTTCTTCACCGCGGCGATCAGCAACCCGCACACCCGGCGCGCCTACGGCCGCGCCGCTGCCGACTTCCTCGCTTGGTGCGAGGACCGCGGCGTCGCCTCACTCGCCGCGATCACGTCGATCCACGTCGCCGCCTGGGTCGAGGCGCAGCGCGGCGAGCTGGCCCCGCCCACCATCAAGCAGCGGCTTGCCGGCGTCCGTCAACTGTTCGACTGGCTGGTGCTGGGCCAAGTGGTGCCGGCGAACCCGGCCGCGGCGGTGCGTGGGCCGGCGCACAGCGTCCGGCGCGGCCGAACCGCCGTGCTGGCCCCCGACGAGGCGCGCCGGCTGCTCGACAGCATCGACGTGACGACGCCGGCCGGCTTACGCGATCGGGCGCTGATCGGACTCATGGTCTATTCGTTCGCGCGGATCGGCGCGGCGCTGGCGATGCGGGTGGAGGACGTGTTTGTGCAGAACCGACGCCTCTGGGTGCGGCTGCATGAGAAGGGCGGCAAGCGCCACGAAATGCCCTGCCACCACAATCTGGAGGAGTATCTGGCGGCCTA
Organism: uncultured Reyranella sp.; assembly: GCA_964588065.1. Taxonomy (GTDB): domain Bacteria; phylum Pseudomonadota; class Alphaproteobacteria; order Reyranellales; family Reyranellaceae; genus Reyranella. The sequence goes on from CAZPOS010000287.1 coordinate 1,103, forward strand.
TCTCGACGGGTGCGAGCTGCGCGGCGAGCGCAAGGCACCGCTGTTCCGCACAATCGGACGCGGCACTAAGCGATTAAGCGAATCTGCGCTGACTCAGCCCGACGCCTTTGACATGGTACGCCGGCGCGCGGTGGCGGCCGGGATCGAGACGGCGATCGGCAACCATTCCTTCCGCGCCACCGGGATCACCGCCTATCTCAAGAACGGCGGCACGCTGGAGCGGGCGGCGACGATGGCGAACCACAGCTCGACCAGGACCACCCAGCTCTACGATCGTCGTCCCGACGACGTGACGCTGGATGAGGTGGAGCGAGTGTTGATCTAAAAAGAGCTAGGCGCTCAGCCGAGAGTATGACCGCATAAGCATCAGGGCGGCCGCCACATCGCGTGTATCGGAAGGAGTAGCGAATGAACGTGACGATCTTCAGCACCAAGAGCTACGACCGCCGCTTCCTCGACGAGGCCAATGCCGCCGCCGGAAGTCAGCATCGCTTGCGCTACCTTGAAGCGCGCCTAACGCACGAGAGCGCGTCGCTCGCCGTCGGGGTGGATGCAGTATGCGCCTTCGTCAACGACGTCCTCGACCGTCCCGTACTGGAGGTGCTGGCGAATGGGGGCACGCGGATGGTTGCGCTGCGCAGCGCTGGCTTCAACCATGTCGATCTGGCGGCCGCCGAGGAATTGGGCATCGCGATCGGCCGAGTGCCGGCCTATTCGCCCGATGCCGTCGCCGAACATACGGTCGCGTTGATCCTGTCGCTAAACCGCCGGATCCACCGCGCCTATGCGCGGGTGCGGGAGGGCAACTTCTCGCTGGACGGCCTGCTGGGTTTCGACCTGAAGGGGAGGACGGCGGGGGTCGTCGGGCTGGGCAAGATCGGGATCGCGGTGGCGCGCATCCTGGCCGGCTTCGGCTGCCGGGTGCTGGCCTATGACCCCGCGCCGGACCCCACGCTGGCGGAGATCGGCGGCGAAGCGGTCGATCTGGATCGCCTGCTGGCAGAATCCGACATCGTGTCGCTGCATTGCCCGCTTACCCCGGACACGCATCACCTGATCGACGATGCCGCGCTGCGCCGGATGAAGCCGGGTGTGATGCTCGCCGCCCTCGTCGCGGGGCTGAAGTCCGGCGCGATCGGCTATCTCGGCCTGGACGTGTACGAGGAGGAGGGCGACCTGTTCTTCGAGAACCTCTCGGACCAGATCCTCCAGGACGACGTCTTCGCCCGTCTGCTGACCTTCCCCAACGTGCTCGTCACCGGCCACCAGGCGTTCTTCACCGCGGAGGCGATGACGGCGATCGCCGCGACGACCATCGACAATCTCTCCACGTTCGAGGCGGACGGCACACCGCGCTTCCCGGTCACGACCGCCCGGGCGGGCTGAGCATGGCCGTCGCGCTGGCGCTCGCGCCGATCGGCCTGCTGCTGGCATTGCTGCTCGGCCCGCGCTGGTCGGCGGGGAACGCCGGCGCGGCGGCGGCGGTGCTGGCGGCGGGCATTGCGGTCTTCGCGATGGGCTATGGCGACGGTGCGGTCGCGCCCGCACTCGCCGGGCCGGTGCTGGAGGCACTGTTCCAGTCCGCGACGATCCTGTGGATCGTCTTTCCTGCGCTGTGCATCCATGAACTGCAGACCGCGACTGGCGGCACCGCCGTGTTCGGGCGGACGCTGGCCGGGCTCAGCACCGATCCGCGCATCATCGCCCTGCTGATCGCCTGGTTCTTCGCGCTGTTTCTGGAAGGCGCGGCGGGGTTCGGCACGCCGATCGCGCTGGCCGCGCCGCTGCTCGTCGCGCTGGGGTTCGCCCCCGCCACCGCGCTGCTCCTGGCGATCATCGGCAACGCCGCCGCGGTGCCCTTCGGCGCGATCGGCACGCCGATGGCGCCGCTGATCGCGCAAAGCGCGCAGGATCCGCGCACCCTGTCGCTGGCGATCGTGCTGCTGAACGCCTGTGCCGGCTGGACGATGGCGGCGGCCGTGGCGCATATCGCCGGGAGACCGCGCGGTCGTGCCGTCCGCGGGGCGCTCGGCTGGGGGGCGGTGGCGGCGCTGCTGTTCTTCGCGCCGGCGGCGCTGCTCGCGGTGGGCACGGGGCCGGAACTGCCCTCGATCGGCGGTGCGCTCGCCGGCGGCTTCCTGTTCGTGCTGCTGGTGCGCCGCCGAACGACGGCCGGCGGCAGCGATGATGCCCCTGCGATGCCCGCCCCGCGCGAGCTCGTTCAGGCGGCGATGCCGTACCTGATCGTTATCGGTCTGATCCTGGCGACCCGCCTGATCGGCCCGCTGGCGCAGCAGCTCCGCACCGTGGAGCTGGGCTGGTCGTTCGCAGCCGGGTTCGGCGGTGTCGTCCAGCCGCTGCACCACCCCGGCACGATGCTGCTGCTTGCCTTCCTCATCGCTGGCACCGCGCATCGCGCAAGCCGGCACCGACTCCCCGCGCTGGCGAGCGCCGCGCTTCGCCGACTACCCCGCGTTGTCGTCGCGCTGGTCGCGGTGCTGACGCTGGCGCGGCTGATGGTGCATTCGGGCATGATCGACGTGCTCGCGCAAGCCGCCGCGACGACCTTCGGCCGCGGCTGGCCGCTCGTCGCTCCCTTCCTCGGCCTGCTCGGCTCGTTCGTTACCGGCTCGGGCACGGCATCCAACATCCTGTTCGGCGAGTTCCAGGCAAGCGCCGCCCGGATCGCCGGCGTCTCGCCGCTGGTGATCGCCGCCGCACAGGCGGTGGGAGCGGCGGCCGGTAATCTGATCGCACCTCACAACATCGTTGCCGGCGCCGCCACCATCGGCTTGGTTGGCAAGGAGGGAGAGATATTGAAGAAGGCACTACCCTTGGCGTTGCTCTACGCCAGTCTTACTGCGGCGGTGGCGCTTGTTGCGAGTATCGCTTTTTATGCCTGATACGAAATGTTGCCGAAGCCTTACGCTCTGTTTCCTGAAGGGCGAAGCCGCGCATGTTGGCGACAAGGCGATTTTATTAACATTGGCGCGATTCGAGCGGGGTAAGTACGCTGTTTGAGGGACGCGGCAACTGAAGGGTACGGAGTGCGGTTCGAGGATCAAGAACAGTGGCATACGATGGCGGAAGGCGCTGTCTTGGCCGGTCTCGAGTCAGATCTCGCTGGGCTGGATGAGATAGAGGCAGAGGCACGCAAGGCGACCTTCGGCCCAAATAGTCTGCCCCAGGCGACGAGAATACATCCATTCCGCCGCTTCCTTGCCCAGTTCCACAATTCGCTCATCTACTTCCTGCTCGCCGGCGCGCTGGCCGCTGGCTTGCTGGGGCACATGATCGATGCGGCGGTGATCTTGGCCGTCGTGCTCGTCAACGCGATCGTTGGCTTCGCGCAGGAGGGCAAGGCCGA
>CAZPOS010000287.1:4479-6399 GCA_964588065.1 uncultured Reyranella sp.
ACGGTCCTGCGGAACGGACGGCGCCGGACCATCGACGCCGCTGACATCGTTCCCGGTGACATCGTCATCGTCGAGGCGGGGGATCGGGTGCCCGCCGACCTGCGCCTGCTACGCAGCCGCGGTCTGACGGTGGACGAGGCGCTGCTGACCGGGGAATCGGTGAACGCGACCAAGCAGGAAGCGCCGGTCGCGCTGGATGCGCCGCTGGGCGATCGTGATTGCATGGCGTTCTCCGGGACGCTGGTCGCCACCGGGCAGGCCCATGGCGTCGTCGTGGCGACGGGCACCGGCACCGAGATCGGCCGGATCAGTCGGATGCTCCAGGACGTCGAGGCGCTTTCGACGCCGCTGCTGCGCCAGATCAACGATTTCGGGCGCGACTTCACGCGCATCGTCCTGATCGCCTCGATCGCACTGTTCGCCTTCGCCGTGCTCGTCCGGGACTATCTGTGGGACGAGGCGCTGATCGCCGTCATCGCGGTAGCGGTGGGCGTTGTGCCCGAAGGGCTGCCGGCGGTCATCACCATCACGCTGGCGATCGGCGTGCAGCGGATGGCGCGGCGCAACGCCGTCATCCGCAAGCTGCCGGCGGTCGAGACGCTGGGCGCGACGTCGGTCATCTGCACCGACAAGACCGGCACGCTCACCCGCAACGAGATGACCGTCCGGCACATCGTCATCGACGGCCATGCGCTGCGCGTCGGCGGCTCCGGCTATGCGCCCGAAGGGGCGCTGACCGCGGCTGAAGGCGACGACGATGCCTCCGCCATCGCCGCTGCCGCGCCGATCCTGCGCTGCGGACTGCTGTGCAACGATGCGCTGCTGCGCAAGCGCGACGATGGCTGGATCGTCGAGGGTGACCCGATGGAAGGTGCGCTCGTCACGCTGGCCATGAAGGCCGGGCTGGGCGTCGATCATGCGCGCGGCGAATGGCAGCGGATCGACGAGATCCCGTTCGATGCCGTCTATCGCTTCATGGGGACCCTGCATCGCGGGCCGGCGGGCGAGCATGTGGCGTTCGTGAAGGGCGCGCCTGAAGCGGTGCTCGGCATGGCGTCGGCTGGCGCGGCGGAATGGGACAACCGCATCGCGGGCGCGGCAGAGCGTGGCGAGCGTGTGCTGGGCTTCGGCATGAAGCGGTTCGATCATGCGTCCGAGCGGCTGACGCACGCGGACCTTGCCGCCGGCGTCGAGTTCCTCGGCATCATGGGCTTCATCGATCCGCCGCGCGAGGAGGCGATCGCCGCGATCACCGAGTGCCGCTCGGCCGGGATCGCAGTGAAGATGATCACCGGCGACCATGTCGCCACCGCGCTCGCCATCGCCCGGCAGCTCGACCTTGCCGACGACCCTCAGGCCGTTACCGGCGCCGATCTGGACGGGCTTTCCGAAGCCGAACTGGCGGTGGTGGCACAGCGCGCGAGCGTCTTCGCGCGCACCAGCCCCGAGCACAAGCTGCGCATCGTGCGCGCGCTCCAGTCAAAGGGCGCGATCGTCGCCATGACTGGCGACGGGGTGAACGACGCGCCGTCGCTGAAGCAGGCCGACGTAGGCACCGCCATGGGGCAGAAGGGAACGGAGGCCGCCAAGGAAGCCTCCGAGATGGTGCTGCTCGACGACAATTTCGCCTCGATCGTGTCGGCGGTGCACGAAGGGCGGACCGTCTATGACAATATCCGCAAGGTCATCACCTGGACCCTTCCCACCAATGGCGGGGAGACCTTGGCGGTGGTCGCCGCCATCCTGCTAGGCTTCACCCTGCCGATGACGGCCACGCAGATCCTGTGGATCAACCTGGTGCTCGCCGCCACGCTGGGACTCGTGCTCGCCTTCGAGCCGCCGGAGGCGGGCGTCATGCGCAGGCCACCACGCCGGGCGGATGCCCCGTTGCTGTCGCCCTTCCTGCTGTGGCGGGTGCTG
>CAZPOS010000288.1:0-6375 GCA_964588065.1 uncultured Reyranella sp.
CGTGCGTCGCTTGAGTTCCTGCAGTACATGAAGCCGCAGCGCGCTCGACAGGTTGGTCTGGTCCTGGCTGCGACCGCGGTCGATCTCCGCGACCAGGACGTTGAGCGACACGCCGCGCGCCTCGGAGAGGGCTAAAAGCTCGGTCCAGAAGGCATCTTCCAGCGAGATGCTGGTACGGTGACCGTCGATCGTGACCGAGCGTTTACGCATGCCGGGACTGTGGCAGCGGGGCCCGCCAGCGGCAACACGCCCCCGCATGCTGCCTTGCCGCCGTCACAGAGCGTGCGTATAAGCGCGCCCAATCAACCCCTCCGGACACATCATTATGGACATTCGTAACGTCGCGATCATCGCGCACGTCGACCATGGCAAGACCACACTGGTCGATTGCCTGCTGAAGCAGAGCGGCACCTTCCGCGAGAACCAGCAGGTCGCCGAGCGCGCGATGGATTCGAACGACCTCGAGCGCGAACGGGGGATCACCATCCTCGCCAAGGCGACTTCGGTCGAGTGGCACGGCACCCGCATCAACATCGTCGACACGCCCGGCCACGCCGACTTCGGCGGCGAGGTCGAACGCATCCTGTCGATGGTCGACGGCGTCGTGCTGCTGGTCGACGCGGCCGAAGGGCCGCTGCCCCAGACCAAGTTCGTGCTGGGCAAGGCGCTGCGCCTCGGCCTGAAGCCGATCGTGCTGATCAACAAGGTCGACCGTTCCGACGCACGCGCCCATGAGGTGCACGACGAGGTGTTCGATCTCTTCTCGGCGCTCGAGGCGTCGGACGAGCAGCTCGACTTCCCGACGCTCTTCGCCTCGGCCCGCCAGGGCTGGGCCGCGACTTCGCTCGAGGCCGAGCACACGGACATGACGCCGCTGTTCCAGCTGCTGGTGAACCATGTGCCGGCGCCCAAGATCGATCCGGATCCGGCCTTCCGGATGCTGGTGACCACTCTTGAGGCCGACAACTTCCTCGGCCGCATCCTCACCGGCCGCATCCTGTCGGGCTCGATCAAGCCCAACACGATGGTCAAGGCGCTGAGTCGCGACGGCAAGGAGCTGGAGCAGACGCGCATCACCCGCATCCTGGCCTTCCGCGGCCTCGAGCGCGTGGCGCTCGAGTCGGCCGAGGCGGGCGACATCGTGGCCGTGGCCGGCATGAAGGTCGCCACCGTGGCCGACACGCTGGGCGACACGACGATCTCCGAGCCGATCAAGTCGCAGCCGATCGATCCGCCGACGCTCGCCATGACCTTCATGGTCAACGACTCGCCGCTGGCCGGCAAGGAGGGCGACAAGGTCACGACCCGCATGATCCGCGCGCGCCTCATGCGCGAGGCCGAGGGCAACGTCGCGATCCGCGTCACCGATACCGAGAACGCGGATTCCTACGAGGTCGCCGGTCGCGGCGAACTGCAGCTAGGCGTGCTGATCGAGACGATGCGCCGCGAGGGCTTCGAACTCGCCGTCGGCCGTCCCAAGGTGCTGTTCAAGACCGATCCGGTCACCGGCCAGCGCCTCGAGCCGATCGAGGAAGTCGTGATCGACGTCGACGACGCCTATACCGGCGCCGTCGTCGAACAGATCTCGCTGCGCAAGGGCGAGCTGCAGGACATGCGGCCGTCGGGCGCCGGCAAGACCCGCCTGGTGTTCTACGCCCCGTCGCGCGGCCTGATCGGCTATCACGGCGAGTTCCTGACCGACACCCGCGGCACCGGCGTGATGAACCGCCTGTTCCACGAGTACGGCCCCTATCGCGGCCCGATCGCCGGCCGGCGCAACGGGGCGCTGATCGCCAACGAAGAGGGCATCTCGGTCGCCTACGCGATGTGGAAGCTCGAGGATCGCGGCCCGATGTTCATCGAGCCCGGCGTGCCCGTCTACATGGGCATGATCATCGGCGAGCACAGCCGCGGCACCGATCTCGAGATCAACGTGCTGAAGGGCAAGCAGCTCACCAACATCCGCGCCGCCGGCAAGGACGAGGCCGTCCGCCTCACGCCGCCGCGCAAGATGTCGCTCGAGCAGGCGATCGCGTATATCGAAGAAGACGAGCTGGTCGAGATCACCCCGAAGTCGATCCGGCTGCGCAAGCGCTTCCTCAATCTCGAGGATCGCAAGCGGGCCAAGAAGCAGGCCGCTGCGGCGGCGGAGTAAAGAAAAGGACCATGAGCGGCAGGAACGTGGATTTCGGCGATCGTCTCGCGACCGCCGCGGCGGCCAAGCAGGCCTTGCTCGAGAAGGCCAAGGCCAAGGCCAACGATCCGGAACTCCTCAAGAAGCAGGCCGAGCGCGCCGCCATCGCGGCCGCCCGGGAGGCTCGCGAGAACGAGCGCCGGGAAGCCAAGCGGGCGGAAGAGGCGCGGATCGCCGCCGAGCGCGAAGCCGCACGGATCGCGGCCGAAGAGGCGGCTGCGGCCGCCGCCGCCGAAGCCGCGGCCGCGGCTGCCGCTGCGGAAGCCGAACGGGCCGCCAGGCGCAAGGCCAAGCCGGTGCTCACCGAGGCCGAGCAGAAGGCCGCGCGCGACGCCCGCTACGCCGCCCGCAAGGCCCGCAGGAACAAGCGATAGTATCGGCCGGGCGAGCGCCTCAAAGCGCTCCGCCCGTGAGAGACGCGCGCTGGCTGATCTCGATGTGGTTGCCGTCGGGATCGCACACGAACGCGTAGCGCACCGTGTCGCCCAGGACGCGCGGCTCGCCGCCCGAGGTGCCGCCGCGTTCCAGGATGCCGGCATATTCGGCCAGGCAATCCCACACCTGCACCGTCATGTAGCGATAGCCGGGGCCGCGCCACTGGCCGACCGCGCTCTCGACCTTGCCGCGTTCGCTCACCACGACCAGCGAGTCGCCGCAGCGATAGCGGCCCTCGCCCACGCGCTCGAACTGCATGGCGTGCGTCCAGAAGCGGTCGTGCGCGGCGGGATCGTTGACCCGCAGCAGGATGGCGACGCCTTCGACGCCGTGCGCCCCCTTCGGCACCAGTGTCACCCTGTTGCCGTCCGGGTCGGCGAGCGGCTGCGCTGAAGCCAGACCCTCGCGTGCGATCTCGAGACCGATGATGCCCGATGGCGGCGCGTCGGGCAGGGGACCGCGGGCGTGGTTCATCTTCAGGATCGAGCCGTTCATGTGATGGCGGTGCTGCTGCATGCCGCCGCCCAGCTTGCCCATGTGATCGTAGGGCAGGCCGACCGTCTGCTGCCAGAAGGCCAGTTGCTCGTCGCGCTTGTTGGAGAACAGGCCGACGTCGAGATGCTGCTTGGCGAGGTTCATGGACCCGAGTGTAGCCCACAGCGGAAAACAATTCTTACAAAGCCCGCCGCGACGCCGCTGCACTGCGAACCTAGAAAGACGGGATGGGGGAGGGCCGGCCGCCGGGGGGGGGGCGGCCGGCCGATTGTGGGAAGGGCTGTCGATGATTCGCGCCATGATCGGCACGGTCGCCGTGCTCGCGGGGTTCGCCGTCGTCGAGCGCTCGGTCGATGCCAGCACCGGCCCGCCGGGATCCTGTAGGCCGGTCAGAGTCGAGGCGCTGCTGCCGCCGGGCGACACCGTGGCGGTGCGCTCGGCACCGACGCCGCAGGCGCCGCCGCTGGGAACGCTTCGGGATCGCGACGCGGTCAGCCTGGCCGGCAGCCAGGGCGGGTGGGCGCATGTCGCGACTGCCGGGGGCGCGCAGATCGATGGCTGGGTGCCGGCGGACCGGCTCTGGGTCGAGGTCGAGGCGGGCCGTTCGCTCTACAGCCTGCCGGGGCCGATGGGCCGGACGTTCGCGACGTCCGATGCGGCAGCCGGCCGCTTCCGTGTGCTGGGGTGCCACGGCTCCTGGCTGCACGTCATCAGCGTCCGCACCGGCGCCGTCTGGATCGACGGACGCCGGTCGTGAAGGTCAGATCTTCAGGTCGCTGAAGAAGTCGTTGCCCTTGTCGTCGGTGATGATGAAAGCCGGGAAGTTCTCGACCTGGATGCGCCAGATCGCTTCCATGCCGAGCTCCGGATATTCCAGCACCTCGACCTTGCGGATGACGTTCTGCGCCAGGATGGCGGCCGGGCCGCCGATCGAGCCGAGATAGAAGCCCTTGTGCTTCCGGCAGGCGTCGACGACCTGCTTGCTGCGGTTGCCCTTGGCCAGCATGACCATCGAGCCGCCATGGGCCTGGAAGAGGTCGACATAGGAATCCATGCGGCCGGCCGTGGTCGGGCCGAACGAGCCCGAGGCCATGCCGGTCGGCGTCTTGGCGGGGCCGGCGTAGTAGACCGGGAACTGCTTGAAGTACTCCGGCAGGCCTTCGCCGCGGTCGAGCCGCTCCTTGAGCTTGGCGTGGGCGGAGTCGCGCGCCACGATCAGCGTGCCGCTCAGGTTCACGCGGGTCTTCACCGGATGCTTGGTCAGCACCGAGAGCGTGTGGGCCATGCCCTTGTTCAGGTCGACCGAGACGACGTCGCCCGACAGCTGCGCCGGCTCGACCTCGGGCAGGAACTGCGCCGGATTGTGCTCGAGCTGTTCGAGGAAGACGCCGTCCTTGGTGATCTTGCCGACGGCCTGGCGGTCGGCCGAGCAGGAGACGCCGATGCCGATCGGCACCGAGGCGCCGTGGCGGGCGATGCGGATCACGCGCACGTCGTGGCAGAAATACTTGCCGCCGAACTGTGCGCCGATGCCCATCTGGCGCGTGAGCTCCAGCACCTTCTGCTCCATCTCGCGATCTCGGATGGCGACGCCCTTGTTGTTGCCCTCGCTCGGCAGGTCGTCGAGGTAGCGGGTCGAGGCGAGCTTCACCGTCTTGAGGTTCATCTCCGCGGAGGTGCCGCCGACCACGATGGCGAGGTGATAGGGCGGGCAGGCGGCGGTGCCGAGGGTGCGGATCTGCGTGTCGAGGAACTTGAGCAGCGAGGCCTCGTTCAGCACCGCCGGCGTCTGCTGGTGCAGGTAGGTCTTGTTGGCCGAGCCGCCACCCTTGGCGACGAACAGGAACTTGTAGGCGTCGCCGTCGGTCGCATAGATGTCGATCTGCGCCGGCAGGTTGGTGCCGGTCTGCACTTCCTTGAACATCGACAGCGGCGAGACCTGCGAGTAGCGCAGGTTGGTCTCGGTGTAGGTCTTGTAGACCCCCTTGGCGATCGCTTCCTCGTCGCCGCCGCCGGTCCACACCGCCTGGCCCTTCTTGGCCATGACGATGGCGGTGCCGGTGTCCTGGCACATCGGCAGCACGCCGCCGGCGGAGATGTTGGCATTCTTCAGGAGCTCGAGCGCCACGTAGCGGTCGTTGGCCGAGGCCTCCGCGTCGTCGAGGATGTTGCGGAGCTGCTGCAGGTGCCCGGGTCGCAGCAGGTGGGAAATGTCGTGGAAGGCCGCGGCCGTCAGGGTGGTGAGCGCCTCGGGGGCGACGGTGAGCACCTCGCGGCCGTTGAATTTCGTGGTGCCGACGAAGTCCGAGGTGAGCTTGCGGTAGGGCGTCGTGTCCTCGTGGCTCGGGAACATTTCCTGAAACTGGAACTCGGGCATGCGTCTTCTCCTGGCGACCCTGTCGGGGCGCCGGTTTCCTGCCGCAGCCGGGGCGCGGCGTCTACCTACTTCTTTCGGAAGCTGTCGAGCTTGACGACCTTGGAGGCCGCATCCTCGGGCTTGGGCGCTTCGCCGGGGGCGGCATCGCCCTCGGCCTGCGCGGTCTCGCCTTCCGCGACGAGCGGGGCTGGCCGCTTCTCGGGCACCGGCAGCGGCGTCGGCGCAGCGGCGCCATCCGGCTTCTCGGCGGCGACCTTCTCGCCCGTCGCCTTGTCGCGGCGGTCGAACTGAAGGCCAAAGCGCACCGAGGGATCGACGAACGCCGAGAGCGCGGCAAACGGGACCTTTATGCGCTCCTGCTGCTTGTTGAAGCTGACCGTCACCTCGAAATCGTCCTCGCGGACGATCAGGTCCCAGTATTGGTGCTGCAGGACGATGGTCATCTCGTCGGGATACTTCGCGCGCAGATACTCCGGCAGTTCGACGCCGGGATCGTTGCTGCGGAAGCTGATGTAGAAATGGTGCGAGCCCGGAAGGCCCGTTTCCGCGACCTGAGTCAGCACGCGTCGCACGACGCTGCGCAGCGCATCGTCGACGAGAGCGTCGTAGTGAAAGCGATCGTTCATGGCCTGTCGGAAATTTCGTGAAAGCATCGGCCCGCGGTGCGGGAGAGTCAACGATGGCAATAGCGGGCAATTGCCGGGAAAGAAAGTGGGGATGGCCGAAGGATGAGTGGGGGGCTTCTGTTGCCCGGTGCCCCCCGGACCGCGCTTACGTCCGCTGTTTAGGCGGCAGCAGCGAGTGTAACGGTGTTATCGTTAGCACTTGTGAATGGCCCGTCACGGCGGAACCATACCGGGCAAAAACCGCGCCT
>CAZPOS010000289.1:0-6278 GCA_964588065.1 uncultured Reyranella sp.
GGCCTTCTCGATGACCGTCAGGGTCTTGAGGCCGAGGAAGTCGAACTTCACCAGCCCCGCCGGCTCGACCCATTTCATGTTGAACTGGGTCGCCGGGAGCGATTCCTTGCTGTCGGTATCTCGGAACAGCGGGACCAGCTGGTCGAGCGGCCGGTCGCCGATGACGACGCCGGCGGCATGCGTCGAGGCGTTGCGGAACAGGCCCTCGAGCTGCAGCGCCAGATCGATCAGGCGCTTGATCTCCTCGTCGGCGTTGTACTGCTCCTTGAGCAGGTCCTCCGTCTCCAGCGCCTTGGCGAGCGTCACCGGATTGGCCGGATTGTTGGGCACCAGCTTGCAGATGCGGTCGACCTGGCCGTAGGGCATGCCCAGCACGCGGCCCACGTCGCGCAGTACGGCGCGGGCCTGCAGCTTGCCGAAGGTGATGATCGCCGCGACTCGGTCGTGACCGTATTCGTCGCGCACGTAGCGGATCACGCGGTCGCGCTTGTCCTGGCAGAAATCGATGTCGAAGTCGGGCATCGACACGCGCTCGGGATTGAGGAAGCGCTCGAACAGCAGCCCCCAGCGCAGCGGGTCGAGGTCGGTGATCTTGAGCGACCAGGCGACCAGCGAGCCGGCACCGGAGCCGCGGCCCGGTCCCACCGGCACGCCATGGTCCTTGGCCCACTGGATGAAGTCGGCCACGATCAGGAAGTAGCCCGCGAAACCCATACGCTCGATCATGTCGAGTTCGTAGGTCAGCCGTTCGACGTAGCGCTCGAAGTCGATGCCTTCCGCGAGCCGGCCCAGCGCCCGCAGCTCGTCGAGCCCGGTCTTGGCCAGGTCACGCAGCGCCTCGCCCTCGGTGCGGCCTTCGAGCTTGGTATAGCGCGGCAGGATCGGCTTGCGCGGCGCCGGCATGTAGGCGCAGCGGCGGGCGATCACCAACGTGTTGTCGCAGGCCTCGGGAATGTCCGAGAACAGGCTGCGCATCTCGGCTGCGGACTTGAAGTAGTGCTCCTCCGTCAAGCGGCGGCGGTTCGGATCCTCGATGTGGGCGCCCTGTTCGATGCAGAGCAGCACGTCGTGCGCTTCGTACATCAACTTCTTCGGGAAGTGGACGTCGTTGGTCGCCACGAGCGGCAGGTTTCGCGCATAGGCGAGTTCGATCAGCGGCCCCTCGATGCGGCGTTCCTGTTCCTCGCCGTGGCGCTGCAGCTCGAGATAGAGCCGGTCGGCGAACAGGCGCTGCAGCCGGTCGAGCAGGTGCTCCGCGGCCGGCGTCTGGCCGGCCGCGAGGAGCCGTCCTACGCTGCTGCCGTTGCTGCCAGTGATGGCGATGAGACCGTCGGTCGAGCCTTCGAGCTCGGCCAGCGGCAGGGCGGCGACCGATCCGGTCTTGAATTCGAGATGGGCGCGGCTGACCAGCCGCATCAGGTTGAGATACCCCTCCTCGCTCTGCACGAGCAGGGTGAGCCAGTCCACGGTCGGCAACTTGCTCGCGGAGGCGACGCCGCCCTCCTCCTCGCGCCGGATGCCGATGTCGCATCCCACGATCGGCTGGATACCGGCCTTGGAGGCGTACTGCGAGAATTCCAGCGAGCCGAACAGGTTGTTGCGGTCGGTGACCGCGACCGCCGGCATCTCCGCCTCCTTGGCCAGGGAGACGATCTTGTCGACCTTGTTCGCGCCTTCGGTGAGCGAATAGGCGGAACGAACCTTTAGATGGATGAAGTCAGCGATGGCCACGGAGCATCATCGCGCCGCGGCCTGTGGACTGTCAGGCATCGAGCACACCATCTTTCAGTCGCACGGTCCGATCCATGCGCGCCGCCAGCTCGGGATTGTGCGTGGCGACCAGCGCCGCCATCCCGGTCTCCCGCACCAGGGCCAGCAGCTGCTGGAACACCGTCTCGGAAGTCGTGGAGTCGAGATTGCCGGTCGGCTCGTCGGCCAGCAGGACGCGCGGTGCATTGGCGACGGCGCGGGCGATCGCCACGCGCTGCTGTTCGCCGCCGGACAGGCGTCCCGGCCGGTGATCCAGGCGGTCGCCCAGCCCGACCATGCCGAGGAGATCGGCCGCCCGCTTGCGTGCCGCCGCGCGCGCAACGCCGTTCAGCATCTGCGGCAGCATCACGTTCTCGACGGCGGAGAACTCCGGCAACAGGTGATGATACTGGTACACGAAGCCCAGGAAGGTGCGGCGCAGGCCGGTACGCTGCTTATCGCCCATTCGCACCGTCGCCTTGCCGTCGACCACGACTTCGCCCTCGTCCGGGCGTTCGAGCAGCCCGGCGATGTGCAGAAGGGTCGACTTTCCGCTGCCCGACTGGCCGACCATGGCCACGATCTCGCCGGGATGAAGGTCGACCGAGACGCCGCGCAGCACGTCGAGCCGGCGGCCGCCCTGGACGAAGGTGCGGCGGATGCCCTGCAGGACGAGCGGCTTGGCGGTGTCACTCATGTCGCAATCCTTCGACCGGTTCGATCCGGGTGGCACGCCAGGCCGGATAGGCCGCTGCGACGAGCGAGAGCACGATCGCGACGGCGATGATGAAAGCCACCTCGAACGGGTCGACCCGCACGGGCATGGAGGTGATGAAGTCGACTTCGGCGCCGGCCGTGCCGGCGCCGCCGGTGGCGTTGGCCAGCGCCCGCCCGATCGCGGGCATGTTGGCGCAAAGCAGCAGGCCCAGCGCCGTTCCGATCGCCGTGCCGACGATCCCGACGGCGGCTGCCGCCATGAAGAACGCCCGCACGATCGTTTCCGGCCCGGCGCCCATGGTCCGCAGGATGGCGATGCTGCCGCGCTTCACACGCACCAGCATGGTGAAGCTCGCGACCACGTTCATGGCGGCCACCACCACGATGAGAGTCAGGATGATGAACATCATGACCCTCTCGACCTGAAGCGCACCGACGAAGCGGGCATTGAGGCCGAGCCAGTGCGACACGCGCAGATCGTCGCGACCGAGCGACCGCCGCAGCTCCTCCGCCACTCTCGGCGCCGCCTGCGGGTCCTTGAGAAAGAGGTCGATCGAGCTCACCGTATCGGCGCCGTACTCGAGATCCTGCTGCAGCGTCGCCAGCGGGATGAACACCAACGTGCTGTCGAATTCGTAGCGGCGGCTCAGGAAGCTCGCGAGGATGTCGTAGTCGCTGTAGCGCGGCGCGATCGTGCCGCCCTCGTTCAGCTGGTGGGTGACCACGGTCAGCGGCTCCCCAACCCTCACCTGCATCTGCTGGCGCAATCGCTCGCCGATGACCAACCCGGGCTTCAGGCCAAACTCCGCGAGGTCGCCGAAGATGATGTTCCGCGCCACGATCTCGCGATTCAGGAGATCCTCGCGCCGCACGCCGCGAAGCTGGGCGCCGCGTGTCTGGCCCTGCCCGGTGACCAGGACCTGCCGCTCCAGGGTGAGACGCACCGCCTCGACGCCGGGGACCTCCTTGAGCTTCGCCAGCAGCTCCGGCGTGGCCTGCAGCAGTCCCCCTCGCGCGGCGACGATGACGTGGCCATTCATGCCGATGATCCGGCCCAGCAGCTGCTCGCGAAAGCCGCCCATGACCGAGAGCACGGCGATCAGGGTGCCGACCCCGAGCGCCACCCCGATCAGCGAGAACATCGCGATGAACGAAACGAAACCCTCGCGCTGGCGGGTGGCGAGGTAGCGCCAGGCCAGCCAGCGCTCGACGACGGGCGCGCGCTCACTCACGGCGCAGGCCTTCCACCGGATCGAGGCGCGCCGCCCGGGCCGCCGGGTAGATCGAAGCCAGCAAGGCGAAGACCAGCGCCATGATCGCAATGCCCGCGACCTCGCTCCATTCGATCCGCGACGGCAGCTCGGCCAGCAGATAGAGCGTCTGGTCGAACAGCACGATATCGAAGGTCCGCTGCAGCCACTGCCGGATCGCCTCGATGTTGCGGGCGAAGGCCAGCCCCAGCACGACACCGAGGAGCGTTCCGGCGCCGCCGATCGACAGTCCGTCGAGCAGGAAGATCCGCATGATGGTCGCCCGGCTGGCGCCCATGGTGCGCAGGATCGCGATGTCGGCCGTCTTGGTCCGCACCAGCATCACCAGGCTGGACACGATGTTGAAGGCGGCGACGAGCACGATCATCGTCAGGACCAGGAAGATCATGTTGGTCTGCGCGACGACGGCCGAGAAGAAGCCGGCATTGGCCTGGAACCAGTCGAAAACCCAGCCCTGCGTGCCCACCGTCTGCATCAGCAGCCGCCGCGTCTCCGCCGTCGAGGCCTTGTCCGCGACGAACACCTCGATGCCGGTCACGCTGGGCCCGAGGTTCAGCATGTGCTGGGCGTCCTGCAGCGGCGCGTAAACGAAGTTGGAATCGTAGTCGTACATGCCTGTGCAGAAGATCGCGGCGACCTTCACCGCGGCCGAGCGCGGCATGACACCGAGCGGAGTCGCGACCGAGACCGGCGACACAAGCTGCAGCCTGTCACCGACCTTCAGGTTCATGAGGTCGGCCAGGCGCCGGCCGATCATCACGTTGAAGTCGTCACCGAAGCCCTTCAGGGTACCCCAGTCGATCGGCTTGTCGTCGTCGGCCTTGCATAGCGTGCGGTAGCGCTCGCGGTCCTCGGGCGATCCCTCGATCGCCGATGCAAGCGGCGGGCGATTGCGGATGTCGTCCGGCCGCATGCCGCGCAGCACGATCCCGCGCACCCGATCGCCGGCGACGGCCATGAGCTGGCCCTCAGCGGTCGGCGTGGCGGACTGGACGCCCGGGACGGCCGCCAGCCGCGCCAGGAAATCGGGTGTCGGCTCGAGGGGGCCGCCATTCGACTGGACGCCCAGCTGGCCGCTGATGCTCGACATCTGCGCCAGCATCTCGACCCGAAAGCCGTTCATCACCGACATCACGACGATGAGGGTTCCGACCCCCAGGGTGATGCCGATCAGCGAGAAGCCGGCGATCACCGAGATAAAGCCCTCCTCGCGACGGGCCCGCAGGAAGCGGAAGGCGATCAGGCGTTCGGCGGCGAAGGACATGGCGGAGCCCTGTCCGCGGCTCAGCCGAACCGCGCGAGGACCTGCTCGGGCGTCAGCTCCTCGCGGGCGCCGGTCTTGCGGTTCTTGACCTCGACCTTGCCGGCGGCCAGTCCCTTCGGACCGACGATGACCTGCCAGGGGATGCCGATCAGGTCCATGTCGGCGAACTTGCCGCCCGGCCGCATGTCTCGATCGTCGTGCAGCACCGCGACGCCCTTCGCGCCCAGCGCCTCGTAGAGCTTCTGGCAGGCGCCGCCGACGGCAGCGTCGTCCGGCTTCAGGTTGACGATGGCCACCTTGAACGGCGCCACCTCCTCCGGCCAGACGATGCCGGCATCGTCATGGCTCGCCTCGATGATGCCGCCGACCAGGCGCGAGACGCCGATCCCGTAGGAGCCCATCTCGACGGTGATCTGCTCCCCGCCGGGGCCGGCGACGACGGCATTCATCGGCTTGGAGTATTTGGTGCCGAAATAGAAGATGTGGCCGACCTCGATGCCGCGCGCGGCCAGCCGGTCCCCTTCCGGGAGCGCCTCGAACGCCTTGGCGTCGTGCATCTCGTCGGTCGCGGCGTAGAGCGATGTCCACTCGTTCACGATGCCCTGCAGGTCCGACGAATAGTCGATCGTGCGGCTGAGGATGTCCTTGTCGACCAGACCCTTGTGGCAAAACACGGCGCTCTCGCCGGTCTCGGCCAGGATGATGAACTCATGGCTGAGATCGCCGCCGATCGGGCCGGTGTCGGCGCGCATCGGGATCGCCTTCAGGCCCATGCGGGCGAAGGTGCGCAGGTAGGCGACGAACATCCTGTTGTACGAGTGGACCGCGCCGGCCTTGTCGATGTCGAACGAGTAGTTGTCCTTCATCAGGAATTCGCGGCCGCGCATCACGCCGAAGCGTGGACGGACCTCGTCCCGGAACTTCCACTGGATGTGGTAGAGATTCTTCGGCAGGTCGCGGTAGCTCTTCACCCCATCCCGGAAGAGCGTCGTGATCATCTCCTCGTTGGTGGGGCCGTAGAGCATCTCGCGATCGTGGCGATCCTTGATGCGCAGCATCTCCGCCCCGTAGGCCTCGTAGCGGCCGCTCTCGCGCCACAGGTCGGCCGACTGAATGGTCGGCATGAGCACTTCCTGGGCGCCCGCCCGGTCCTGTTCCTCACGCACGACCCGCTCGATGTTGCGCAGGACCCGCAGGCCGAGCGGCAGCCAGGCGTAGATGCCGGCGCTGGTCTGGCGGACGAGGCCGGCCCGGAGCATCAGCCGGTGGGACACGAT
>CAZPOS010000290.1:0-6250 GCA_964588065.1 uncultured Reyranella sp.
AAGGACGGCCGGGTCGTCATCGAGATGCGCCCCGACCTCGCCCCCAACCATGTCGCCCAGATCAAGAAGCTGGCGCGCGAGGGCAAGTACGACGGCGTGGTGTTCCACCGCGTGATCGACGGCTTCATGGCCCAGACCGGCGACCCGACCGGCACCGGCACCGGCGGCATGGGCGAGACGCTCAAGGCCGAGTTCTCGAAGGAGCCGCACAGCCGCGGCGCGGTCTCGATGGCCCGCACCAACGATCCGAACAGCGCCCGCAGCCAGTTCTTCATCGTCTTCAAGGACTCGAACTTCCTCGACGGCCAGTACACCGTCTGGGGCAAGGTCACGTCCGGCATGGAGTTCGTGGACAAGATCAAGAAGGGCGCGCCGGGTTCGGGCGCCGTGTCGGCTCCGCCGGACAAGATGATCAAGGTCCAGGTCGCGGCGGACGCGAAGAGCTGAGGCTCCTCGCGCCCCCCGGCGGTCGTCCTTACTTGGTAACGGTGTGGAAGGCCTTGGCAATGACCTGCCAACGGCCTTCTACTTTGAGAAGCGTCAGATAGTCCGTGAAGTAGCGTGGCGGAATCTGGCACTCGACCTTGGCGAAGGCCGTGGCCGGGCCGGAAAAGTCGATCGAAACGATCCGGTCGCGCCGCTCGCTGCCGCTCTCCTTGGCCGATTTACGGCTCTCGACCATCTTGAACCAGTCGGCCCGCGGCATGTCCGCAGCCTTGCCATCGGGGCCCGCGCTGTAGAGGTGCGAGGCGGGATGGAAGGCCTCGCCCAGCTTCTTCGTATCGCCCTCGTACAGGCCGTCGAAGTAGACCTGAAGCACCTTCTCGATTTCAGCGACGTCCGAACTCATCTCGTTTCTCCCTCCGTCAAATCGCGCCGTTGGGCGCCACCAGGATCTTGCCGTTGCGCCCGCCCTTGTCGGCATGGGCCAACGCTTCCTTGATCTTCTCGATCGGATAGACGGTGTCGACCGGAGCGTAAAGCGTGCCCGCCACGACCTGGGCCGCCAGTTCCGCATAGATTTCCCGGATCTTCGCCGCATCACGCCTGGCGAGGCCGCGCCCCAGCATGAACCCGGTCAGCTTGATGCCGCGATAGATCAGGTTGCTGCGCCCGACCCTGGGATCCTCGCCGCTCATCGATCCGTAGTGGACCACGGTCCCCTCGGTCGCGACGCACTCGACGATGCGCCCTGTGGCCGCCCCGCCGATCGCCTCGATGCCGAGACGGATCGCGGCGTTGCCGGTCGCCCCGGCCACGCGTTCCGCGAGATCGTCACCGTCGACCAGCACGACATCGGCCCCCAGCGCCTTCAGCTCGTCTGCGAGCGCCGCCCGGCGCACCACGTTGACGGTTCGCAGGCCTCGCTGGTGCGCCTGCACGATCAGCAGCCGCCCGACCGCGGAATTGGCCACGTTCTGGATCACCCACTCGCCGGCCCTCAGATCGACGAAGTCCGACAGCATGAGGCGCGCCGTCGGCGGGTTGATGCGGACCATCGCCGCCTGCCGCAGGTCGATGCCGGCCGGCAGCGGGATCGCGTCGTCGCCCTTCACCCGCCGCCTCTGCGTCCAGTTCTCGCGCTGCAGGTTGATCACCAGGTCGCCCGGCCTGACATGCCGCACGGCCGACCCGACGGCACAGACGCGGCCCACGCATTCGGCGCCGGGCGTTGCGGGGAGCGGCGGCTTCAGCCGGTAGCTTCCCTTGCAGAACCACATGTCGGCGGGATTGATCGGGAAGGCCAGCACGTCGAAGACGACCTCGTCGGCCGCCGGCTCGCCCACGTCGGGAACGTCCGCGCAGCGCGCCACGTCCCACGGTGTCCCATACCGATCGATCAGCACCTGCTTCATGCCGCGTCTCCTCCGTTCGCACCAGGCACTTTGTTGGCCCGTCGATTGCTTATATGGTTCTTCGACAGGGGGTGAAATGCCGGATGGCCGCCAAGGTATTCGATGAGATGAATTCGGGCACCGACGGCTCGGTCCGTCTGCCCTATCGCGGCGTCGCCGACTGGCTGGCCCGGACCTCACCCGAAAGGTTGGAGGCGACACGGAGAGAGGTCGATCTCTTCTACCGTCGACACGGCATCACCTTCGGCGCCTATGGTGCGGCCGAAGGGTCCGAGACGACGATCCCCTTCGACATCATCCCGCGGGTCATCGCCTATGACGAATGGCAGTTCCTGCACAAGGGCCTGTCGCAGCGCGTGCGCGCCCTCAACGCCTTCCTGAGCGACGCCTATGGCCAGCGCGAGATCTGCCGCGCCGGCATCATCCCCGAAGAGCAGATCCTGATGAACGGCGAGTTCGTCGCGATGGCGCAGGGGCTGCAGCTTCCCGGCGGCGTCCATGCGCACATCGCCGGCATCGACCTCGTGCGGGTGGGCGAGAAGGACTTCTACGTCCTCGAAGACAACGTGCGCACGCCATCGGGCGTGTCGTACGTCCTCGAGAACCGCGAAGTGATGATGCGGCTGGCACCCGAACTGTTCGCCGCGATGAGCGTGCTGCCGGTCGCCGACTACTCCGAGGAGCTGCTGGCGACGCTGCGTTCCGTGTCGTTCAGTGACGGCCACGAGCCCAACGTCGTTCTGCTCACCCCGGGTCACTACAACAGCGCCTATTTCGAGCATGCCTTCCTCGCCGACGAGATGGGCATCGAGCTGGTGAAGGGCTCCGACCTGTTCGTCGACGAAAGCCGGGTCTATATGCGCACGCCGCGCGGACCGCAGCGGGTCGACGTGATCTACCGCCGGGTCGACGACGCGTTCCTCGACCCGCTCGCGATGCGGCCCGACTCCTTCCTCGGGGTCGCCGGCCTGCTCGGCGCCCTGCGGGCCGGTCGCGTGAACATCGTGAACGCGCTCGGCAACGGCGTCGCCGACGACAAGTCGACCTACACCTATGTGCCCGAGATGGTGCGCTTCTATCTTGGCGAGGAACCGATCCTGCAGAACGTCCCGACCTGGCGCTGCGACAGGGCCGACGACTACAAGTACGTGCTCGAGCATCTCTCCGAGATCGTCGTCAAGGAGGTGCACGGCTCGGGCGGCAAGGGCATGCTGGTCGGCCCGACCTCGAGCAAGGCCGAGATCGAGGAGTTCGCGACGCTCGTGAAGGCACGTCCCGACAACTACATCGCCCAGCCTACGCTGGCGCTCTCGACCTGCCCCACCTTCGTGAGCCAGGGCGTGGCGCCGCGCCACGTCGACCTGCGTCCCTTCGTGCTATCGGGCAAGAAGATCACCATCGTGCCCGGCGGCCTGACGCGCGTCGCGCTCAAGGAAGGCTCCCTGGTCGTCAATTCGAGCCAGGGCGGCGGCACCAAGGACACCTGGGTCCTGGCGCCCGACCAGGCGGACGACAGGTAGGCCCGACCGATGCTGAGCAGCACCGCCAAGAATCTCTATTGGATGGGCCGATACCTGCAGCGGGCGAAGTCGACCGCGCGGCTGATCGAGGCGACCCAGCGCATGGCGCTGCAGTCCCGCGGCGAGGAGGCCGCCGGCGTCGCGGCGATCTTCGGCATGGAGGACGAGTTCCGCCAGAGCCAGGCCCAGGGCGAACGCCTCGCCAGCCTGATCGACTTCCTGGTGCTCGACGAGAACAACCCCTCCTCCATCGTCAATTCGATCGGCGCGGCGCGGCGCAATGCCCGCGAGGAACGCAACAACATCACGGTCGACGTTTGGGAGAGCCTGAACGCGCTGTGGCTGGAACTCAGCGCCCGCCTGCGCGGCAACCGGGCCACGCTCGATCGCGGGGCGTTGATCGAATCGGTCAAGAAGCAGGCGGTGATGATCTTCGGCGCCGCACAGGTGACGCTGCTGCGTGACGAAGCCAACAACTTCCTGCAGCTTGGCGCCTTCCTCGAGCGCGCCGACAATACCGGCCGCATCCTCGACGTGAAGTTCCACCTGCTGCGGCCCGACGGCAATCCCAGTCCGGAGGGGCTCGACTACTTCGCTTGGTCGGAGCTCCTGGCCTGCATCGGTGCGGTGCGCACCTACCGGCGCATCTATCGCAGCTCGCTGCATCCGATGAAGGTGGCGGAACTGATGATGCTGCGGCGCGACGTGCCGCGCTCGGTGCACCACTGCCTCTGGATGGTCGACCTCAACATGCGCGAGCTGGCGGATGCCTACGGTACCCGCGGCGAAGCCGACCGCCTGGCGGGCGAGCTTCACGCCCGGCTGCGCTACGCCCGCATCGACAAGGTGTTCGAGATCGGCCTGGCGAAGTTCCTGGGACAGTTGCGCGGCGACATCGGCACCTTGTCGGACGAAATCGGCCGACAGTTTCTCCTGGATTGAGCTGACCCATGCGCTACTCCGTCCACCACGCGACCCGCTTCCAGTTCGACCAGCCATCCGGGCATTCGATCCACGACGTCCGCCTCACGCCGAAGCCGGCGGCAGCGCAGCGCATCGTGTCGTGGCGGATCGACGGGCCCGGCAAGAAATCGGAATGGAAGGACGGCCACGGCAACCAGGTGACGACCTTCTCCGTCGCCCAGCAGCACGACAGCGTCGAGATCGTGGTGCAGGGAGTCTATGAATACAGCGGGAGCGACCAGTGGCTGCGCTACGTCGAGGAGCCGACCCTGCCCGCGCCCTTCTGGCTGCGCAATATCGGTCTCGCGCGCCACGATGCGAGCTTCGATCCGGTGATCGAGGGCCTCGCCGAACGCGCCGCCGATCCCACGCAGCGTGTAGCCGTGCTGCATGAATTGATGGAGCGGATTTCGTCCCGCGTGGCCTACAAGACGGGCGTGTCCACCGTGGACACCACGGCGGTCGAGGCACTGACCCGGGGTGCCGGCGTGGCACAGGACGAGGCTCACATCTTCATCGCCTGCTGCCGCCGCCTTGGTGTGCCGGCGCGCTACGTGAGCGGCTATCTCCGCAACGACGATCCCGAGCTGCATGTCGGCCGCACCAGCCATTCCTGGGCCGAGGCCTGGGTGCCGGGGCTGGAATGGGTGGGCTTCGACCCTGCCAACGGCATCAGCCCGCGCGGCGACAGTCTGCGCGTCGCCGTGGGTCTCGACTATCGGGACGCGGCCCCGGTCAGCGGGCGCCGCGTCGGCTTCGGCGATGCGAAGATGACCGTGGACTGCGCCGTCCGCCTGATCGAATAGCCTAGACGTTCTCTTCCCGGACGGTGTCTCGGCGCCAGAGCGTGGCGATCAGCACGAAGGCGTGCCGAAGCTGGATGAGCGCGGCGATGGAAATGAGGGCGACCGAAACGGTCAGCAGTGCGTGTTCGTAGCCGACCGTATTCACGATGCGATCGGGCAGGCTGATCATCGCGACCGCGATTTCGGCGAACAGGCCGACGACCAGTTGGGCGACCCCGTACTCGTGGCACATCTCATCGATCCGGACCTGTCGTTCCTCGTCGGGACCGCCGGACGCGCCGAAGCGCTTGCGGATGACGCCCCGCTCCTCCAGCGCCACGCCCCAGCCGATCATGATCAGCGCGATCGTGGAGGCGATGGTCACCGGCTCGTGGGTGTCCGTATGCCGGTTCACGCTCTGCACGATGTCGATGATGGACAGAACCATCGGGAACAGGATCATCACGTCGACCGCCGCGATGAAGACCGGCGAGATGAGGAAGCGCAGCGGAACGAACAGGAACTTCATCTCGACCCCTTCGCCCCTTGCCCTAGCGCCGGTACGGGCTGCCCGACGATTAATACGGGTCCTTGCCTTGCGGAAACCCGCCTCCGCGACTAGCTTCGCGCCGCTCATAAAAATGCCTGAAGGAGGCATATTCGTCATGGCTTTCATCGCCGATCGTCTCAGCCGCATCAAGCCGTCTCCGACCAATGCCGCGCAGGGCAAGTTCCTGGAGATGAAAGCGGCGGGCAAGGACGTGATCGGACTGGCCGCCGGCGAGCCGGACATGCCCACGCCGGACCACATCAAGGAAGCGGCGATCCAGGCGATCCGCAACAACGACACCAAGTACACCGCCGTGCCGGGCACCCCGGCGCTGCGCCAGGCGATCGTCGCCAAGATGAAGCGCGACCACGGCCTCGACTACAAGCCGAGCCAGACCGTCGTCACCTCGGGCGGCAAGCAGATCATCTTCAACGCCATGCTGGCCACGCTCAACCCGGGCGACGAGGTCATCGTGCCGGCACCGTACTGGGTCTCGTACCCCGAGATGGTGATGTTCGGCGACGGCACGCCGGTGATCGTGCAGTGCCGGGAAGAGAACGGCTTCAAGCTGACGCC
>CAZPOS010000291.1:0-4769 GCA_964588065.1 uncultured Reyranella sp.
TTCAGCCGGGCGGCGAGGCGGGCCAGCGCGCCCGCCACGCCGTCGGGCATGGCGACCATGGCGGCGATCAGCAGCACGCCGTAGAGCAGGGCGGAATAACCCTTGCCGAGCCCGGCGGTGACGTCGGGGAAGAACTGCAGGAAGAGCCCGCCCAGGATCGCGCCGCCGGCCGAGTGCATGCCGCCGATCACCAGCCCGAACAGCATCTGGACCGACAGCGCGAAATTGTAGCTGCCCGGTCCGACGAACCCGAACTGCCAGGCCGACAGGCAGCCCGCCACGGCGAGGTAGGCGCCGGCAATTCCGGACGCCGCCGCCCGCGCCTGCGGCACGCGGATGCCCTGAGCCGTGGCCGCGAAGTCCTGGTCCCGGGCCGCCTTCAGCGCGCGGCCGGAGCGGCTGTCGATCAGGTTGTGCGCGAGCCACAGGCCGGCACCCAGCAGCGACAGCGCCATCAGGAAAGCCCAGCGATCGTTGCTCAGCAGATCGGTCGGGGGCGTCGGGAGGTCGAGATAGAGGCCCTGCACCCCGCCGGTCCAATGTTCGATCGGCCGCCAGCGCAGCAGTTGCGGAAAAGCGATGACGACGGCGTAGGTGACGAGGGCCTGCGTCCAGAGCGTGTGGGAACCGGCCACCCGGCCGATGCCATAGCCCGCGGCGAAGCCCAGCAGCGGGGCGAGGGCGAGGCCGGCATAGGGCGAGAGCGGCGTGTGGCTTGCCAGCATCGCCGCGCCATAGCCGCCGAGGCCGAACAGGGCGGCCTGGGCGAGTGAGAACTGGCCGCTCGCGCCGCACAAGATGACGAGGCCCGTCAGCGCGATCGACCAGATCGCCGCCTGGGTGAAGCGGAAGACGACGAAATCCGGGAAGCAGAACGAGAGGGCGGCCGCCGCCACGAAGCCCATGGTCCATACGGTCCGCATGGCGTTACGATAGACCATACAACGAGAGATCGTACAACGAACGAACGGGAGCGAAGCGATGAGACTGAGGCAATGCGTCTTCGTCTGCAAAGACCTGGAGAGTTCCGCCGAGGAGCTGTGCGACATTCTCGGCATCGAGGTCGCCTATCGCGATCCCGGCGTCGCCAAATGGGGCCTGGCCAATGTCGTCTGCCCGACCGGCAACGACTTCCTCGAAATCGTGTCGCCCTTCAAGGAAGGCACGTCGGCTGGCCGCTACATCGAGCGCCGCAAGGGCGATGGCGGCTACATGGTGATCCTGCAGGTGGCCGACGCGGTAGCCGAGCGTCAGAGGGTCACGGCGCTCGGCGTGCGCGCCGTGGCCGAAAAGGACCTGCCTGAGTACCAGTACACCCACTTCCATCCCTCGGACACGAACGGCGTGCTGCTGTCGCTCGACACGACCTTCGCGCCGCCGGGCGTCGATCCCGCTCTGTGGTGGCCGCCGGCCGAGAAGGACTGGACGAGGCACGCGCGCTCCGACGTGACCAACGGGCTCGCGGGCGTCGAGATCCAGCACGACGATCCCGACGGCGCCGCCGCCTCGTGGTCGCGCATTCTCGACCGGCCGGCCGTGGACAACATCATCCGGCTCGACGGATCGCAGATCCGCTTCGTGCCGATCGCCGACGGGCGCGGACCCGGCGTGTCGGCCTACGACGTGAAGGTCGTCGACCGCGACCGCGTTCTGGCCGCCGCCGAAAAGCGGGGTCGCCGGCACGGCGTCGGTCAGGTTGAAGTCTGCGGCTGCCGGATCAATCTGGTTTAGCGCCCAGCGTTCGGATCCAGGCAACCGACTCAATGCTGCGCATCACCCCCTTCGTCATGGGCCATCTCGTCGCCGCCGTTCTCGTCGGGGCGGGAGCGGGCGCCTTCCTCGACCTGCGGCTGTCGCTCTACTTCGCGCTGGCCCTGCTGGCGGGCGCGGTCGTGAGTTCGTACGTTTGCCAGTGGAAGCCCGGCGTCGAGGCGCCGTCGTGGCGACTCTATCTGGTCGCGCTGGTCGCCAACCCCATCCTGCCGATCTCGCTGGTGGTCATGGCCCTCGACTGGGACTGTGTCGTAGGCCTGCGCCGGGGCTGGAACTGCATCGCGGCAGCGATGGCGATCGCTGCCGCTTGTCTCTGCTTGCTGCCGCCCTTCGGCGGCCTGTTTTGGCGTCGCTGGAAGCGCTATCGCGCGCGGCCGCGCTAAGCCGCGAGTGCCTTGGCGAGGCGGCCGCGGATCATCTCCTCGGCTTCGCTGACGATGCGCTCGACCAGCTCCTTGCAGGACGGGATGTCGTTGATCAGGCCCATGCAGGTGCCGGCCGACCAGATGCCGTGTTCCATGTCGCCGGTTTCGTACACGACCTTGCCCTTGGCGCCGGCGACGATCGGGCCGATCTCCTGGATGGTCTTGCCCTCGCCTTCCATCTCGATCGTCTTCTTGGCGATGCTGTTGCCGTAGACGCGGCTGGTGTTGCGCATGGTGCGCAGGATCAGCGCGGTGCTACGCTCGTCGGAGGAGACGATCTTCTCCTTCACGTTCTGGTGGATCGGCGCTTCCTTGGTCGCCATGAAGCGGGTGCCCATGTTGACGCCCTCGCAGCCCAGCGCCAGCGCCGCCACCAGGCCGCGCGCATCGGCGAAGCCGCCCGAGGCGATCATCGGGATCTTGATGACGTTGGCGGCGGCCGGCAGCAGCACGAGGTTCGGCACGTCGTCCTCGCCCGGGTGACCGGCGCATTCGAAGCCGTCCATCGAGATCGCATCGACGCCGGCCTTCTCGGCCGACAGACCGTGGCGGACCGCGGTGCACTTGTGGATCACCTTGACGCCCGCTTCCTTGAGCTTGGGCAGGAACGGCTTGGGATTGTTGCCGGCCGTCTCGACGATCTTGATGCCGGAATCGATGATGGCGTCGATGTACTCGCCATAGGGACGCGGCACCAGCGTCGGCAGGATGGTGAGGTTCACGCCGAACGGCTGGTCGGTCATCTCACGGCAGCGCTTGATCTCCTTGCGCAGATCCTCGGGCGTCGGCTGCGTCAGGCCGGTGAGGATGCCCAGCGCACCGGCGTTCGACACGGCGGAGGCGAGTTCGGCGCGGCCGACCCACTGCATGCCACCCTGCACGATCGGGTGCTTGATGCCGAACATCTCGGTGAAGCGCGTCTTGATCATATGGACTTTTCCCCCTGGGTAAGTTCCCCAAGCATTAGCGAAGCGGGGCGCCGGGGGCCAGCCCGCGGGTCGCACCGCGGACTTTCTATCCGCGATGCGGATCAGGTGGCGTCTATGAAGGAGATCGTGTCGTCGAGAGTCGGGGCGCGCTTGCGCAGCAGTGCCGAGAGGGAGCCGACGATGTCGATATGGTCGACCTCGGGATAGAGCTTCAGCTCGGCTCTCCCGCCGGCCTTGCGCCAGGCGGCCGCGAGGCGTTCGCTGTTGAAGGGCTTCACCGTCGTATCGGCGGTACCATGCAGCAGCAGGAGCGGCGGCAGCGGGGCGCGGGCATATTCGATAGGCTGCGTCTCGCGACGGTTCGGCCCGCCGAAGATCTCCTGCAGGCGCCGCGAGGTGAGCGGCAGGAAGTCGTAGGGGCCGGCGATGCCGATCCCGCCCGGCAGCTTCATGCGGTCGACGCCCGCGGCGGCGAGATAGGGCGTGTTGGCGACCATCATGATCGCGATATAGGCCCCCGCCGAATGGCCCGCGACGAAGAGCTTTTCGGTACCGACCTTGTTGGCGGCCCAGGCGGTCGCGGCGGCGCCATCGTCCAGGAAGTCCGGATACCGCACTTCGGGATAGACACGGTAATCGGGAATGATGGTGGTGATGCCCAGCGCCGCCAGCGCCTGGCCGACGAACAGATAGTCGCCCTTGGCGCCGGAATCCCAGGAACCGCCATAGAAGAAGACTACCGACTTCCCGTCGGCGCGTGGCTGCTCGGGCGTATAGACGTCGAGTTTCTGGCGCGGAAGGCTGCCATAGGGAATGTCGGCCTCGAGCCGGTAGCCCGAGCGCGAGACGGTCGTGTTCAGGAGCGCTGCGGGGGAGCAGCCGCCGAGCAGGCCGACAACGCTGGCGATGAGGCCTCGGCGCGCCAACGTCATGCAGAGCGGGCGAGGTCGCGCACCTGCTCGGCCAGCGCCAGCGAGGCGGTGAGGCCGGGCGATTCGATGCCGAACAGGTGGATGAGGCCGGGCACGCCATGATCGGCCGGGCCGGTGATGGTGAAATCCTGCGCCGGCGCGCCCTGCGGCACGATCTTCGGGCGGATGCCGGCATAGCCGGGCTGCAGCGCGCCGTCTTTCAGGCCGGGCCAGTACTTGCGCACGGCGGCATAGAACTTGTCGGCGCGGTGCGGATCGACCGTGTACTCGATGCCGTCGATCCACTCGACGTCGGGGCCGAACTTCGCTTGCCCGCCCATGTCGACTGTGATGTGCACGCCGAGGCCACCCGGCACGGGCACCGGGTAGATGAGGCGGGAGAAGGGGGAGCGGCCGGTCAAGGTGAAATAGTTTCCTTTGGCGTAGTACGCGGTCGGGATGTGCGCGGATGGCATCCCGACGATTTTTCTGGCGAGTGTCGGCGCATGCAGGCCCGCCGAATTGATCAGCAGCCGGCAACGCAGGTTCATCGGCTCGGTTCCGCCGACCTCGATCTCGACGCCGCCCTCGACGACGCGGCCTCCCTTGACCGGGCTGTTGAAGGCGAACATCGCACCGTGCGCCTCGGCATCGCCCTGCAGCGCCAGCATGTAGGAATGGCTGTCGACGATTCCGGTGCTGGGCGAGAACAGCGCCGCGGTGCATTGCAG
>CAZPOS010000291.1:4779-6213 GCA_964588065.1 uncultured Reyranella sp.
CATCGCGATCGCCTCGGCGGCGTCGAGGAAGCGCATGCCCTCGACGCCGTTGGCCTCGGCGCGGCCCTTGATCTCGGCGAGCTTCTCGGCCTCGGCCGCGTTGGTCGCCACGATCAGCTTGCCGCAATTGAGATGCGGCACGCCGTGGTCCTTGCAATAGGCGTAGAGCATGCGACGGCCGGCGACGCAGGAGCGCGCCATGAGACTGCCCTTGGGATAGTAGATGCCGGCGTGGATGACCTCGGAATTGCGCGAGCTGGTCTCGGTGCCGATGGCGTCGGCCGCCTCGACGACGATGACCTCACGGCCGGCAAGGGCAAGCGCACGGGCGACGGCGAGGCCGACAACACCTGCGCCCATGACAACGCAGTCGACGGTTTCGAACGGGGACGAATTCATGGTCGCATGCTAGAACCGCGGCCTCTTTCAGTCACCAAGGGCGGGTGTCGCATCATGAAAGGCGCGTTGGTCACGGGGGCGGGATTACGGATCGGCCGTGCCCTGGCGCTCGCGCTGGCGGCCGACGGCTTCTTCGTCTTCGTGCACTACAAGGACTCGGCGGCCGGCGCGAAGGAGACCGTCGCGACGATCCGCGAGGCCGGCGGCAAGGCGATGGCGGTTCGTGCCGATCTCGCCTCGGCGCGGCAGGCCGAGGGTCTGGTGGGCAAGTGCCAGGCGCGCGGCGTGCGGCTCACCTGCCTCGTGAACAGCGCCTCGCTGTTCAAGCTCGACCGGGCACCGACGGCGACGGCGGCCGATTTCGACCTTCACATGGCCATCAACCTGCGGGCGCCGCTGCTGCTCGCCCAGGCGCTGGCGCGGCAGCTGCCGGCCGACGAGACGGGCCTGATCGTGAACGTGCTCGACCAGAAGCTCTACAATCTCAATCCCGACTTTCTCACCTACACCCTCTCCAAGATCGGGCTGCAGGGGCTGACGACCCTGCTGGCGCAATCCTTCGCGCCACGCCTGCGTGTGGCAGGCATCGCGCCGGGTCTGACCCTGCGCAGCGGCAGCCAAACGGATGCGCGATTCGCCGAGCAGCACGCCGCCAATCCGCTCGGCGTGGGCGTGACGGTCGACGATCTCGTCCGCGCGCTTCGCTTCATCGTCGCGACGCCGAGCTACACCGGCGACACGATCGTCGTCGACAGCGGCGAGCACCTGACGGGCCGCCCGCGCGACATCGCCTTCGACCTGAAGAAGAAGAAATGACCATGGTCACCTCCCAGCGCCGCATCTTCATCCGTGACATGCGGCTGCCGGTGTCGATCGGCATCTACGATTTCGAACTGGCCAAGCCGCAGGCCGTGGTCATCAACGTCGAGCTGCTGCTGGCGGAGCCCGACCGCGCGCATGGCGACAGCATTGCCAATGTCCTGAACTACGACATCGTCCACGATGGCATCGTCGAGCTCGCGGCGAGCCGCCACT
>CAZPOS010000292.1:0-6151 GCA_964588065.1 uncultured Reyranella sp.
CCTTCCACAGCGACATGTGCATGTGACCGCCGCAGCCCGGCCAGTCCTTGGACCACTTGGCCATGAAGGTGGCGAGCCAGCCGCGCTTCTGCGCCAGCACCTTGGTGAAGATCTTGAACAGGGCCGCCTTGTCGGTGGCCGCGAGCGCATCGTCGACCCGAAGCGCCGCTTCCAGCACGCCGGCGCCGGTCTCGGTGTGCAGACCCTCGATGCCCATGTCCATCGCTTCGCACATCGCGAGCAGGTCACGGTACCAGTCGGACAGGACGGAGTTGCGCAGGACGGAGTAGCCGAAGAAGCCAGGCGAGATCGGCTTCAGGTTACGATAGCCCTTCTCGCGGATCGATTCGGGCGTCTCGGCGAAGACGAAGAACTCGTACTCGAACCCGACCTTGACCTCGAAGCCGAGCTTCTCGGCGCGGGCCAGCACCCGGCGCAGGGTGCCGCGCGGGCAGATCTCCTCGGCCTTGTCGACGAACTCGCAGAGGAAGAACAGGTTGCCGGGCTCGGTCGCGATCTCGCGGCAGGTCTCCGGCAGGATGCGGACGTTGGCGTCGGGATAGCCCGTGTGCCAGCCGGTGTAGGTGACGTTGTCGTAGAGCTGGTCGTTCATGTCCCAGCCCAGCACCACGTCGCAGAAGCCGAAGCCTCCCTCGAGGGCGGAGCGGAACTTGTCGACGTGGATGTACTTGCCGCGCAGGATGCCGTCGATGTCGTGGACGCCCACCTTCACGTGGGTGAGCCCCCGCTGCTTGACGATCTTCAGTGCATCTGCGGCCGTCTTGACCTGTCGCGGATCCATTCAACTCCCCTCGCTACCCCGCGGCAGACTAGCTGCTGAGATAGCGGGGAAGCCAGAGGGCAATGTCGGGGAACAGCGCGAGCAGCATGGTGAAAAGAACCATGATCGAGAGGAAAGGCAAGGTCACCCGGGCAATGTAGCCAAGCCCGTCATCCGTCAGCCCCTGGATCACGAACAGGTTGAAGCCGACCGGCGGGGTGATCTGCGCCATCTCGACGACCAGGACGAGGAAGACACCGAACCAGATCGGGTCGAAGCCGGCAGCCTTCACGATCGGCATCACGATCGGCAGGGTCATGACGATCATGCTGAAGCCGTCGAGGAAGCAGCCCAGGATCAGGTAGAAGACGATCAGGGCCACGATCAGCATGAACGACGAAAGCCCGAGGCTGCTCACGAACTCCGCGACGGCGGCCGGGATGCCGAGGAAAGCGGCGGCACTGCCGAGGATCGAGGCACCCAGCACGATCAGCGCGATCATTGCGCAGGTCTGCACCGAGCCGATGGCAATCGCCTTAAGCGCCGGCAGCGACAGCTCCCGCTGGATGCCGGCCACCACCAGTGCGCCCAGCACGCCCACGGCCGCGGCTTCCGATGGCGTCGCGAGTCCGCCGTACATCGAACCCAGCACGCACAGAATCAGGAACACCGCCGGTCCCAGTTCCCGGATCGAGGTCAGGAACTCCGCCGCGGTGGCGATCCGCACCTTGCGCTCCGCCTCCGGCACCAGCTCGGGCTTCAGCGCGGTCGCGATCATGATCCAGCCCATGAAGCAGCCCGCCAGGAGGAAGCCGGGAATGAAGCCCGCGGTGAACAGCTTGGCGATCGAGACGTCACCCAGGACGCCATAGATGATCATGATGTTGGAGGGCGGGATCAGGAACCCGAGCGTGCCGGCGCCGGCCAGCGAACCGACTGCGACGTCCTTGGAGTAGCCGCGCTTCAGCAGTTCCGTGAGCGAGATGCGGCCCACGACCTGGGTCGTCGCGGCGGACGAGCCCGAGATGGCGGCGAAGATCGTGCAGCCGATGACGTTCACGTGCAGCAGCCGCCCCGGCAGCATCGCCGCCCATGGCGACAGGCCGCGGAACAGGGTCTGTGACAGCCGCGTGCGGAACAGGATCTCGCCCATGATGATGAACAGCGGCAGGGCCAGCAGTTCCTGGGTGGTCAGGATGTTCCAGGTGTACTGCGCCAGCAGCTTGTCGAGCGGGATGTCGCGGAAGATCGCCAGCAGCACCGTACCGGTGACGGCCAGGGTCCAGCCGATCCACAGGCCGCCCGCCAGAAAGGCGAACAGCACGACGAACATGGTGAGGACGACTTCAAGCATCGGATATCGACTCGCGCGACAGACTATTCAGCGACGGAACCGGCGCGCATGTTGAGATCCTCGAGCGGCAGGCCGAACAGCGCCTGGAAGAACCGGGCGATGAACTGCATGACCAGCAGGCAGATCCCGAACGTCACGAGGGCCTGCGGAATCCACAGCGGCGTCGCGCTCGAGATCGACACCTGCTCCGACACGAAGCTGCGCCAGGTGAAGTTCACCATCGCCAGCGCCAGATAGCCGGAGAAGGCGACGCCCAGAGCCGCGAGAACCGTCTCCAGCCAGCGCCGCGCCTTCGGCCCGATCCGCGCGAGAACCAAGGTGACGCGGATATGGCCGCCGGCCCGCAACGTCATGGCGGCGCCGAAGGTGAAGGCCGCCGCCATGAGATAGGAGCCGTACTCCCAGGCGACGGGAATGTCGGCCGGCACCCAGGGGAAGATGTCCGACAGCGCCCGGACGAGAACCTCGCCCAGCATCAGGCAGGTGAGCGCCACCAGGCAGGCGGCGCCCATCCAGCCGTCGAGGCGGCCCAGCACATCGATCCCGTCGAGGAAGGCGCGCAGCACGGGCGGCGCGCCGGCGTTGGGATTGGGGCCGTGCCCGCTCACGCGCGCTTCATCTCGGCCAGGTAGGCCTTGATCGGCTTCTCCGCCGCGGGCACGCGCTTGTAGAACTCGGCGATCATCGGCGCCGTCTTCTTCTGCAGGTCGGCCGTCATCGCCGCCGAGGGAATGACGAGCTGCATGCCGCCGGCGATCAGGCGGGCGTTGCTGTCCTTGTCCGCCTGCAGCGACGACTGCCAGAACTCGGGCTCGAGCTTCCTGGCCAGATCGACGATGATCTTCTGGTTGGCCGGCGAGATCTTCTTCAGCGTGTCGTTGTTGATCGTGACGATCTCCGACGACCAGGCATGGTTGGTCTGGTGGAAGAACTTCAGGAACTCCCAGAACTTGCCATCCACGGCCGAAACCGACGAGGTCGACACGCCTGCGACGGCGCCCGACGACAGGGCCGCGATCGTCTCGCCCCAAGGGATCAGGGCCGGCGCCATGCCGATGGCGCTGCACATTTCCTGGGCGTTCTTGTCGGGAACGCGGATCTTGATACCCTTGAGCGCATCCAGCGATTCCGCCTTGACCTTGAGATGCAGGTACTGCGTCGGCCACGGCACCGTGTACAGCATGGTCTGGTTGTTCTTCAGCAGCACCTTCTCGAACTCGGGCCGCAGATACTTGTGCAGCACCTTCAGCTCTTCGATGTTGTTGCAGATGAACGGAATGCCCTCGACGCCGAAGATCGGCTCGTCGCCGATCTGCTGGATGTTCAGGATGTCGGCCATCGGCACGAGACCGTCACGCACGGCGCGCATCTGCTCGGGGCCCTTGAAGCCGAGCTGACCGCCCGCCTTGACGTCGATCTCGACGGCGCCGTTCGTCGCCTTCTTCACCTCTTCGGCGAAGCGCTTGACGTTAACCGTATGGAAGTTTCCATCCGGCCATACGGTCGCCAGCGGCAGCTTCAGCGGCGCCTGCGCCCGCACCACGGCCGGCGCGCCGACCATCGCCATTGCTCCCACGCCCACGCCGGCCTTCAAGGCGTTCCTGCGTCCCAGCTTCATTACAGCCCCCGTTCGTTGAATTGACACCGTTCCCCGCACCCGACCGTCGCCGGCCTATTCCGCGGCCTGCGGCGGCTTGAAGTCGTAGACCTTCTCGGCCGCGTCTGCCGAGATCAACCCGTCGGCCAGGTCGTTGGCGACCTGCGCGCGATCGCGGTCGCGCGGCGCGCCGATGCCCGCGCCGCCCGGCGTCAGGATCATCAGCCGCTCACCCGGCGGGATGAGCTGGAAGCCCTTGCCCTTCAGCGTCTTGCCGGACTTGAAAGCGACCACGCCGGCTTCGCCGTCGCCGCCGCCGTCCCGGCCGCGCGCCGGATGGTCGATGCGGTCGAAGGCGGCCAGCAGGTCGAACGGCTCGTCGATCCCGCTTTCGATCTCCATGATCTGGCCGAGGCCGCCGCGCGTGCGACCGGCACCGCCCGAATCCGGACGGAACTCCTTGCGCCAGAAAAGGAGAGGCGTCTGCGTCTCGGCGATCTCGACCGGCGTGCCGCGCACGCCGCTGGGATAGGCCGTCGCCGACAGGCCATCCTTGTCGGGACGCGCGCCGGTGCCGCCATTGGAGGTGATGGCCATGCCGAAGCCGTAGTTGCCGCCCTCGCCGCCCTTCACCCGGCCGCGCACGTTGATGTTCCACAGGCACGAGGTGCCCTCGGCCGGAACCTTCTCCGGCACGACCTGGCGCAGGCAGCCGAAGGTCACGTCCGGCAGCATCTGGCCGATGACGTGACGTGAGGCGACCGCAGTCGGCTTGGGCGCGTTCAGGATGCAGCCCTCCGGTGCCGACACGGTGAGCGGCTCGAGCGACCCGGCATTGTTCGGGATGTGCGTGGAGACCACGCATCCCAGGCCGAACACCGTATAGGCCGTCGTGTAGGCATGCGGCACGTTGATGCCGCGCCGCGACACGCCCGTCGTACCCGAGAAGTCGACATGGATGCCGGTCTCCGAAATGGTCAGCGCCGCCTTCAGCGTCACCGGCTCGTCGTAGCCGTCGACCGTCATGCTGTTGTGCCACGTCCCCTTGGGCAACTTGGCGATCTCGGCCAGCACCGCCTCGCGCGAGCGCGCGATCACGTGGTCGCCGAGTTCATCCAGCGACTCGATGCCGAACTCGTCCATCATCTCGACCAGACGCCGGGCGCCGACATCGTTGCAGGCGGCCAGGGAGTAGACGTCGCCCTCGGTGTCGACCGGCTGCCGCGTGTTGGCCCGGATCATCGCCATCAGCGTCTCGTTGGCCTTGCCCTGGTCGAACAGCTTCAGCATGGGGATGTAGAGCCCCTCCATGAAGACGTCGGTCGCGTCGGGGCCGAAGCCGATGCCGCCGATATCCATGAGATGGCTGGTGCACGAGAACAGCGCCACGAGCTTGCCGTTGCGAAAGCAGGGCGTGGTGATGACGAAGTCGTTGAGATGACCCGTGCCCATCCACGGATCGTTGGTGATGTAGGCGTCGCCCGGCTTCATCGTCTCGATCGGGAAGTAGTGCAGGAAATGCTTCACCGACTCGGCCATCGAGTTCACATGACCCGGCGTGCCGGTCACCGCCTGGGCGAGCATGCGGCCCTGCAGGTCGAAGACGCCGGCGGAAAGGTCGCCGCACTCGCGCACGATCGGGCTGAAGGCGGTGCGCATCAGCGTCTGCGCCTGCTCCTCCACCACCGCGATCAGGCGGTTCCACATGATCTGCAGATCGATCAGGCCGACGCTGTTGGACTGGCTCATGGGTTACTCCTCACGCTGCCTTGCGATCCATGACGATACAACCGGAGGCGTCGATATGCGCGGCAAAACTGGCCGAGACATAGGTCGACGTCTCATCCTCGGCGACGATCGCCGGGCCGCTGAAGATGCTGCCGGGCGGCAGCTTCTCGCGGCGATAGACCGGGACGTCGGCACTCTTTCCGCTGCGGCCGTCGAACACCGGGCGACGTCCGACCGGCTCGGGCACCGGGGCGCTGCCGGCCTCGCCCTGCACGTCGGGCCGCCTGGCTTCGGTCGAGACCTGGACCGACCAGCTCAGGATCTCGATGGCGGCATTCGGGATGTGGCGCTCGAACAGCACCCCGTAGTCGCGCTCGTAGGCCTCGCGAAGGGCAGACGTATCGGCGGCCGTCAGCGGCCGCAGCGGCAAGGTGACCATGATCTCGTGGCCCTGGCCGACATAGCGCATGAAGGCGACGCGCCGCTCGAATGTCGGGAGTCCGCGTGCACCCGGCGCCACCAGCGCCGTCGCTTCCCGGCTCATCTCGTCCAGCATCTCGCTGGCCGCCACGGCATCGAACGTGTCGAGGCGCATGTAGCGGCTGCGCACGAGCTCGAACGACACCGGCGCGGCGAGGAACCCGACCGCCGAGCCCACGCCGGCATTGGGGGGCACGATCACGCGCTGCAC
>CAZPOS010000293.1:0-6146 GCA_964588065.1 uncultured Reyranella sp.
CGTCTGATGGCCTATTCGTCGATCGGCAATGTCGGCTACATCCTGCTGGGCGTCGCGAGCGGGACGGAGAAGGGCATCCAGGCGGTGGTCTTCTACCTCGCCATCTACCTCGTCATGACGCTCGGCGTCTTCGCCACCATCCTGATGATGAAGCGCCGCAACATCATGGTCGAGCAGGTCTCTGACCTGGCGGGCCTGGCGCGCAGCCAGCCGATGATGGCGCTCGGCATGCTGATCTTCATGTTCTCGCTGGCCGGCATTCCGCCGCTCGCGGGCTTCTGGGGCAAGCTCTACATCTTCATGGCGGCGGTCGAGGCCAAGCTGTTCGTGCCGGCGGTGCTCGGCGTTCTCGCCTCGGTGGTTGCCTCCTACTACTACCTGCGCATCGTCAAGGTGATGTACTTCGACGAGCCGGCGGAGGCGATCGACGGGCCGTCCTTCGGCGTGAATCGCGTGGTGGCGCTGGTGTCGGCCTTGCTGATCGCCGTCTTCTCGCTGGTTCCCCAGCCCCTCAGCCTGATCGCCGAAGCGGCCGCCAGGGGTCTCTTCCAGTGACAGGAATGCCCGTCCTTCCGGACGGGTGGACGCTGGTCGCTCTCGAAAGCGTCGGCAGCACCAACGACGAGGCGATCCGTCTGGCCGATGCCGGCGCTCCCGAGGGGACCGTCGTCTGGGCGCGCGAGCAGTCGGGTGGCCGGGGGCGCCGCGGCCGAAACTGGGCGTCGCCGGTGGGCAACCTCTACAGCTCCACGATCCTGCGGCCTGGCTGCATGGCACCGCAGGCGGCCGAGCTGGGGTTTGTTGCCGCGCTCGCGGTCGGCGATCTCGTGCCGTCGGATCGAGGCGTGCGCCTGAAGTGGCCCAACGACGTACTGGTCGACGGTGGCAAGGTCGCCGGCATCCTGTTGGAGAGCGCGATCGGCCAGGATGGTCGGGTCGAGCATGTCGTAGCCGGCATCGGTGTGAACGTCGCCTTCGCGCCGCAGCTGCCGGAAATGCGCTATCCGGGCGCGGCGCTGGGCGGGACCGTCGAGGCGGCGCTGGAAAGTCTTGCGCGCGGGCTGGCGGCCCGGTTGGCGCAATGGCGGCGAGATGGGTTCGAGACGGTGCGCCGCGAGTGGCTTGCGAAGGCGGGGCCACTCGGCGCCGAGGTCGACGTCCGTCTGGGCGATGGCCTGGTGCGCGGCCGTTTCGCCGGTCTCGACCGGGAAGGCGCGCTCCTGCTCGAGACGGCGGAAGGGCCGCGCAAGATCGTGTCGGGTGAATTGCTGGGCCGGGCGGCCTGAGGAGGGCGGGAATGCTTCTGGCCATCGACGTAGGCAACACCAACTCTAAGTTCGTCGTGTTCGACGGCGATCGGATCGTCGCCGCGTGGCGCCTGCGTACCGAGTCGAAGCGTACCTCCGATGAATACGCCGCGTGGGTCACCCAGCTCATGCACCTGCAGGGCTTCGACCCGCGGTCCATCAAGGGCGCGATCCTGGCCAGCGTCGTGCCGGCGGTGAACACCCACCTGCGGCGCCTGTGCGAGAACTACTTCCACACCAAGCTGCTGATCGTCGGCGAGCCCGACTGCAGGCTCGGCATCCAGGTTCTGATCGACCGGCCGGCGGAAGCGGGCGCCGACCGGCTCGTCGGCGTCATCGCCGGCCATACCAAGTATGGCGGGCCGCTGATCACGATCGACTTCGGCAGCGCCACGACCTTCGACCTCGCCGACAAGGACGGCAACTTCATCGGCGGCGTGTTCGCGCCGGGCGTCGAACTGACGATCGAGGCCTTCTACCTGATGACCGCGCGCCTGCCGCGCATCCGGGTCGAGAAGCCGGCCCGGGTGATCGGCAAGAACACCGTGGCCAACATGCAGTCCGGCATCTTCTGGGGCTATGTCGGGCTGATCGAGAGCCTGATCCGGCGCATCCGCGAGGAGTATGGCGAGCCCATGAAGGTGATCGCCACCGGCGGCCTCGCCAGCGTGTTCAAGGACGAGATCGGCCTGTTCGACTTCATCGAGCCCGACCTGATGTCGCTCGGCCTGCTGGAGATCTGGCGGCGCAACCGCGGATGACGGTTCCCTCGAACGACGAGTTGCTGTTCCTGGCCCTGGGTGGGGCCGGCGAGATCGGCATGAACCTCAACCTCTACGGCACGGCCGGGAAGTGGCTGATGGTCGACCTCGGCATCGGCTTCGCCGACAGCACGATGGCCGGAGTCGAGGTGGTGATGCCCGATCCGGAGTTCATCGTTGAGCGACGCGACGACTTGGTCGGCATCGTCCTCACCCACGCCCACGAGGATCATCTCGGCGCCGTCGCGGATCTGTGGCCGCGGCTGAAGGCGCCGGTCTATGCGACGCCGTTCGCCGCCTCGGTGCTGCGGCGCAAGCTGATCGACGCCGGCCTGCGCGACCAGGTGCCGGTCACCGAGATCCCGCTGCGGGGCAAGTTCAGTCTCGCACCGTTCGAGCTCGAGATGATCACCATGACGCATTCGATCCTCGAGCCGAATGCCATGGCGATCCGCACCAGGTTCGGCACGATCTTCCATACCGGCGACTGGAAGATTGATCCCGAGCCGCTGCTGGGCGACCTCACCGACGAGGCCATGCTGAAGCGCATCGGAGACGAGGGCGCCCTCGCCATGGTCTGCGACAGCACCAACGTGTTCGTCGAAGGCGAGGCGGGCTCCGAGTCGACGGTCCGAAGGAATCTCGAGAAGCTTGTTCAAGGACATGCGGGCAGGGTGGCCGTCACCTGCTTCGCCTCCAACCTCGCCCGGGTCGAGAGCATCGCGCTGGCGGCGGTTGCGGCCGGCCGCCACCCAGTCCTGTCGGGCCGTGCGCTCACGCGCATGCTCGAATCGGCGCAGGAATGCGGCTACCTGCTGGATTTCCCCGAATGCGTGCCGGAGAAGCAGGCGGGCTATCTGCCGCGGGACAAGGTGCTGTTCATCTGCACCGGCAGCCAAGGCGAGCCGCGCGCCGCCATGGCCAAGCTGGCCAGCGGCGAGCATCGCGATCTCGTGCTAGAGGCCGGCGACACCGCGATCTTCTCCTCGCGCGTCATCCCGGGGAACGAACACTCTGTCGGGCGCCTGCAGAACGCCCTGATATCCCGCGGGGTGAAGGTCATCACCGACCGCGAGGCCGACATCCATGTATCGGGTCACCCGGCGCGCGATGAGTTGGTTCGCGTCTATCAGTGGGTCCGGCCGAAGATCGCGCTGCCGGTCCATGGCGAGGTGCGCCACATGATCGAACATGCCGAATTGGCAAAGACCTGCCAGGTGCCGGAGACGGTGGTTGCGCCCAATGGCACGCTGGTGCGGCTGGCGCCGGGGCCGGCGGAGATCATCGACCACGTCTTTTCCGGGCGGCTGGCCCGCGACGGCGACACGCTGATTCCGCTCGACGGCGAATCGCTGCGCGAACGGCGCAAGCTTCTGTGGAACGGAGCCGCGGCGGCGACGCTGGTGGTGGACAAGCGGGGCAAGCCGCTGGCGCCGCCCAAGGTCTCGTTGCGCGGCATCGACGATGCCCACGGCGAACTCCAGGAGGCGATCGAGCACGCCCTGGGGGAGATGCTTGCCGACCTCAATACCGCCGAACGGGGCGACGACCGGCGCATCGAGGAGGCGGCCCGCCAGGCCGTACGGCGCGTCGTGCGGGCGCACCTCGGCAAGAAGCCGTTGACGGACGTGCACATCGTCCGCATCTAAAGGCCGCGCAGCCGCTGGAGAAGACCATGATCGGACGCCTGAACCACATCGCGATCGCCGTGCCCGACCTCGCCAAGGCGAGCGAACTCTATCGCACCGTCATGGGCGCGAGGGTGAGCGCTCCCAAGCAACAGCCGGCGCATGGCGTCACGGTCGTCTTCGTCGAACTGCCGAACACCAAGATCGAGCTGCTGCATCCGCTCGGCGAGAAGTCGCCGATCGCCAATTTCCTCGCCCGAAATGCCGATGGCGGCATCCACCATGTCTGCTACGAGGTCGAGGACATCTACGCCGCCCGCGATCAGCTGAAGTCGCAGGGTGCACGCGTGCTGGGCGACGGCGAGCCCAAGATCGGCGCCCACGACAAGCCCGTGCTGTTCCTCCATCCCAAGGACTTCACCGGCACACTGATCGAACTCGAACAGGTCTGAGGAGCGCGCACCATGGGCTGGGCTACCGGCATCATGGTCTACCTGGTGATCTGGTGGATCGCGCTGTTCATGGTGCTGCCGCTGGGCGTGAAGCGGGTGGAGAATCCTGGCCGGGGACAGGAAACCGGGGCGCCGGAGCGGCCTGACCTGCTGCGCAAGGCTATCATCACGACGATCGTCGCGGCCGTTCTCTGGCTCGCCTTCTATGGCTTCTACACGCTCGATCTGCT
Organism: uncultured Reyranella sp.; assembly: GCA_964588065.1. Taxonomy (GTDB): domain Bacteria; phylum Pseudomonadota; class Alphaproteobacteria; order Reyranellales; family Reyranellaceae; genus Reyranella. Next base: position 4,379 of record CAZPOS010000293.1, read on the forward strand.
GAGTTTCCGGCGTCTCGAGGGATCCTGAGCCGCCCCGGCGGCAGACCCTGGACCTCCAAAAGGAAACGGCGGACCAATGGTCCGCCGTCCTCTACCCCCGAAACTCGTCGTAGGCGGCTTCCGCCGCTCTCCTCCCTAAACTCGGGCTACGCCCAACGCGTAGGCTGTTTAGCGTGCCGCCTGGGAATTGCCAAGACCTTTTCTTTCCATCCATGGGGGAAAGACAAAAGAATCTTCAAAAGCGAGGTCGTTCGACGACAAACTAATGTCCGCATTGTTTTGCTGTTCATCCAATGACCACATATTTGATCACGAATAGCACAGCGAGAATTCCGACGGCCGGATGGATGTCGCGGAACCGGCCAGCAGCAAGTTTGATCCCGGCGTATGAAATGAAACCGAAGGCGATGCCGTCGGCAATCGAAAAGGTGAAGGGCATGGCGATCGCGGTGATCACCGCCGGCGCCGCTTCGGTGATGTCGTTCCATTCGATCTCCGTGAGCCCGCGCGCCATCAGGCAGGCGACGTAGAGAAGGGCTGGCGCGGTCGCATAGGCCGGGATCGATCCGGCGAGTGGCGAGAGGAAGAGAGCCAGAAGGAACAGCACGCCGACCGCTGCGGCGGTCAGGCCGGTGCGGCCGCCGGCATTGATGCCCGAGGCGCTCTCGATGTAGCTCGTGGTCGTCGAGGTGCCGACCGCAGCGCCGATCATGGCGGCGGCGCTGTCGGAGATCAGGGCGCCGCGCAGCCTCGGCACGGTGCCATCGGGCCGCATGAAGCCGCCGCGATGCGCCAGCGCGATCAACGTGCCGGTATTGTCGAACAGGTCGACGAACAGGAACGCGAAGACCACCGTCACGAGCCCGACCTTCAGGGCGCCGGCAAGATCCATTTGGAGGAAAACGGGCGCGATCGACGGCGGGGTGTCGACGATGCCGGCAAACTTCTGATGGCCCGTCAGGATGGAGATCACGGTGACGGCCAGGATGCCGATGATCACGCCGCCCATGACCCGGCGGTGTTCGAGGGCCACGATGATCGCGAAGCCCAGCACCGCCATCACCACCGGCCAGCTGGTCATCTTGCCGTGTGCTACCAAGGTCGCCGGATGGGCAACCACGATACCGGCGTTCTTGAGCGCGATCAGCGCCAGGAAGAGGCCGATGCCGGCCGCGATCGCCATCTTCAGCGACTTCGGGATCGCGTTGACGATCCATTCGCGGATCGGCAGCACGCTGATGATCAGGAAGATGATGCCGGAGATGAATACGCAGCCCAGGGCAACCTGCCAGCTATGCCCCATGCCGCCCACCACGCCGAAGGCGAAGTAGGCGTTGAGGCCCATGCCGGGGGCGAGGGCGATCGGATAATTGGCGAGGAACGCCATCAGGAAGCAGCCCACCGCGGCCGCGACGCAGGTCGCCGCGAACACGGCCCCGAATGGCATCTTGGCCTCGGCCAGGATCGAAGGATTGACGAAGATGATGTAGGCCATCGTCAGGAACGTCGTGAGGCCGGCGACGAGCTCGGTCCGGACGTTGGTGTTGTTCTCGCGCAGCTTGAAAAGTCGATCCAGCATCCGGCTCCCCCGAAAGTCGCGCCCAGTGTGCGGGCACATGGCTGTGAATCGCCAGCCCAAGCGCGCCGGTTTGCCTTTGGCCGACCCGTTCCCTACAGTCCGCCGCCACCCGATACCCCGACCGAGGACCGATTACGCATGCGCATGAGCCAGTACTTTCTGCCGACGATGAAGGAGACTCCGTCGGAA
>CAZPOS010000294.1:0-6115 GCA_964588065.1 uncultured Reyranella sp.
CTTCGACAGCGGGTGATCGGGACCGCGATAGCCCGACGTCACGCGCGCCTTGTCGCCGAAGATCGACTTGATGACAGCGGCGCCGTTCGACGACGGCGATGTGGGCCCCGTCGCCTTGGGCGCCGCTGTCTGCTGCGGAGCAGCGGCAACCTTGGGGGTTGGCTCCGCAACAACTGGAACGGTGATCTCGGGCCCGCCGGCCGCGTCGCGCGCTGTAATGCGCACGCCCGCGTCAGTCAGGGTATCGTGATACTCGCGCAGCGGCCTGCCGCTCTCGCGGTCGATGATGACGCCCGACCCCGTCTCGTCCTCGAACGTGTCGCGCATCGTGCCGAACTCGACCGTGCCGTCGCCGTAGTCGATCGCAACCGGGGTGCCGACCTTGGGCAGACCGACCGCGCCCAGCGCGCCATCGGCCATGCTGCCCGCTTCCGCCTTCGCGATCTCGACACGGCCCGCGACAATGTCGCCAGTATCCAGCGGGCTGGCCTCGTCCTCGGGGGTGACGATCGCCGCTTCCTGCTCGGCGGTTTCGCGAATACCGGGCGGCGGCGTGCGCGTGTCGGCGGGGTTGCGGCGCACGAGACGGCCCGAACGGTCGACGACTTCCGCGCCCGCGCGAATGGTGCCGCCCATGCCAGCGCCAGCGACCGCGCCGGCAACGCCTTCTTCCAGCGCCTCGCCAGCGTCGAAACCGCGCTTCGTGCCAAGCGTGCCGCCCGTGTTCTCAAGGATGCCCTGCGCGAACTCGGTTGCGCCTTCCTCGGCAGCGCCGCGGGCAATGCGACGGGTGATGGTGGATCCGCCCGCGGTCGCCGCACCCTTGGCGCCGATGCGCTCCAGCGCCGCCGAGCCGAGCCCGAACGGGGCTGACATGAGGAAGTCGCCGGTGTCCGCTTCGGCGCGACCGTCGTTGCGGGCGCGCTCGTCGGCGATGTTGCCGGTCTGGCTGACGCCCAGCACGCCAAGGCCCACGCCCGGCGTTACCGCCGTCACCATGCCGGGGATCGACTCGACGCCAGCGTCCAGCACGTAGCCGCCAAGCCCGCGCACGGGGTCGGCCTTGACGTCTTCCCACGTCGTCTGCCCGGCGACCTGCTGGCCGGTCGTGCCGCCGCGCAGCGCCTCGGCCGCCTCGCGTGCCTTCCGGCTCCCGGTGACTTGCGCGATGCCCGCGTAGATACCCTGGTCGATGCTGGCCGCACCGCGTTCGAGCAAGCTGCCCGCACGATCGAAGAAACCTTCTTCCTTGCTGGCGTCGCGGCGGAAATCCCCGCTGCGTGCATTGCGCAGCATGTCGGACGAGACGTTGACGCCGCCGATCTTCTCGGTGAGCCAGTCGCCGATGGGCGCGAGCGAACTGTCGTTGTCGCGCGAATCGGCGACGACTTTGCCGCTGCGACCCGATGCGGGCGTGCGATCGGGGGTCGAGGCCGCACGGCTCGGTTGGTTGGCACTGCGCCCGCCGCGCCCGGTGGCAGGCGGCGGCGCGGCGCGAGCGGTTTTGACCGGGCCGAGAACGTCGGCGAAGATGTCGGTAGGCTGATCGGCGGTGGATGGAGCAGGAACGGGACCGAGAACGTCGGCGAAAATATCCTGTGCCATCAATTCACCATCGTATAGCCAGCCGCCTTCATCGCGCGGTTGAGCTCTGCCAGGGACATGCCGCGGCGCTTGGCCTCGGCTTCTGCTTGTGCGCGGGTGTACGTCTTGTCCGTCGGGCGGGCCGGGGCCTGTCCGCGCGCCTGCCGTGGCGGGGCGGGCGGGGGCGCGGCTGCGGGCTTCGCGGCCGGCGCCGGCGTGCCGCCACTGGACTGCAACTGCTCGACCAGCGTGCCGCCACCGCCAAGTCCGGTGCCCGTGCTGGCCGGCATCGGCTTGATGTTGGTCTTCTCGACGCGACCGTCCCGGTAGATGATGGCGTAGCCGTCGGGGCTTTCCTGCACGCTCTGCACCTGGCCGCTGTCGAGCTTGGCCTGAAAGGCGAGCCTGTCTTTATCCGCGGCGGCGTTGAGCGATGCTTGCAAGCGCGCCTGCGATTCCGCCTGATCGCCGCGAATGCCCTGCATCTTGACGTCGTAGCCGTGCTGGCGGCGGTCGCGATCGGCCTGAATGCCAGCCTGCTGCTCGTTGATCTCCAGCGTCTTGGCCGTCTGGCGGTCGGTCGATCGGGCGTCGTTGCGGTCGGCCAGGTCGTACTGGCTCTGCTGCATCGCCTTCTGATTCTGCTGGCGCAGGTTCTCGAGCGCGATCTGCTTGCGCTCCTCCTCGGCGCTCTTGGCGACCTCGGCCATGCCCTGCCCGTAACCGGCGAGAGCGCCGCCGAGCATGTAGCCCAGCCCGCCCATTATGCGCCGCCCTTCGGCATCGGCTTGCCGCCCGGCAGGCCCGGCAACACGGTTTCAAGCTGGCCCGCCTTGTCGGCCTCGACGATCTTGCCGAACTCGGCCTTGAGGGCTTCCTGGTCGATGAATGGGCTGGCGACCCGGTACAGGTCGACGGCGCGATAGAACACGCCCTCCATTTCCTCCTCGGTGAAGTCCTTGAGCCCGGCCGCCTCGGCGACTTCAACGAGGTTTTCGACAATGTCCTTGCCGACGTGCATGACCACGTCCTCGGGCGCGGGGCCGCCCATCGAGCCCTCGACCATGATCGTGAGCAACGCGCCCACGGCAGCGACGGTGTCGGCCGGGCTGTCGGTCAGCGCCGGTTCTGCCGGCTCGAACATCGAAAGGATCTGCGTGTCGAAGTCGCCCTTGAGGTTGGCAAGGATCTCGCCCGACACCTGCCCCTGCTGGTTCGCGGGGTAGATGATGCCGAGCGCCTTCTTCATCAGGTCGTCGTAGATCGCCTGTTCCTCGGGCGAGGCGTTGCCTTCGCCCGCGTCGTCCATCGGCTCGGCGCCGGGCCGCGGCTGCGGGGCCGCTGCTGCGTTCGGTCTGCCGGGAGCGGCCTGCGCCGGTACGCCCAATCCTGCCATTGCTCTTGCCCCTTACGCTGCTGCGACGACCCTGCCGGTGCGCGGGTCGTAGTTGAGGCGGGTGCCGCCATAGATGCGCGAGTTGTAGGCCGCGCCCAGCCCGGCCGCGTTGTTCTCGGCCATCGGCTCGAAGAAGCCATCGACGCCGTCCCACTTGGCGTCCTGATAGGCCGCCTTCTTCTTCCATTCCTTCGCCTGCTCGGACGCCATCATTCCCTGGCCGAGCCCGTTGAGCATCTGGCCCATGATCTGCGGGTTCTGCGTGATGCTCGACAGGATGCCGCCCGACGTCGGAACCGCAGCCGTGGTGACGGCCGGGGCGACGACTTGCGCCGGGCCAGAAGCGACCGTACCGCCGACGCCGTCGAGCCAGCCCATGCCCTGCGAGGCGATCGAGCCCGCTCCGCCGCCGAGCCCGCCACCCGCCGCTGCCTTCGCCGCATCAGCCGCACCGGGCACCAGCCCGTTGGTTGCGCCCTGCGCCGCCGTCTTGGCCGCCTGTGCTGCCGCACCCGTGCCGCCTGCAGTCAGGGCGCCGATACCGCCCATCGCGCCACCCAGGACAAAGCCCGTCGTCGCGCCCTTGATGATGCTGCCGCCTGTCAGGGCCGCGCCTACCGCGCCGAACGCCGCAGACGAGGCCGCAGACGTCAATATCCCCGCCAATGGCCCGCTGATGCCGATACTCGCGAGAAGGCCGCCAGCGCCGCCCAGCGCGGGCAGGACGCCCAGCGCCGCGCCGCCCGTCAGAACGACGGCGCCGATCGCGAGGGCGGGCAGGGCGATCTTCTTCACCGTCTTCACGACCTTGGAAAAGACCTTGCCGATCGACTTAAGCGGATTGGACACGCGCGTTCCTCCCGTGGTTCGCGTGAAAGACACCTGATTGCTGCTGCGCACTGACGCGAGCCGCGACAGCGTCACTCTTGCGCCCGAAGGAGCCGAGATGGCGCCGCCGTCCGTTCACGGTGATGTACGCTTGCCAACGCTTCATACGGGGGTGGAAGGAGACGCCCGGCGTGCCGCTGCGGTTGGAGCGGTAACGCGCCTTGTTCTGCATGTTGACCTGATGCGAAACGGAGCGAAGATTGCTCAGTCGGTTATCCGCGCGGTTGCCGTTGATGTGGTCGATTTCGTCTGAGGGCCACTCGCCATAGGCAATCGCCCAGATGACGCGATGGGCATAGTGGGTCGTGCCGAAAATGCGGCCCGCTCGACAATCATGGACACCCCGCGCAGTGAAGGCCGGCTGATCGGCAAAGCGCCCATTCCACCACTTGCACTGCTGCTCGGCGGTCTTGTTCGGCGTGTCCTCGAACAGCGAAACGTCACGGCGCAGCCAGAACAGCTTGCCCGTTTCCGGCTCATAGCGCAGCAATTCGCGGAGAAGGGCAGGGTCGACCTCCCTCATGCTGCGATCTCCACGCGATCAGCCCGAAGTTTGCGGTAGGTTGTGGCGCAGGGGGAGAAGCCGCGGCGACGGAACGCCGGATCGAAGCGATTGCTGCCGGGGATGGCGTCGGACCAGCTCGCGCCGATCTCGTGCACCAGCGGGTTCGCTTCCGCCCATGCGATGTAGGCAGCGAGCAGCCGGTCCAGCACGGGCGCGGGCACGTCCTTGTAGCCGACGAGGAAGTGATCGCACGCGGCGAGCTTGACGCCGATCGAGTAGACCCGGCCCAGGCTGGCGGCGACGAAGGCAACGACGCCGCTGTCCTTGACGGCGACGTGGACGAAGGCCGCGCCTTCCTTGGTTCCGCCGTTGCGCCCGATCAGGCCCGCGATCAGCTTGCGCGCATAGGGCTTGTCGACCGGGACGCTGTCGGCATAGCAGCTATCCGCCTGCCGGGCGTCGAGAATGTCGACGATCTGCATCGTGTCGACCATGCGCGCGGCACGGTAGACGTAGCTCATGACGTCAGGCCCGAACCGTAGAGCGACTGCATGTAGGCAATCGTCTGGTTGGCGTACTGGTTGATCGAGTTCAGGCCGCCCGAGCGCGCGGTCGCGGGCAGGTCGGGGTTCGTGTACATGTTGGGCAGCGATGCGAGACGCTGGCTCTCGATCTGCGCGATCTGATTGGCGAGGTTTGTGCGCTCGCGCGACGTCAGCTCGCGGCCGAACTGCGATTCCCGCTGCTTGAGCTCGCGCGCGAACTGGCTTTCCTGCGAGGCGAGCGTCGCATCGTTGCCGGCAATGCCGGTCGCCGCGTTGATGACCGCCTGCTGGGACGCCTGCGCCGCCATCGACGAGTTGCCTAGCCCGCGCGCGTTGGCGGACTGCAAGCCGGCCGTCGCCGCCGCCTGCATGAGCGGCGAATTCTGCTTGGTCAGGATATTCACCCGGTCGGCAACAGACGTCGCGTTGTTGTAGGCTGCACCCAGGCCACCGCTCGAAGGCGTTCCGGTGCCCGGGGTCGTCGTCCGGCCAGCGCGAAGGGCGGTGCGCCGTGCGTCCATTTCGGCACGCTGGGCCGCAATGCGAGCGCGAACGCCAGTCGCCGCAGTCTGCGCGGGGTTCAACGCTGTCGTATTGGGACTGGTGGTCGCCGTCGCCGTTGGAGCAGGCGCGGGGGTGCCCGTCGTCGTAACGGTGCCGGGAATCGCAGCTATCCGGCTTCGCAAGTCCTGCGCATTGGGAAACATACCCGGCCCTCCTGTCGGGCGCACACTATGCTATCCGTCCTAATAGGACAACATGGGGGCAGGAGATTTCCGGCGCTTCTTCACGCGACAGCCACGCAGGCGCAGAGAAGCAAGAACCGCATAGCGCCTCCAGTTTACGGATAGGGTGATTGTGGCTGTAGGTTCGCGGCTAACAGCGAGTTCTGCTCGCTATCTGGATTGAAGATCTAGATGCCGTTAGTGAACAAACACGGCCAATAGTTTGCCTCGTTTGAATGGGTGAAGTTGAGGGTCGCCTTACCAGAGCTGAAGCCAGCGAGACTGGCCCTCGCTCCTATACTCCCCCCATCGTGTGTGAAAATATTGACAGCCAGATCATCGGACACTGACTGATGTGCGCTGCCTGAACTGAATGAGACATTATCCCGCGCATTCCATCCGTTGCAGTATTGCGCCCCGTCGATAAACGAAACGCCAAAACCGCCGCCCCGCCCGTCTGTCTGGACAGTAT
>CAZPOS010000295.1:0-6074 GCA_964588065.1 uncultured Reyranella sp.
CCGGCCTCATCGTGCACGGTCCCCTGATGGGCATGCTGCAGATCGAACTGGCGCGCCGCTCCAACCCGGGTAAGGTGGTTGGCAGTTTCGAGTTCCGCGCCCTGTCGCCGGTGTTCGGCGGGGCTGCACTTGGCGTACACGGCCGCCGCGAACAGGACGGCTCGATCACGACATGGATCGCCGATCCCAACGGCGGTCTCGCGCAACAGGGCAAGGCGACCTTCCGATGACCCATACGCATCATTCCGGCTGCGGCTGCCTCGCCGCCCTCTCGCGACGTCACCTGCTCGGCTTCGGACTGGGCGCCGCCGCAATGGCGGCCGCGGGCCCGGCGCTGGCCGCCGACGATGCCTACGAGGCGATGCTGATGAAGTGCATCGACCCACGCTTTACGACCTACACGTGGAAATACATGTCCTCGCGGGGATGGGAAAACCAGTACAGCCAATTCAACATCGCCGGCGGGCCCATCGCCGCGGTGGCGCCGATCTTCCAGGAATGGCGCGCTGCCTGGGAGGCCAATCTCGACATCTCGGTGCAGCTCCACAATGTCAAGCGCCTGATCGGCATGGCCCACCGGGATTGCGGCGCCGCCGCCCTGGCCTACGGCAACCGCATCAAGGCCGACCGCGCCTTCGAGACCGAGATGCTGAGCCAGGGCCTGCGCGCCTTTCGCGACCAGGCCGGCAAGCGCCAGCCGCAGCTCATCATCGAGCTGGGCATCATGGACCTGAACGGCACCGTCGAGTCCGTCGCCTAGTCCCGTCGCGGTTTGGCCCGTCGTGCCCGATTCCTTCCCCTTATCCTCCGGCGCCAGCCTCGACAGGGAAACAGCACTGGAGCACCAGCTCGCCGTCCAGCGCAAGCGGCGACCTGCCGATCCGCTGGTGTCGCTGGTGGTGCCCGTGTTCAACGAGGAAGAGTCGATCGCCGTCTTCCTCGCCGCGACGGTGCCGCTGCTGGAGCGGGACGGTGTGCGGTTCGAGATCGTGTTTGTGAACGACGGCTCGCGCGACGAAACCTTCGCACGACTGTTCCAGCGCAGCCGGACCGACCATCGCCTTCGCATCGTCAACCTCTCGCGCAACTTTGGCAAGGAGGCCGCCCTCACCGCCGGCATCGACCATGCACGCGGCGACGTGCTGATCCCCATGGACATCGACCTGCAGGACCCGCCGGAGCTGATCGCCAGCTTCGTCGACCGTTGGCGCGAAGGTTACGACATCGTGTACGGGATCCGCACGACGCGCCATGCCGACACGGCGGCCAAGCGCCTCTCGGCCGGCTGGTTCTACCGGGTCTTCAATTCCATGTCGCCGGTCCGCATCCCGCCGAACGTCGGGGATTTCCGGCTGGTCGACCGCCGCGCCGTCGACGTGCTGCGGCAGCTGCCGGAGCGCAACCGCTTCATGAAGGGCCTCTTCGCCTGGGTGGGTTTCAATGCGGTCGGCGTGCCCTACGAGCGGCCCGAGCGGGCGGCCGGCAGCAGCAAGTTCAACTTATGGCGCCTCTGGAACTTTGCGATCGACGGCTTGGTGAGTTTCTCGACCGCACCGCTGCGCGCCTGGTTCTATGTCGGCCTCGTCATCGCCGTCGTGGCGATGCTCTATGCCTTGTTCATCGTCACCCGCGTCCTGATCTTCGGCGTCGACACGCCTGGTTACGCCTCGCTGCTCATCGCAGTGCTGCTGATGGGCGCCATCCAGCTCCTGTCACTGGGGATCATCGGCGAGTATCTTGGGCGCCTGTTCGTCGAGGTGAAGGCCCGCCCGATCTACATCGTCGAGGGCCTCTACGAAGATGGCACGGCCGAGCCGCCGAAGCCCTGACCATCGATGGATCTCAAGGAAGAGGACATACTGGGCGCCGGCATCGGCACCCACTGGTACTACCGCTCCAAAGCCGCCGCGCTGTGCCGCGCCGTGGCGTCGCTAGGGCCCAAGCGCCTGCTCGACGTCGGCGCCGGCTCGGGTTTTTTCTCGCGCCATCTGCTCGAGCAGACGTCTGCCGAGAGCGCGCTTTGCGTCGACATCGGTTATGCCGCGGACCGCGACGACAGCCTCGCCGGCAAGCCCGTGCGCTTCCGCCGCGATACCGGGCCGACCGACTGCGACCTCGTGCTGATGATGGACGTGCTGGAGCATGTCGACGACGACCGCGAGCTGGTGCGCCATTACGCCGACAAGGTGCCGAACGGCGCGCATTTCCTGGTCACGGTGCCGGCCTTCGCGTTCCTTTGGAGCGGTCACGACGTGTTCCTGGAACACAAGAGGCGCTATCGCCTGACCGGCATCGAGACGGTGCTGCGCGACGCCGGCCTCGAGATCGTGCGCGGCAGCTACTATTTCGGCCTGATCTTTCCGCTGGCGGCCGCGGTGCGCCTTGCCGACCGCAACACGACGGAACCCCGCAGCAGCCTGAAGAAACAGGGCGCCGTCACCAACGCCCTCCTCACCGCCACCTGCGCTGCCGAACTCCCGCTCCTCCCCTGGAACCGCCTTGCCGGCCTCTCCTGCTTCGTGCTGGCACGAAAGCCCTAGTCGTCCCGCACCCAGCTCTCCCTTATCGCAGGAAAGGAAGACTGACCGTCAGGCGGCCGCGACGTCCTTCGACGCAATCCGCTTGCGCTTGGCATTGATCTCGCGGAGCGTGACCATCATCTCCTCGGCAACGATGTCGCCGGGGATGCCGTCGCCCTCGGCTTCGAGTTCCTTCATGTCGACCCAGACGCCGTAGAGCGGCGCGGTGCGGGAGGTGATGATGCCGGCGTGCAGGAGCGTCTTGATCAGGACGCGGAAGATGTTGGTGCTTTCCTTGAGATTCGCGCGGCGGTCCTCGTCGGTGAAGACCTCCTTCATCGCGTCGCGCACCCACTGCCAGTCGAGCCCGTACTTGGCGTAGATGACCTGCTTCTGCTCGGCGTTGATCAGGTTGAACAGCAGCGTCTGGAAGATCTGCGCCGCCCAGTCCTCGACCTTCTTGTGCTCGTCCTCGCTGAGGTGACCGATGGTGCGGGAGGCCCAGATCCGGCCGAAGCGGTGATGGAAAGCCTCGTCGCTCATCACCAGCTGGACCAGCCGGCGCAGCACCGGATCGTTGGTCTTTGCGTTGAGCGTCGCGAACGAGCCCATGGCGATGCCCTCGATCAGCATCTGCATGCCGACGATCTTCTTGTAGACCTCCTCTGTCGTCACCAGATCGGTAAGCACGGTGGCGATGGTCTTGCCGACCGGCAGCGGGGCCCCCCAGCGGCGTCCGATATAGCGCGTGAACCCTGCGACATGCCGGGCCTCCTCGCGGGCCTGGTTGGCGGCGTATTCCTGGGCGCCGGGATCGAGCAGGATGTGGCAGAGGCTGGCCGATAGGGACAAGGCCCCCTGCTCGCCGTGCAGCAGGTTGGAGATCGACCAGTGCATGACGTCGTTGCCGAGCCCGATCCGCTGGCCCTCGTCCAGCCGGTCCGCGACCGCGCTTTTCAGCTCGACGACCGTGTCCAGCGGCATGATCGGCGTCTTCGCCATGTCGAAGGGCTGGTCGAAGTCGATGTAGCTCTTGTCGAACGGGTCCCAGAAATGATCGTGGGTGGCCGAAATGATGCCGTCGAAGGCATCCGTGCGGCGTCCGTAGCGGGGAACCTCCAGCATGGCGGGAAAATCCTCCCGCCCCACCGTATCATAGGCCTTGTCGTAAGTGATTTGCTGGGCCATGTGAGGCCTCCTGTTCCGCAGTCAATATGACGACCCCGTCACCTTTTTCAATGGATTTTTCCCCAGTACCGGAGCATGGCGTTTCCGCCATATTCCGCCCGACAGGCGGGCGAGCCGCATCGCCCGCGCAGGAGTGAGACATGTCCCGCCGTCGCCGCATTTACGAGGGCAAGGCCAAGACCTTGTTCGAGGGGCCCGAACCCGGGACGATCGTCCAGTACTTCAAGGACGACGCGACCGCGTTCAACAACCAGAAGAAAGGCGTGATCACCGGCAAGGGGGTGATCAACAACCGCATCTCCGAGTTCCTGATGACCAAGCTCGGGGAAATCGGTGTGCCGACCCACTTCATCCGGCGCCTGAACATGCGCGAGCAGCTCATCCGGCAGGTCGAGATCATCCCGCTCGAGGTGGTGGTGCGCAACGTCGCCGCCGGCTCCTTCGCCAAGCGCTTCGGCGTCGAGGAAGGCACGCAGCTCCCCCGCTCGATCATGGAGTTCTTCTACAAGAACGACCAGCTGGGCGACCCGATGGTCACGGAAGAGCACATCACCGCCTTCGGCTGGGCGACGCCGCAGGACCTCGACGACATCGTGGCGCTGACCTTGCGCGTGAACGACTTCCTGTTCGGCCTGTTCCTCGGCTGCGGCATCAAGCTGATCGACTTCAAGATCGAGTTCGGCCGCCTCTACGAGGACGACATGGTCCGGATCGTGCTGGCCGACGAGATCAGTCCCGATTCGTGCCGGCTGTGGGATCTCAGGACCAACGAGAAGATGGACAAGGACCGGTTCCGCCGCGACCTCGGCAAGGTCGAGGAAGCCTACCAGGAAGTGGCGCGGCGGCTGGGCATCCTCATCGACCAGGGACCGGGCGACGTGCGCGGCCCCACCACGCTGCAGTAAAGAGGCGACATGAAAGCCAGAGTCCACGTGACCCTCAAGAACGGCGTGCTCGACCCCCAGGGCAAGGCCATCGGACACTCCCTGAACCGGCTGGGCTTCCCCGAAGTCGGCGACGTCCGCCAGGGCAAGTTCATCGAGCTCGAGCTCGCCGAGACCGACCAGGCGAAGGCCAAGGCCCGCGTCGAGGAGATGTGCCGGAAGCTGCTCGCCAACACGGTGATCGAGAACTACTCGATCGAACTGGTGGGCTAGTGATGGGCTCGCGTCTTTGCTGGGGGCGCGCCACTCCAGTGGCGCGTCATTGGCGATACCGAGAAGATCGCGCCACTGGAGTGGCGCGCCCCCAGCGGAAGATATGACATGAAAGCAGCTGTATTGGTCTTCCCCGGCTCCAATCGCGAAGGCGATGTGGCGCAGGCGATCGAGCTGGTCACCGGCCGCCGGCCACAGATGGTCTGGCACGGCGACGGCGACTTCGAGAAGGTCGACCTGATCGTGGTCCCGGGCGGCTTTTCCTACGGCGACTATCTGCGCTGCGGCGCGATGGCCGCCCAGTCCCCGGTGATGGCCGAGGTCAAGAAGCGCGCCGCGCAGGGCGTGCCGGTGCTGGGAATCTGCAACGGCTTTCAGATCGTGACCGAGGCGGGGCTGTTGCCCGGCGCCCTGATGCGCAACTCGCACCTGAAGTTCGTCTGCGCCGACGTCCACCTCCGGGTCGAGACCAGCCAGAGCCTGTTCACCAACCGCTACCAGGCGGGCCAGGTGATCAAGGTGCCGGTGGCCCATGCCGAGGGCAACTACTTCGCGGACGCCGACACGATGAAGCGGCTCGAGGATCGTGGCCAGATCGCCTTCCGCTACTGCGGCCCCGACGGCTCGATCGTCGACGGCCGCGGCAATCCCAACGGCTCCAGCAGCAACATCGCCGGCGTCTTCAACGACACCAAGACCGTGCTGGGTCTGATGCCCCATCCCGAGAATGCGATCGAGCCGATGTTCGGCGGTACCGACGGCAAGGCCCTGTTCGAGGGCATGGTCGAGGCGCTTTCGTGAGGCCCGCTTTGATGAAGGACGTGTCGTGACCGTCGCCCCGGAAAAGAACCCGCCCGTCAGACTGCCGAACGAGCCGGAGATCACCCCGCAGATCGTGGCCGAGCACGGGCTGGCGCCCGACGAGTACGAGCGCCTTCTCAAGATCATGGGCCGCACACCCACGATGGTCGAGTTGGGCATCTTCTCGGCAATGTGGAGCGAGCACTGCTCCTACAAGTCCTCGAAGGTCTGGCTGAAGAAGCTGCCGACCAAGGCGCCCTGGGTCATCCAGGGCCCGGGCGAGAATGCCGGCGTCATCGACATCGGCGACGGGCAGGCCGCCATCTTCAAGATGGAGAGCCACAACCACCCCTCCTACATCGAACCCTATCAGGGCGCGGCGACGGGCGTGGGCGGCATCCTGCGCGAC
>CAZPOS010000296.1:0-6072 GCA_964588065.1 uncultured Reyranella sp.
GGATGATGGCCAGCTCGGCCTTGCCGGCCTGGACGGCGCCCATGGCAGCGTCGAAGGTGGGGCACGGCAGGGTCGTCATGTAGGGAAAGGCCGCCCGGCAGGCCATGTCCGAATTGGCGCCGGGCTCGCCCTGGAAGGCGATGATGTTGCTGGCGGCGGCCCTCGCCCCCTGCCTCGCGCCCCGCCGCTCCGCCCGTCCCTTGGCCATCTGCCGCACTCCCGCCTCGCTATTCGACGCCCACCGATAGGCGAAAAACCTCGTAATATCCGGCACTTGCGACGTTCCGCCGCGCGATCCGCCTGACGCGATGGAATACTACTGGCGGCGGTGCGGGCATGCTACAGCAGCGTCCGTAGAATTCGCCGCTTCGGGATTTGACATGGCCAGTTTCAACACGATCGCAGGCTGCGTTTTGGCTTCCGCCCTCTTCGCGATGGTGGTCGGCAAAGTCTCCAATGCCGTCGTGCATCCGCACAAGCTCGACAAGCCGGCCCTGGCCGTCTCCGACGAAGCGCCGACGCAGACGGCTGCCGCCCCGGCCGCCATCGAGATTCCGCCGATCGGCCCGAAGCTCGCCAGCGCCAACGTCGACGCCGGCAAGGCGCTCTTCCAGAAGCAGTGCTTCTCCTGCCACACGGTCGACAAGGGTGGTGCCAACAAGGTCGGTCCCAACCTGTGGGGCATCGTCGGACGCCCCAAGGCCAGCCACGCCGGCTTCTCCTACTCCTCGGCGCTCAGCGCCAAGGGCGGCGACTGGACCTACGAGGACATCGACCACATGGTCTTCAAGCCGACGGCCTATGTGCGTGGCACGAAGATGGCCTTCGCCGGCCTGCCGAAGGAACAGGATCGCGCCGACATCATCGCGTATCTGCGCACCATGGCCGACACGCCGGCACCGCTGCCCTAAGTGGTTCCGTCCGATCTCGTCCAGCTGGCGCATCAGCTGGCCGATGCGGCCCGGCCGATCGCGGCCCGCTATTTCCGCACCGGCCTCACGGTCGACGACAAGTCCGATCTGAGTCCCGTTACAGTCGCCGACCGCGAAGCGGAGACGGCGATGCGCGAGTTGCTCGACCGCCATGTTCCCGATCATGGCGTGTTCGGCGAGGAGCATGGCGCGGTCCGGACCGATGCCGAGTATGTCTGGGTGCTGGATCCGATCGACGGCACCAAGGCCTTCATTACCGGCCTGCCGCTGTTCGGCACGCTGATCGGCCTGTTCCACAAGGGCAAGCCGGTGCTTGGCATCATTGACCAGCCGATCCTGCAGGAACGCTGGCTGGGCGTCGACGGCGAGCGCTCGACCCTGAACGGCAAGCCGATCTCGGTGCGCGCCTGTACGGACGTCGGCAGCGCCTACATGTACTCGACCGCGCCCGGCATGTTCGCCGGCGGTCATGCCAAGCCGCACCAGGCCCTCACCGAAAGGGTGAAGCTCTTCCGGTGGGGCGGCGACTGCTACGCCTACGGTCTCCTGGCGGCCGGACACGTCGATCTCGTCGTCGAAGCCGATCTGAAGCTCTACGACTACGCGGCCCTGATCCCCGTGATCGCCGGGGCGGGCGGCGTCATTACCGACTGGAAGGGCAAGGCGCTGGACATGCAGTCCGACGGCGCCGTCGTCGCCGCCGGAGACGCCGCGGTTCACCGCGCCGCGCTGGACATCCTCTCGGCGTAGGTCGCGCGGTCGACCTCGTACCAGACGATGTCGGTGAAACCCTTGTAATCGACCCGCTTGCGGTAGGTGAGGCCGAGCCGCTCCATCACGGAACGCGATGCGCGGTTCTCCTCCAGTGTGATCGCGAAGATCGAGTCGAGCTCCAGCATGTCGAAGCCGTAGGAAAGCGCCGCGTGCGCCGCTTCGGTCGCGTAGCCGCGGCCCCAGGCGTCGGGATGCAGCGACCACAGCACTTCGACTCCGTCGAACTGCTCGATGAAATTCAGGCCGGCATGGCCGATCAGCCGGCCCTCGCAGAACACGCCCCACGGGGCGAGGCGGCGCTGCTCCCAGGACGCGGCGAAGCGCTCGATGGCGGCGTGGGCCGCGGCCACGAGATCGCCTTCCTGCGCCTTGCCCGGCGCCGGCGGCAGCCACCGTGCGACGTCGGGGTGGAAGCGCATGGCGGCATAGTCTTCGGCATCGGCGGGCAGCAGGGGCCTGAGCGACAGGCGCTCGGTGGTCACGATCGTCATGGTCGGGGCACTTTACACAACTTTACCGGCGCGAGATGGGCGCGAAACCGGGACCCTCCATCTTGGGCGTACGGGGACAGTACCCGAACCAGAATGGAGACAGACATGACGAAGCTCAGCATCAAGACGGCAATGGCGGCCCTCCTCGCGGGCAGCCTCGCGGCGACCGCCGGCATGCCGGCCTTTGCCCGGGCGGACGGCGGGTCGGTCGACCCGGCCAAGTTCCAGGAGCGCATCGAGAAGCGCGTGGACAAGGCGCTCAATGGCACCGACGCGACGCAGGATCAGAAGAAGCAGATCGTCGGCATCCTGCAGGCCGCCTTCGCCGACATGAAGCCGCTGCACGCCAAGCGCGCCGAGAATCGCGCCGCGATGCGCGCCGCACTCGAGGCCCCCACCATCGACCCGGCGAAGATCGAGCAGATCCGCGTCGAGCAGATGAAGATCGCGGACGACAGCTCCAAGCGCTTCACCAAGGCGCTGACCGACGCCGGCAACGTGCTGAACGCCAGCCAGCGCCAGGCCTTCTTCAAGACCTGGGGCGACAAGGGCTGGGGCGATCACAAGCACGGCCCCAAGAAGGGCTGAAGCGGGCAAGGGCTGACGGAAGATGACATCGGGACCGCGCCGGTCCGATACTGAGCCGATGGCCGAGCGCATCCTGATGATCGACGACGACGACCGCCTCGCCGGGATGGTTTCAGACTATCTCGGCGGGGCGGGTTTTCGCGTGACGGTGGCCAACACCGGCCGTGCCGGCGAGGCCCAGCTCAGCCGAGAGACCTTCGACGCGGTCATCCTCGACCTGATGCTGCCCGACGCCGACGGGCTCGATCTCTGCCGCCGCCTCCGCGGCACCAGCGACGTGCCGATCCTGATGCTGACCGCGCGCGGCGAACCCATGGACCGCGTGGTCGGCCTCGAGCTGGGTGCCGACGACTATCTCGCCAAGCCCTTCGAGCCGCGCGAGCTGCAGGCCCGTCTGCGGGCCATCCTGCGCCGCAAGGGCAGCGCGGCGCCGAAGTCCGACGTGCTGCGCTTTGGCCGGCTGGAGATCGACAAGGGCGCCCGCGTCGTGCGGGTCGACGGCGAGGAACGCAGCATCACCTCCTACCAGTTCGCGCTGCTGCTGGCGCTGGCCGAACGGGCCGGCCGCGTGCTCTCGCGCGACGCGCTGATGGATCTGCTGAAGGGCGAGAAGCTCGAAGCCTTCGACCGCTCGGTCGACGTCCATGTCAGCCGCATCCGCGCCGCCATCGAGGACGACCCCAAGAAGCCACGCCGCATCCTCACCCTGCGCGGCACCGGCTACGTCTTCGCCAAGGATCAGGACCGCTAGGCCGTGCAGCGCCTTTACCTCCAGTTCTACGCCACCATCCTCGTCGTGCTGGCGGTGTTCGTCGGCGCGGCGGTGCTGCTGTGGCGGGTGGCCGACGACGACAATCGTACGCCGCAGTATCTCGACGTTGCGGCCGAACTGACCGGCGCGCTGCTGCCGGACGCCACGGCGCCGCGGGCCGACCAGCAGCGCGCGATCGAGGGGCTGCAGCGCAAGCTGCGCTTCGACATCGCGCTCTACGAGCCCGATGGCGACATGATCGCCATGGCCGGCAAGCCGCCGCCGCGCTTCGAGCCCAAACGCGCGCGCACCGGCTGGCGCCGCGGCCCGGGCGGGCCGAACTTCGTGCTCGAGTTGCCGGACGGCCGCTGGCTGGTGGCGCGCCAGGTCCGCGAACGCCCCAATCCGATCTTCTGGATCGCCGCGGCGCTCGGCGCGGTCGCCATCGCCGTGGCCATCGGGGCCTTCCCCGTGGTGCGCGGCCTCGGCCGACGGCTGGAACGGCTCAAGGCCGGCGTCGACCGGCTGGGCGGCGGCGACCTCAGCGCGCGTGTGAAGGTCGAGGGGCGCGACGAGCTGGCGGCGCTGGCCGCCAGTTTCAACCGCTCGGCCGAGCGCATCGAGGCGCTGGTGGCGGCCCATCGACTCTTGCTGGCCAACGCCAGCCACGAGCTGCGCACGCCGCTCACGCGCATCTCGGTCGCGGCCTCGCTGCTGGGCGACACCGCCGATCCGCGGACCCGCGAATCGCTGAAACGCGACGTGGCCGAACTCAACGAGCTGATCGAGCAGATCCTGCTGGCGAGTCGACTCGAGGCGCTGCCCACGCTGGAGCAACGCGAGCCGGTCGACCTGCTGGCGCTGGCTGCCGAGGAAGCCTCTCACTACGACGTCGAGGTCGACGGCGAGCCGGTGACCGTCTCGGGTGACCGGACCCTTCTGCGCCGCCTGGTCCGCAACCTCGTGGAGAATGCGCAGCGCTATGGCGGTGGCACCCCGATCGAGGTTTCCGTCAAGCGCGAGGACCGCTGCGCGGTCCTTGAGGTCACCGACCGAGGCCCCGGCGTGCCGGAGGCCGAACGCCAGCGCATCTTCGAGCCCTTCTACCGTCTCGCGGGCGCATCGGAGAGTGGCCGCGGCAGCGGCCTCGGCCTCGCCCTGGTCCTCGACATCGCGCGTCGTCACGGTGGTGACGCGGTTTGCCTTGCGGCAGAAGGCGGCGGCAGCCGCTTCCGGGTCGACCTGCCGGCCGCGTAAACTCCTCCGCCAAACGGAGGAACGACTCATGGATTTCAACATTCCCGCGGACATCGCGGCCTACCTCGTCGAGCTCGACGAATTCATCGAGCGCGAGATCCGGCCGCTGGAGCGCGAGAACGACAATATCCGCTTCTTCGACCATCGCCGCGAGCATGCGCGCACCGACTGGGACAATGACGGCCAGCCGCGCCACGAATGGGAGGAGCTGCTGGCCGAGATGAAGCGGCGCGCCGACAAGGCCGGCCACCTGCGCTTCGGCCTGCCGAAGGCGCTGGGCGGCAAGGACGGGTCCAACCTCGCCATGGCGATCATCCGCGAGCATCTGGCGCACAAGGGGCTCGGCCTGCACAACGACCTGCAGAACGAGAGCTCGATCGTCGGCAACTTCCCGGTGGCCCTGCTGCTGCATCGCTTCGGCACGCAGGAGCAGAAGGACCGCTACATCGAGGGCATGTTCAAGGGCACCGAGCGCATCGGCTTCGGCCTCACCGAGCCGCTGCACGGCTCCGACGCCACCTTCATGGAGACCACGGCGACGAAGCAGGGCTCCGACTGGGTGATCAACGGCATGAAGCGGTTCAACACCGGCATGCATACCGCGACCGTCGACCTCGTCTTCGCACGCACCTCGGGCAAGGCCGGCGATGCGCGCGGCATCTCGGCGTTCCTGGTGCCGGTCAAGACCCCGGGCTTCAAGATCGAATACATGTGGTGGACGTTCAACATGCCGTCCGACCATGCCGAGGTGTCGCTGACCAACGTCACCGTCCCGGGCTCGACCATGCTGGGCGAGGAGGGACGCGGCCTCGACGTGGCGCAGACCTTCGTGCACGAGAACCGCATCCGCCAGGCCGCCTCGAGCCTCGGCGCGGCGCAATACTGCATCGACCTGTCGGTGGCCTATGCGAAGAACCGCAAGGTCTTCGGCAAGGCGCTGGCGACCAACCAGGCGATCCAGTTCCCGCTGGCGGAGCTGCACACCGAGGCCGAGATGACCCGCGGCCTGGTGCGCAAGACGGCGTGGCATCTCGATCGCGAGCATCACATGAACGTCAGCGAGTGGGTGGCGATGTCGAACTACCGCGCCAACCGCCTGGTCTGCGACGCCGCCGACCGTGCCATGCAGGTCCATGGCGGCATCGGCTACTCGCGCCATACGCCGTTCGAGCACATCTACCGCCACCATCGCCGCTACCGCATCACCGAGGGTTCGGAGGAGATCCAGATCCGCCGCGTCGCCGGCGCCCTGTTCGGCTTCTGGGGCGCGCAGAAGACG
>CAZPOS010000297.1:0-6061 GCA_964588065.1 uncultured Reyranella sp.
ACCCCGATCGTCGTCAGGTCCTGGAACCAGTGCTGGGCCTGGATGTAGGACTTGATCTTCGGCGACAGGGCGTGCGGGTTGGTGTCGTGGACGACCCAGATCAGCACGGCGTCGTCGACCACCTTCTCGTGCACCTTGGCCATGATGGCGTCCTGCTTGGCCGGGTCGAACTCGGCCAGCGCCTGGTCGATGAGCTTGTCCACTTCCGGGCTGGCATAGTTGCTCCAGTTGACGCCGACCGGCGCGCCCTGGTTCGAGGCGAAGAACCGCGTGAAGGCGTAGAGCGGATCCGACGTCACGTAGGCGATGTTGTTGGCGGTGACGTCCTTGTTCATCTCGGCCTTGGCGCCGGCGCGCCACGCCGTGTAGAGCGCCTCGAGCTCGACCACCTTGAAGTCGAGGTCGATGTAGACGTCCTTGAACATCTGCTGGATGGCCTCGTTCATCGGCAGCGACAGCATCTGGCCGCTGCCCCCCGAGGCCACCACGAACTTCGTCTTGAGCGGCTGGGCCTTGCTGAAGCCCGCCGCGCTCATCAGCGTGCGCGCCTCGTCGGGCGCGAACTTGATCTCGAAGCTGGGCTTGCCGAACCACGGGCTCGATCTGTCGACCTGCCCGAAGGCCGGCGTGGCGAGGCCGCCCAGCAGCTGCACGATGGCGTTGCGGTCGATCGCGAGGTTGGCGGCCTTGCGCAGGCGGATGTCGGTCCAGGGCGAGCCCGGCAGCATCGAGGGGTGATAGTTCCAGACGTGCGGCGTCACGTTCTGCACGATCTTCATGCCGGACTTGGTCAAGCGGTCGACCGTGTCGGGCGTGGGCGTTTCGATCAGGTCGACCTGACCCGAAAGCAGCGCGGCGGTGCGCGTGGCGCCTTCCGGGGCGACGACCAGGATCATGCGATCCGCCTTCGGAAGGCGCTTGGGATTCCAATAAGCCTCGTTCCTGACCAGTTCGGCACGCTCGCGCGGTACCAGGCGGGCGAGCTTGAACGGGCCGGTGCCCGACGGCTCGGAGGCGAACTTGTTCCAGTCCTTGCCGAGCTTCTCGAACTGCGCCGGGCTCGACACCAGGAACCAGAGCATCTGGTAGGGGAAGAGTGCGTCGACCACCTTGGTCTTCACCTCGACGGTCATGTCGTCGATCTTGCGGTAGCTCGCGACCGAAGGCAGGCGCGGCCGGACCTGCGAGGCCTGGCGCTGATCGAACTGCGGTGACTTGGTGTCGAACACCTTTTCAAAGTTCCAGATCACCGCATCGGCGTTGAAGGCCGACCCGTCATGGAACTTCACGCCGTCGCGCAGCTTGAAGACCCACAGCGTCTTGTCGGAGTCGTCGACCTTCCACTCGGTGGCGAGGCCGGGGATCAGCTTGCCGGGTCGGTCGGAGATGTCCATTTCCCAGGCGACCAGCGGATCGTAGAGCGTGTAGCCGGTGAATTTGTAGGCGCCGGCGCCGCGGTCGGGCTGGCCGGTGGTGAGCGGCACGTCGGCCATCGAGATGCCGAAGCGCACGACCTTCTCCTGGGCGAAGGCGGGGATCGGTAGCGCCGCCAGCGCGCTGGCGGCGATGAAGGAACGGCGGGACACGCTCATGGCGGGACTCCTGTCAGAGGTTTGGCCGGCGCGAACGCCACGGCGTGGCGCGTTCATAGGCGGCGCCGGCGGCCAGGACGCTGGCGTCGTCGAAGGCGCGGCCGGCCAGCTGGAAGGCGAGCGGCAGGCCGTCGGCGTCGAAGCCGCAGCACACCGCGGCGGCAGGCT
Organism: uncultured Reyranella sp.; assembly: GCA_964588065.1. Classification (GTDB taxonomy): domain Bacteria; phylum Pseudomonadota; class Alphaproteobacteria; order Reyranellales; family Reyranellaceae; genus Reyranella. The sequence goes on from CAZPOS010000297.1 coordinate 1,761, forward strand.
GGCCCGTGACATTGAAGGGCATGCTGAGCGAGGGCTTGCCGAGGAAGTGGAAGATCGGCGCCGGATCCTCGAAGACGTCCGGCGCCCCCCACTGGTTGGCCGTCATCACGAGATCGTACCCGCGCATCGCCTCGCGCGTATCCTGCTGCAGCTTGCGCCGGAATCGCAGCGCCGAGATGTACTGTTCGGCCGACAGGAAGGCGCCGAGCTGGAAGCGGCGGCGCGTCGTGTAGCCGAACTTCCCGGGCCGCTCGATCACGTCGCGACGATGGATGGCATGGGCCTCCGTCGTGATGATGACCCGGCCGCAGATGTGATAATCGCGGATGTCGGGGAAGATCACTTCTTCGACCGTGGCGCCGAGATCGCGCATCACCCGCACGGCTTCTTCCATTCCCGCCGCCATGGCGTCCGAGAGACTGCCCTTGGGCCCCTCGTACCAGCTGCGGGCCAGCGCGATGCGCATGCCCTTGATCGGGCGCTGTGCCGCCGCGCCGTAGTCCACGTTGGGTGCCCGCGCCGAGGCCTGGTCGTTGGGGTCGTAGCCGGCCAGCACGTCGAGCATCAGCGCGCAGTCCTCGGTCGTCCAGGCCATCGGTCCAGCGGTGTCGAGGCTGAACGAAAGCGGGAAGATGCCGCAGCGGCTCACCAGCCCGTAGGTCGGCTTGATGCCGGCGGTGGCGCAATAACCGGCCGGATTGCGGATCGAGCCGCCGGTGTCGGAGCCCATCGCGCCCATGCAGAGCGCCGCCGCAACCGCCGCGCCCGAGCCGCTGGAGGAGCCGCCGGGTTGATAGGCGGTGTTCCACGGATTGCGCACGGGCGGAAACGGCTGGTCCGATGTCATCGCGCCGTTGGCGAATTCGTGCGTGCCGAGCTTGCCCAGGATCACGGCGCCGCCCGCCTTCAGGCGCCGCACCGTCTCGGCATCGATGGCCGGCACATAGTCGATCTTGAGATGCGAATGGCCGGTCGTCTTCACGCCGGCGGTCTCGTAGATGTCCTTCAGCCCGACCGGAATGCCGTGCAGCGGCCCGCGCCGCAGGCCGCCCTTCATCTCCATGTCGGCCTGCCGCGCGGCATTCAGCGCCATGTCCGCGGTGACCGTGACGTAGCTCGACAAAGCGCGGTCGACGGTCTCGATGCGGGCGAGGAAGGCCTCGGTGAGCGCCGTCGATGTCAGTTCCCCGGACGCCATCAGGCGGCCGGCCTCGGCTATGCCGAGCATCGTCAATTCGGTCATGGCCTCTCTACTCGTCGGCGCGGAAGACTTGCGGCGGTTCGGCGGCCCAGGCCCAGCGCTCGGGGATGCGCTCCATCAGGCCGAGCAGCCCGACAAAGCCCTTGTGCAGGTGACCGATATCTTCCTCGGTCAGGGTGAGACCGGTCTGGGCCGCGCGTATCCGGAATTCCTCGAGCGTCGGCGCCCGGGTCGATGACGTCATGACATCCCTCCGCAACCAATGGTGCATGCAATCGACATGCCGCTCCCCGCGTAGCCTCCGCATGTTGCGTTGGCTTGGCACTTGCATGACGAAACGCGACGAGGTCCCGCGGTGTCACCGACGGGATCGCCGAACCGGGGAGTAGTGAATGTTCAAGCGCCTTCGCGTCGCCATCGTCGGACTTGGCGTTCTTGCCGCAACCACTGCGCCTGCCCTGTCGCAAGGCACTCTGCGCATCGGCATGACAGCCGCCGACATACCCTTGACGACGGGCCAGCCCGACCAGGGTTTCGAAGGGTTCCGCTTTGCCGGCTATACGATCTATGACGCGCTCGTGAACTGGGACCTGTCGAAGGCCGACGCGATCGCCGACATTCGTCCCGGACTGGCGGTGTCGTGGGCGCCGGTCGAGGGCGAGCCGACCAAGTGGATCTTCAAGCTGCGCGAAGGCGTGAAGTTCCACGACGGCTCCGACTTCGATGCCGACGCCGTGATCTGGAACCTCGAGAAGGTGCTGAACGACAAGTCGCCGCAGTTCGACCGCAAGCAGCTGGCGCAGGTGCGGGCGCGCATCCCGACCCTGGTCGGATACCGGAAGATCGACAAGTACACGGTCGAACTCACGACACGCATCGTGAATTCGCTGTTTCCCTACGACATGTCCTACGTCTTCTATTCGAGCCCGGCCAACTGGGAGAAGCAGGACAAGGACTGGAACAAGGTGGCGCTCAACCCGTCGGGCACCGGGCCGTTCAAGGTCGATCGCGTCGTGCCGCGCGAGCGCATGGAGCTGTCGCGCAACGCCGACTACTGGGAAAAGGCACGCGTGCCGAAGCTCGACAAGGTGATCCTGTTCCCGATGCCCGAGGCGGCGACTCGCACGGCGGCGCTGCTGGCGGGCCAGGTCGACTGGATCGAAGTGCCCGCCCCCGACGCCATCCCGCGCCTCAAGCAGGGCGGCATGACCATCGTCACCAACAAGTATCCGCACAACTGGGCCTACCAGCCCTCCATGGTGGAGGGCTCGCCGTGGACGGATATCCGCGTGCGCAAGGCGGCCAACCTCGCGATCGATCGCGCCGGCCTGAACAAGCTGCTGGGCGGGCTGATGATCGAGTCCAAGGGCCATGTCTATCCCGGCCATCCCTGGTTCGGTTCGCCCACGTTCGACATCAAATACGATCCGGCGGCCGCCAAGAAACTGCTGGCCGAGGCAGGCTACAGCGCCACCAAGAAGCCCAAGATCAAGATCGCGATCTCGACCTCGGGCTCGGGCCAGATGCTGCCGTTGCCGATGAACGAATACGTGCAGGAGAACCTGAACGCCGTGGGCTTCGACACCTCGTTCGAGGTCATGGAATGGAACGCGCTGGTGAACTTCTCCTTCCAGCCAGCGACCGGCGAGAATGCGAAGAAGGCGGGTGTCAACGGCATCAACATCAGCCGCGCCACGGTCGATCCCTACTCGGCCTTCACGCGCCTGATGAACAGCAACTTCGTGACGCCGGTCGGCGCCAACTGGGGCATCCTGAAGGACGAGAAGCTCGACGCCATGATCAACAAGGCGCACACGAGCTTCGACAAGGCCGAGCAGACCAAGGCCCTGGCCGACGTCCACGGCTACATCGTCGACCAGTCCTACTGGGTGTGGATCGCGCACGACCTCAATCCGCGCGCCATGAGCCCCAAGGTGAAGGGTTTCGTCCAGGCCCAGAGCTGGTTCCAGGACCTCACCCCCGTCGAGATCAAGTAGTCCATCGCAACCAAAGGAGAGGCGGGCCGCAATGCTGCTCTATGCCCTACGCCGCCTGATCTACCTGATTCCCGTCGCCTTCGGCGTGTCGCTGCTGGTCTTCGCGCTGGTGCACCTCGCGCCGGGCGACCCGATTTCGGCGATCGTACCGCCCGACGCACCCAAGGAGGTCGTCGACAAGCTCAAGGAGTATTACGGCTTCGACAAGCCGCTGCCGGTCCAGTACCTGCGCTGGCTCGGCGTGACCCTGACGGGCGATCTCGGGACCTCGATCGGAACCGGCCGCTCGGTGGCGGCGGAAGTCGGCAGCGCCTTCGGCAACACCATCATTCTGGCGATCGCCGCCACGCTCTTCGCCTTCACCCTGGCGGTGATCCTGGGCACGGCCGCGGCCTACGCGAAGTCGCGCATCGTCGACCGACTGGTGACGATGATCTCGCTGATCGGGGTCAGCGTGCCCCATTTCTGGCTGGCGATCGTTCTGGTCATCATCTTCGCGGTCGAGCTCGGCGTTCTGCCGCCGATGGGCATCGGACCGGAGAACTCGACCGGCTGGCAGTTCGATCGCGCTCACCTCGCCCACATGGTCCTGCCGACGATCGCCCTGTCGGTGATCCCGCTCGGCGTCGTCACCCGCACGGTGCGCTCGACCGTGAAGGAAACGCTGAACATGGAGTTCGTGACGGCGCTGCAGGCCAAGGGCATGCGCGACAGCCGCATCCTGTTCCATGTGCTGAAGAACGCCGCCCCGACCTGCCTCGCCGTCATGGGCCTGCAGGCCGGCAACCTGATCGGCGGTTCGATCCTGATCGAGACCGTGTTCGCCTGGCCGGGCACCGGCTTCCTGCTGAACAGCGCCATCTTCCGTCGCGACCTGCCGATCCTGCAGGGCACGACCCTGGTGCTGGCCGGCTTCTTCATGCTGCTCAACCTGACCGTGGACATCATCCAGACCATGGTCGATCCGCGCATCAAGCGAGGCTGAACCCATGGCCCTGCAAAGCCCTTCCCTCGACGTCGGCGGCGCCATCCTGGTGAAGCCGACCCCCACCTCGGCCGGCCGCGGCTACTGGCAGTCGGTCGGACGGCGGTTGCGCCGCGAT
>CAZPOS010000298.1:0-6043 GCA_964588065.1 uncultured Reyranella sp.
CGTCTCGGTAGGAGCCGACGTCGTAGCCCGCCTTCTCGGTCTCGAGCAGGTCGCCCATTTTCTTCGCCGCCGCAGCCTGCTTGTCGGCCGGCAGCGCCGTGAACCAAGGCGCCTTGATCACGAGACAGACCGAGGTGTTGGAGCGAATCGCCTTGTCGGCTGCCAGGAACGCAGCCCACGGGCGGGATTCGACGAACTGCTCAAGCACGCCGAGATTGCCCTCGGAACGCGCCATCAGCCCCTTGAGGCCGCCGACGGTCTCGCCCCACTTCAGCCCGTCGATCGCGTCCTCGATGCAGAGCAGCGACGGCGTGTTGATCGTGTCGCCCTTGAAGATCGCCTCGGAGAACTTCCCGCCCGAAGTCAGGCGGAAGATCTTGGGCATCGGCCAGGCCGGCGTGTAGCTTTCGAGGCGCTGGATGGCACGCGGCGACAGGACGAGCATGCCGTGCGCGCCCTCGCCGCCCATGACCTTCTGCCAGGACCAAGTCACGACATCGAGCTTTGACCACGGCAGGTCCATGGCGAACACGGCCGAGGTGGCGTCGCAGATCGCGAGGCCCTCGCGGTCGTCGGCGATCCAGTCGCCGTTCGGGACCTTCACGCCGGAGGTCGTGCCGTTCCAGGTGAAGACGACGTCATGTGTCCAGTCGACCGCCTCGAGATCGGCGATCCGTCCGTAGGGCGCCTTGAGCGTGCGCACGTCCTTGAGCTTGAGCTGCTTCACCACATCGGTGACCCAGCCCTCGCCGAAACTTTCCCAGGTCAGCATGTCGACCGGGCGGGCACCGAGCAGCGACCACAGCGCCATCTCGACCGCGCCGGTGTCGGACGCGGGAACGATGGCGATGCGGTGGTCGGCGGGAATGCCGAGGATCGCGCGCGTGCGGTCGACCGCCTCGACGATCTTCTTCTTGCCGAGCTTCGACCTGTGGGAGCGCCCGACGGCGGCATCTTTGAGAACTTCCGGTGTCCAACCCGGACGCTTGGCGCAGGGGCCCGAAGAAAAATCGGGACGCGCAGGACGCAGAGACGGCTTCGTCATTGTCATTCTCCCTTACAGAAGAAATGCACTCCGGTGGGGGAGCGTGGCCCGCGGCCGATATACGGGCCGGCAGGCGTGCCGTCAATGTGCAGAGATTGTCGCGTGCGGAGTCAGCGGCGCTGCAACTCGTAATAGGTTCCGGCGATCGGATCCTTGAAGGCTTCGGTCGCGCGGAAGTCGTCGTGCAGCATGCGGTAGATCGAATCGCTGCGTCCCGACGCGGCGACGGTACCGAGATAGGCCGCCAGCACATCGGGGGACCACGACCACAGGTCGGAGACGATCACGCGATACCCGCGATCGAGCGCGAGATCGATGTCGCGTTTCAGCGCCGCCGCGTGCTCCGCCCCCGTCCAGCCGGGATGGCGGATGGCTCCGGCATTGACGGCGATCCATTTGAACTTCGGGCTTGGCGAGGGTGCCGGGGGGATGTCGACCTTGTTGTCCCAATCCCAGGTCCGGCTCCACAGCGCGTACTTCCACGTCGTGATCGGCTCGTAGCCGAAATACAGGAAAACGCTCGAGTCCGGCGGGAAGCGCTTCTCCAGAGCGGCCGTCGCCGCCAGCCAACGCGTGTCGTCGCCGCGCCACTTGGCCAGCGCCGAGACATTCCAGGCGAGCGGTGCGAACGAAAGGACCGCGAGCGCGATACCGATTCGGCGCTGCGAGGGCCGCAGGGCCGCAAGCAGCAGCGTCCAGGCCACGGTGAGCCACGGCATGACGTTGAGCTGCATCTGCGGATCCTGCGGCTGCGAGTAGAAGTTCAGAACCTGCCCTGCTCCCAACGTGCCGAGGAAGACGATGGCGACGGCGCGCAGGCGCGGTTCGTGACGACGCGGCCACAGCAAGACCACGATGGCAGTGAAGATCGCAGCCTGCAGCAGGATGGAGAAGGACAGCGGCACCAGCGCCTCGCGCGCCGATCGAGGATCGACGTAACCTCCGACGAGGAGCAGGTAGTTGCCGACGCCCGATAGCATCATCCAGGCCTTGTCCCAGCTCAGTCCTGCCCAGCCCGTGGCCACGCCCTTCCCGGTCCACAGGATGTCGTGCAGGCCGATGGCCCCGTTATGCCCTTCCCAGGAAAGCTGCACGATGCCCGAGGTCGCGAGGATCGACGCGCCCAATACGAGCACATGACGGAGGCGTCGCGCCATCGGCTCCGGTGCCACCAGAAGCGCCAGCGCGAGCGCCGGCAGCGTGGGGAACATGAGCCGCCATTCGATGAGCCACCCCAGTGTGAACAGCACGCCGACGAGCGCGATCCGTCGCCATGTCGGGTGGTCGAACCAGAGTCCAGCCAGCGCCATCGAGGCCAGGACGAAGACATAGCCCGGCATGATGTCTTCGCTGATGACCGAGAGCAGCAGCACGAAGCCGCAGCCCAGATGGAACGCCGAGGCCAGCGCCGCGACGAGCGCGCTCCCGGTCAGGCGATGGGCGAACGCATAGACGACGACCGTACCGATACTCGCCCACAAGGCATTGAGATAGGCGAACTGTTTCCACGGCACGCCACGCAGGATTCCCAGGGCATCAAGAAGCCGGGCGCTGATGCCATAGAGTGGGAAAAACAGGTAATTCGAAGGATCGAGGCGCGCCGCTGACGGATTTGCAATCCACGGCTCGGCCTGGATGCTCTTGTACATCCCGTTCGAACTGATGATGTGGACGTTCTGCAGCCAGCCAATCAGCAAGCAAACCGTCGACAGCGAGAGTGCAAAGGCAAGCAGGAGCTGCCAGGCGGGCGGCGGCCTCGTCGCCAGAGCTTGCGGCTGACCAAGGTCCGGGCGCATCCCGCGTCAAGCCGCCTTGCGGGCCTTGATGGCATACTGCCCGCCCATCGGCAGCCATGTCAGCAGCCGATCGATGCCGCGCAGGAAGGCAAGGCCGGGCGGCATGAACATCAGGTAATCGGTATCGAGCGTGTAGCGCGCCGCATCGAGCAACCCCTTCCGCACCTCGCTCGCGTCCAGCAGAATGGCGTTGCGATCGATGGGCGTGCGGGCCGTTACGTAGCGCACCAGCGGATTGCGCGGATTGTGCTCGAAGACGTAGAGGCGACCGCCCGGCTTCAGCACGCGCCCCAGCTCGGCATAGACCGCCGGCCGTTCCGGGACGGGCACGTGATGCAGCACGGCGCTGATCATGACGATGTCGAAGCTCGCGTCGGCGAACGGCGTGCGCGCTCCTTGCTGCGGCGCCAGCTGCGGCGGCGCGCCCAACTCTCGCGGCCATCGCCGCTCGACCTGCCGCAGCATGCCGGTGGAGATGTCGCAGCCGGTGAACGCACCCTTGCCGCCCAGGCCGATCAGGACCCGCATCAGGCTGCCGACGCCGCAGCCGTAATCAAGCACCGACAATCCGCCGGTCCGAAGCATCGGTTCCTGGCGCAGAAGCCAGCGCGCCTTCACGGCGATGAACTGATCGGGCGAACTGCCCAGCAGGCGCTTGATGGGATTGTCGAGGCCGCCCTCGTACTCGGCCGCGTAGTCGTCGAATTCCGCCGGCTCGCCCGACCAGGACGGCGGATCGGACGTGCTCACGTCGGCCCTCCGGCCTGGCCGCCGACGATGTCGCGGATCATGAACAGCGGCCGTCCCTTGCTCTGGTCGTAGAGGCGGCCCAGATAGGCGCCGATGATGCCCAGCATCAGGAACTGCATGCCGCCCAGCAGGCCGACCGCGGCCATCAGAGACGTCCAGCCCGGCAGCGTATGACCGTTCCACCAACCCAGGATCGAGTAGACGAAGAAGCCGAAACCGAGCGCCGCCATGATCCAGCCGATGGTCATGGAAGCCATCAGCGGCACGACGGAGAACGAGGTGATCGCGTCCGCGGCGAAGCGGACCATCTTGGCGATCGGATACTTGCTCTCGCCTGCCACCCGCGCGTGACGATCATACACCAGCGGCACCTGCCGCCCGCCGATCCACGCCACCATGCCACGAATGAACCGGTGGCGCTCGGGCATCGCGAGCAGCAGGTCGAGCACTCGTCGCGTCACGAGACGGAAGTCGCCGGCATCGGGCGGAATCTGGACGTCGGTCAAGCGGGCGATCAGGCGATAGAAGGCGGCGGCGGTGGCGCGCTTGAACAGGCTCTCGCCCTCGCGCTGGCGCCGCTGGCCGTAGACTACGTCGGCACCTCCGTCCATCAGCGCCATCATGTCGGGCAGCAGCTCGGGCGGGTCCTGCAGGTCGGCATCGATGATCAGGATGCGCTCCCCCCTGCAGACCGACAAACCGGCGGTGAGCGCCAGCTGATGGCCGTGGTTGCGCATCAATCGCACGGCGACGACCCGCGAATCGTGTCCGGCCGCCCCCGTCAGCACATCCCAGGTGCGATCGCGCGAGCCGTCGTCGACGAGCACGATCTCGCTGGCGCCCCCGATTCCATCCAGAACGGCGCCAACACGGCGCAGGAACTCGGGCAGCGCGTCCTGCTCGTTGTAGCAGGGCGCGACCACGGAAATGGCCGGGCGGGGTGCGGAATTCATGGCCGGGGAGCAATAACCCATGCGCGGCGGGAAAACGAGCCACCCGCCTTCCGCCCGTCTCCCCAAAGACGGCGCAATCGGCTATCAAGCGGCACCATGACAACCAACGACAACGATCATCGCGGCCTGCTGCCGGCAGGGCTCGCCGATCTGCTGCCTCCCGACGCGGCGCGCGAAGCCCGTGCCATCGACGTCGCGATCGAGCGATTCGCCGCCTTCGGTTACGAGCGGGTGAAGCCGCCTCTGGTCGAATTCGAGGAGTCGCTGCTGGGCGGTCCCGGCGCCGCACTGGCGTCGCAGACCTTCCGACTCATGGACCCGGTCTCGCAGCGCATGATGGGCGTGCGTCCCGACATGACCGTCCAGGTCGCGCGAATCGCCGTGACCCGGCTGAAGCACGAGCCGCGACCGCTGCGCCTGTCCTACGGCGGCAACGTCATCCGCGTGCGCGGCAGCGCGCTGAAGCCGGAGCGCCAGTTTGCGCAGGTCGGCACCGAGCTGATCGGGGTCGACAGTGCCGAGGCCGATGCCGAAGCCGTGCTCCTGGCGGTCGACACGCTGCGCGCCATCGGCGTTTCCGACCTGACGGTCGATCTCAACCTGCCGACCCTGGTTGCCGCCGTGGCCAACGGCCTCGACCAGCCGGCGGAGTCGCTGCGCCGCCTGCGCCGGGCCCTCGACCGCAAGGACGAAGGCGGAATTGCCAAGGCCGCGGACGACGAGAAGGTTGCCGGTCTCTTCGCCGGCCTGCTGCGGGCCGCCGGCCCTGCAGACAAGGGAATCACTCAACTGGGAGCGCTGGAGCTTCCCGAGGCGGCTGCCGCCGAGGCCGCCCGGCTCGCCGAGGTCGTGAAGCTGGTCTCCGCCGCCGAGCCCGACCTGCCGCTGACCATCGATCCGGTGGAGTATCGCGGCCTCGAGTACCAGACCGGCGTCTCCTTCTCGGTTTTCGCGCTCAAGGGCCGCGAGGAGCTCGCCCGTGGGGGCCGCTACTCCGCCGGCTACCCCGAGGATGGGGTGAGCGAGCCGGCCACCGGCTTCACCGTCTACATGGACGCCGTGCTGGCGGCCTCGGAGCCCCCGCCGGAGAGGCCGCGGCTTTATGTCGGCCTGGGAACGCGCTGGGACGACGCGACGATCTGGCAGGCAAAAGGCTATGCCGTCGTGCGCGCCGTCGTCGCAGCATCCGATCCGCGGGCCGAGGCGAAGCGGCTGCGCTGCAGCCATGCCCTGATCGACGGCGGGGCCGTCCCTCTCTGAGGATGCATTTCGCCTCGCTACGGGCGGGGGGAAGTGCTATCCGACATCACGCCTCTCCGGAACCGGCCCCGGGGAGGCGTTTTCGTGTGTGAAGGGAACCGGCCGAAGGATAACGAAATGGCCAATGTGGCAGTGATCGGCGCCCAGTGGGGCGACGAAGGCAAGGGCAAGATCGTCGACTGGCTGAGCGAGCGCGCCGAGGTGGTGGTGCGCTTTCAGGGTGGTCACAATGCCGGCCA
>CAZPOS010000299.1:0-5993 GCA_964588065.1 uncultured Reyranella sp.
GCGATCTCGGTCTTGCCGACGCCGGTCGGGCCGATCATCAGGATGTTCTTGGGCAGCACCTCGTCGCGCAGCGAATCGGAAAGCTGCAGGCGGCGCCAGCGGTTGCGCAGCGCGATGGCGACGGCGCGCTTGGCCTCCTGCTGGCCGACGATGTGCTTGTCGAGCTCGGAGACGATCTCGCGCGGGGAAAAGTCGTTACTCATGGATCTGTCAGAGCTTCTCGAGGACGATGTTGTGATTGGTGTAGACGCAGATGTCGGCGGCGATCTTCATCGACTTGCGGGCGATCGCCTCGGCATCGAGACCCTCCACGTCGATCAGCGCGCGCGCGGCGGAGAGCGCGTAGTTGCCGCCCGAGCCGATGGCGATGATGCCGCCCTCCGGCTCGAGCACGTCGCCGGTGCCGGACAGCAGCAGCGACACGTCCTTGTCGGCCACCGCCATCAGCGCCTCGAGCTTGCGCAGGTAGCGGTCGGTGCGCCAGTCCTTGGCGAGTTCGATCGCCGCGCGCAGGAGCTGGCCGGGATGGCGCTCCAGCTTGGCCTCGAGCCGTTCGAAGAGCGTGAAGGCGTCGGCCGTCGCGCCGGCGAAGCCCGCGATGATCTGGCCGTTGCCGATGCGCCGGACCTTCTTGGCGTTGCCCTTGACGATGGTCTGGCCCATCGACACCTGGCCGTCGCCGGCCATCACGACCTGGCCGTCCTTGCGAACCGAGAGAATGGTCGTGGCATGCCAGCCCGGACCGGAGGAGCTGTCTGATTGTGCGGAAGACATGCGCCCTAAATAGGGATTCACAGGCACAAATCAATCGCGACCTCTGGCCCCCGCAGGCGGCGTGCTAACGTCGGCCCATGAGTGAATCAGCCCAGAGCGACCCCGTCATCGTCATCGGCGCCGGAATCGTCGGCGCCGCCACGGCCCGCGCCCTGCAGCGCAACGGCCACAAGGTGACGCTGCTCGACAGCGCCGAGCCCGGCAACGCGACCTCGTTCGGCAATGCCGGCTTCCTGTCGGTCGACAGCCTGATCCCGCTGGCGCGGCCGGCCACCCTGAAGAAGGTGCCGCAGATGCTGATGGACCGCGACGGTCCGCTCACGCTGCATCCGCCCAGCCTGCCGTGGCTGCTGCCCTGGATGGCCCGCTTCGCGCTGGCTTCCCTGAGCCCGACCGAGGTCCAGAAGGGCAAGGAGATGTTCAGGCCGCTGATGCTGGAGGCCGACATCGCCTGGAAGGCCGAGATCCAGGCCTCGGGTCTCGGCGAGCTGTTCCGCACGCGCGGCGCGCTCTACGTCTACGAGAGCGAGGCGGCGTTCCAGGGCACCGACGAGATGCGCGGCCTGCAGTCGGGCAAGGGCACCGAGTTCGAGATCGTCGACGGCAACCGCGCGCGCGAGTTGGCGCCGGGCCTCAGCCCGACCATCGTGCGCGGCATCCACTATCCCAACGGCACGCACACGATCGATCCGCACAAGGTCGTCTCGACCCTGGTCGAGCGCTTCACGGCCGAGGGCGGCACGGTGGTGCGCGGCCGCGTGCGCGGCTTCCGCCGCGACGGCAACCGCGTGACGGCGGTACAGCTCAGCGACTCGGAGCTGCCGGCCGGCGCGGTGATGATCTCGGCCGGCCGCGCCTCGGGCGAGCTGACGCGTTTGCTGGGCTTCAACGCACCGCTGGTCGCCGAGCGCGGCTATCACGTGATGGTGGCATCGGACAATGTGCGCTTCGACCTGCCGGTCAGCCCGCCCGAGCGCGGCCTGTTCTTCACGCCGATGACCGAGGGCCTGCGCATCGCCGGCACGGTCGAGCTGGCGGCGCCGCATCAGCCGCCGTCCTGGCATCGCGCCGACCTGCTGAAGAAGCACCTCAAGGACATCTTCCCCGGCGTCGGTGGCGTCGAGCAGAGCCGCTGGATCGGCGAGCGCCCGACGCTGCCCGACTATCGCCCCGCCATCGGCCGCGCGCCGCGTCTCGCCAACGTCTATTGCGGCTACGGCCACCAGCATCTCGGCCTGACCCTGGCGACCGCGACGGGCCGCCTGATCGCCCGCCTGATGGAGGGCGAGCAACTGCCGGGCGCTCTGCAGGCCTGCGATCCGGGACGGTTCGGCTGACCTCGGCGTCGGGAGGAACGGGTTAGGCCGCCTGCTGCCGGAACGCCGTGAGGCTGCCGGCGTGCAGCAGCTCGCTGGGAAGGACGTGGCCGACGATGCGTTCGGCCATGCGGCCGACCTCGATGAGCTTGTCGAGATCGACGCCGGTATCGATCCCCATTTCCTCGCAGAGCAGCACCAGCTCCTCGGTCGCGATGTTGCCGGCCGCGCCCTTGTGGGCGGCGAACGGACAGCCGCCCAGCCCGCCCACCGTCGAATCGAAGGCGCTCACGCCCATGCGCAGGCCGGCATGGGCGTTGGCCACGCCCATGCCTCGCGTGTCGTGCAGATGCAGGGTGATCTTCTGGTCGGGCCAGCGCTCGCGCACCGCGCCGACCACGCGCTCGATGCGCGGCGGCACCGCCCAGCCCATCGTGTCGGCGAGACCGATGTCGGTGATCTTCGAGCCGGCCTCCGCGGCCAGCGCGAAGCCGTCCGCCAGGCCCTGCAGAACCTCGTCGACCGTGACCTCGCCCTGGAAGTTGCAGCCGAAGGCCGCCATCACGCCGATGCGCGTCACCGGAATTCCATGCGACAGGTGCAGCGCCGTCTGGGCGCGCATCGCCTCCATGTTCTGGGCGCGGCTGCGGTGCAGGTTCCTGTAGCTGAACCCTTCCGAGGCGCTGAGCGCGATCGAGCCGTAGAGCTTCAGCTTGTCGCGGAACTTCAGGGCGCGCGCGAGGCCCTTGTCGTTGAACCACAGGGCGGTGAGGTCGACGCCGGGTTTCGTACGCACGCGCTCGACGACCTCGTCGGCATCGGCCCAGCCGGGCACGATGCGCTGGCTGACGAAGGAGCAGATCTGGATGTGATGCAGGCCGGTCTCGGCCAGCGCCTCGATCAGCTCGATCTTGTGCTCCGAGGAGATCGGTCCCGGCTCGATCTGGAACCCCTCGCGCGGCCCTTCCTCGTGGATCTCCACCTTGCTCGGCAGATCGCTCATGTTCCGCTCCCGTCCGTTCTAGCGTTGTCCCGTCGCGACGACGCCGCGTTGGTGGAGATCGTGCACCTCCTCGTCCGCGAAACCAAGCTCGCGCAGGATCGTCTCGGTGCTCTCGCCGACGGCCTGCGGCTGCTGGCGCAGGCCGAGATCGTGCCCGCCCAGCTCGATCGGCAGGCGCGGCAGCTTGATGCGGCGTGCCTTGCCGAGATCGGTGTCGAGCATGCGGCCGCCGGCGTTGAGCTGCGGATCGTCCTGCAGATCCTCGGGCCGGCCGAGCGGGGCGAAGGGCAGGCTTCCTGCCTCGCAGAAGGCCACCATCTGGTCGAGCGTGTGGCGGGCGACGATCTCGGAGATGATGGGCACGAGCCTGGGCCGCCCGAGGATGCGGTCCTCGTTGCTGGCCAGCGTCGCGTCGGCCAGCAGGTCCGGGCGATCGAACAGGCGGCAGAACTGCGCCCAGTGCTTGTCGCTGGTGATGCCGAGGAAGAACAGGCGATCGTCGGCCGTCTTGAAGGTCTCGTAGATCGCCCAGGCGCCCTGCCGCTCGGGCATCGGCGGCACGGTCCGGCCCGTCACCGCGCCGCCGGCCATGTGCTGGGCCATCAGGAAGGCCGCCGATTCGAACAGGGCGGAGCGGACTTCCTGCCCGCGGCCGGTGCGGTTGCGCTCCTGCAGCGCCGCCAGGATGCCGACGACCCCGAACACGCCGCCCATGATGTCGCAGACCGAGGTGCCGGCGCGCAGCGGGCGGCCCGACGGCCCGGTCATGTAGGCCAGGCCGCTCATGTACTGCACGATCTCGTCGAGCGCCGGCCGCTTTTCGTAAGGGCCGCTCAAAAAGCCCTTCAGGGCGCAATAGACGAGGCGCGGATAGTCCCTGGCCAGATCGGCATAGCCCAGGCCCAGCCGCTCCATGGTGCCGGAGGCGAAGTTCTCGATCATCACGTCCGACTGCGAAAGCAGGCGATGGATGATCTTCTTTCCCTCTTCCGACTTGATGTCGATCGCGAGGCTGCGCTTGTTGCGGTTGAAGGTGCCGAAGAAGCCGGCGGCAAAGCCCGCCAGGCGACGGGTGCGGTCGCCCTCGACTGGTTCGATCTTGATCACCTCGGCACCGAGATCGGCCAGCACCAAGCCGCAGGACGGCCCCATCACCACATGGCAGAACTCGAGCACGCGAATACCCTGCAGCGGCAGCGCGCGATTTTCCTCCGGCGCCGTTCCGCCCGCCGTGCCCTGCTCATCCATGACTCTCTCCTCGCAACGCCCTCGTTTCGGCCGGCAACCTTCCAGCGCGGCCGCGCCGCCGCAACTGGGAATCCAGGCCCGTCCCGCTAGCCGCCGTATTGCAGCAATGTCTCGCCGTTCTTTCTGAGCCAGGCCTGTGGCCCCTCGATGGGCCCGTCGCACAAGGCGCGCGCCAGCGCCCAGAAGCGCGGGCTGTGGTTCAGGTGGACCAGATGGGCCGCCTCGTGGGCGACCAGATAGTCGAGCACCTCGGGCGGCGCGAACACCAGCCGCCACGAGAAGGAGAGCGAGGCATCCGGACCGCAGCTTCCCCACCGCGAGCGCGTATCCCGCACCGAGATGCGCTTCACCGGCCGGTCGGCGCGCGCGGCCTTGGCGTGGACCTTGGGCACCAGCTCCTTCTTGAGTTCGGCGACCAGCCAGTCCTTCACCCGGCGCGACAGGTGCTCGGAGCGGCCCGCGACGTGGATCTCGCTGCCCTCGCGCCACACCGTGCCGCGGGCGTCCGGCCGGTGGCGCAGGCGATGCGGCACGCCGAACAGCGGGATTTCCGCGCCATCGACGAAGGGCCGACGGGCCGGCAGGCGTTGCAGCCTCGCGGCAATCCAGCCGGCCTGCGTTTCGGCGAAGCCCACGGCGGTGCCGCGTGCCATGCGCAGCGGTGCCGTCAGAACGATGCGCCGGTTGGCCGGATCGACGCGCAGCGAGGCGCGCCGCGCGCGGGCGTTGCGCACGAAGGTGACGGGCAGCGTGTCGCCGGCATGCGCAATGGTCAGTTGCTCGGGCTCGGGCGTCGCTTTAGGCAGGAAACGGCTGAACCAGGAGGAAGACGACATGTCCGAAGAACAGGCTCACAAGACGCTCAGCGATGCAGGACGAAAGGTCCTCTCGGAGGTTCTGGGCGAATCCTATCTCGCCAAGCGCGATGCGACCAACAACGATTTCTGGGGCCCGGTCCGCGCCTTCTCCGAGGAATTCGCCTACGCCTCGCTGTGGACCCGCGACGGGCTCGACCGCAAGCAGCGCAGCATGATCACCATTTCCATGCTCTGCGCGCTGAACCGCCCGCACGAACTCAAGATCCACCTGGTGGGCGCGCTGAACAATGGCTGCACCAAGACGGAACTGCGCGAGATCTTCACCCACGCCATCGCCTATTGCGGCTTTCCGGCCGCCATCGACGCGCTGCGCGTCGCCGAGGAAGTGCTGAAGGAACAGGGAAAGTTCTGACATGAGCCACGAGGTCCCCAAACTCGACATCGAGCGGATTCGCGCCGAGACGCCGGGCTGCGCCCACGTCCTCCACCTCAACGCCGCCGGCTCCTCGCTGCCCAGCCGCCGCACGCTCGACGCGACGCTCGACCATCTGAAGCTCGAGGCCGAGATCGGCGGCTACGAGGCGGCCGACCGGGCGCGACCCGTGCTCGATGGCTTCTATCCCTCGATCGCGACGCTGATCGGCGCGCAACCCGAGGAAATCGCCTATGTCGAGAACGCCACGCGCGCCTGGGACCTCGCCTTCTATTCGCTCGACTTCAAGCCGGGCGACCGCATCCTAACCTGCGTCAGCGAATATTCGTCGAACTACATCTCCTACCTGCAGGTGGCGAAGAAGACCGGCGCCGAGATCGTGGTCGTGCCCGACGACAAAC
>CAZPOS010000300.1:0-5979 GCA_964588065.1 uncultured Reyranella sp.
CGTCGGCGCCATCGCCTCGTCGCTCGCCGCCCGCATCTACGACCTCAAGGTGCTGGCCAAGAACATCGAGGATGCCGACCACAACACGACGCGCATGCTGGTCTTCTCGCGCGAGGAGGCCCATCCCGACTGGCGTACCGTCCAGTGCATGACCGCCTTCCTGTTCCGGGTGAAGAGCCGCCCGGCGGCGCTCTACAAGGCGCTGGGCGGGTTCGCGACCAACGGCGTCAACATGGTCAAACTCGAGAGCTACCTGTCCGGCGCCCGCTTCGAGCAGGCGCTGTTCTACGCCGAGGTCGAGGGTCATCCCGAGCAGCGCAACGTCCTGCTGGCGTTGGAAGAGCTCGGCTTCTTCTCCGAGGAACTGAAGATGCTCGGCTCCTTTCCCGCCAATCCCTTCCGCCGCAAGGGCTGGGAAGCCCCGACCCGTCCCGGCACCTGAGATCCATCCCATGCCGCAAAGACCCGTCCGCATCGCTCCCTCCATCCTGTCGGCGGATTTCGCCGCGCTCGGCCGCGAGGTCGAGGCGATCACCGAAGCCGGCGCCGACTGGATCCATGTCGACGTGATGGACGGGCATTTCGTGCCCAACCTCACGATCGGCCCGATGGTGGTGAAGGCGCTGCGCAAGCACAGCCAGCAGCCCTTCGACGTCCACCTGATGATCTCGCCGGTCGATCCGCTGGTGCCGGCCTATGTCGATGCCGGTGCCGACGTGATCTCGTTCCATCCCGAAGCCGGTCCGCACGTCCATCGCACCATCCAGCTCATCAAGGGCCTCGGACGAAGGGCAGGCGCCGTGCTCAATCCGGCGACGCCGCTTTCCGCCATCGAGCACGTTCTCGGCGACCTCGACCTCGTGCTGGTCATGAGCGTCAATCCGGGCTTCGGCGGCCAGGCCTTCATCGAGAGCCAGCTCGCCAAGATCGCGGCCCTGCGCAAGGCGATCGACGCGCTGGGCAAGCCGATCGACCTTGAGGTCGATGGCGGCGTCAACGTCGAGACGGCCAAGCGCTGCATCGCGGCCGGTGCAGACGTGCTGGTTGCCGGCACCGCCGTGTTCAGTGGCGGTCCCGAGCGCTACGCCGCCAACATCGAGGCCTTGCGCTCATGAGCGACATGATCCTGCACCACTATCCGAACTCGCCTTTCTCGGAGAAGGTGCGTGTGGCCTTCGGCGTCAAGCAGGCGCCGTGGAAGTCGGTCGTGATTCCGAGCGTGCTGCCGAAGCCCGACCTGATGCCTCTGACCGGCGGCTATCGCAAGACTCCGGTCATGCAGGTCGGTGCCGACGTCTACTGCGACACGCAGCTGATCATGCTGGAGATCGAAAAGCGCATCCCGTCGCCGCCGCTGCTGCCGAAGGGCCGGGAAGGCGAGGCGCGGGCGCTGGCGATGTGGGTCGACCGCAACATCTTCTGGGCGGCCGTCGGCGTCGTCATGGGAGCCCTCGGCGACAAGCTGCCCGAAGCCTTCCTGAAGGATCGCAGCGCTTTCTCGGGCCGTTCCTTCGATGCGGCTGCGCTCAAGGCTGCCGCGCCGATGGCGCTGCAGCAGACCTATGCGCAACTCGTCATCGCCGAGCAGATGCTGGCCGACGGACGACCCCATCTCCTGGGCGGTGCGCCGTGCCTGGCCGACTGCGCGCTCTACAATCCGGTCTGGTTCATCAAGGAGCGGCTGGGCGGCGGCAGGCCGGTCGCGCCGCTCGACCGGCTGCCGCTGATCGCGGCCTGGTCGGAACGGATGAAGGCTCTCGGCAGCGGCAATCCGACGGAAATCGCCGCCGCCGACGCACTCGACGTCGCGAAGACGGCGACACCCGAAGCGACGACCGTCGATCGCGACGATCCCAGCGGGCTGAGGGCCGGCCAGACGATCAGCGTCACGCCCGACGATACCGGCAAGGTGCCGGTGAGCGGTGAGTTGGTCGGACTGACGAACGATCGTGTCTCGATCAGGCGCCATGACGAGCGGGTCGGCGAGGTCGTGGTCCACTTCCCCCGCGCCGGCTTCGTCATCACGCCGGCTTAGACGACCTCGACGCCGATCTCAGCGGCGAGGCGGCGGAGGGCGGCGACGGACCGTGCCGTCGCATTGCATGCGTCCTGCGGGCAGTGCGTCTCGATGCTCGCGTGGATCTGCCTGACGGGGGTGGGACCCTTGGCGGCCTCCGTCAGGAGCCGGGAGAGTTCCATGGCCCACGGAACGTCGCCGTCGCCCAATGGGACGGTCCGACCGGCCGACAAGTCGCGATCCTTGAGGTGGATGAGATCGACGAGCGGAGCCAGCGCCGCGATGTCGGCGTCGCTCGGTGGTGCGCCCATCGCCCAGGCGTTGCCGATGTCGATCAGGGGCCGCAGCTGCACCGGCAGCGGGCTCGGCGTCATCGCCTCTCCCATCGACGCGAAGAATTCGGCGAGCTCGCCGACCGAGCCGATGTTGCAGACCGCCTCGTTCTCGATCTCGACGTTGATCGAATAGGTGAGGCCGAGATCGGCCAGGCGTTCGAACCGCCCGAAGAGGTCGGGCGGCCGGTAGCCCGGGTAGCGAAGGTGGCTGAAGACGCGAATCCGCTCGGCGCCGAACACGGTCGCCATGTCGAAGGCATGGACCAGCGGATCGTCGGCGGGACAGTCTGCCGGGTCGAAGGCGAAGTCGACCGCGGCCGACGCAGGTTCCTTGCCGGGGGCGGGCCACTTCAGCAGCGGCGAGACCAAGGTCGGCACCGAGAGCCCCGCCTGCTCGATCCGGCGGGCGATGGCGCTGGCTTCCTCGAGCGACAGGCCGAGCAGGTTCCTGCCCTCGACGGTGCGCATGTCGAGGCGCCGCACGTCGTGTTCGGCGCAGAAGGAGATCATCTCGTCCAGGGAAGGGCCGATTTCGTCGCCGATGACGGCGAGCGCGAGACGCGGGAGGGACATGCGTCGAGCCTACTATGGACGCGGCTCTTTGGCTAAACTCGCCGCAAGCGCAAGGGAGACGGGATGAGCGACGACGCGGCGATCTTCGTGGGGGCCAGCAGCGCCGACCAGTATCTCCTGCTGAAGTACGCCAATCGCCACGGCCTGATTGCCGGAGCGACCGGCACCGGCAAGACCGTCACGCTGCAGACCATCGCCGAGGGCTTCTCCGCCTACGGCGTGCCGGTCTTCATGGCCGACGTGAAGGGCGACCTGTCCGGCGTCAGCCAGGCGGGCGGCAACAATCCGCGGGCGCTGGAGCGCGCGAAACAGCTCGGCATCGACGGCTATGGCGGCCGTGCCTTTCCCACGATCTTCTGGGACCTGTTCGGCGAGAAGGGCCATCCGATCCGCACGACGGTGAGCGAAGTGGGGCCGGTGCTGATGGCCCGGCTGCTGCAGCTCAACGAGACGCAGGAGGGCGTGCTCAACATCGTCTTCCGGATCGCCGACCAGCAGGGCCTGCTGCTGCTCGACTTCAAGGACCTGCAGGCGCTGCTGCAATGGGTGGCGGAGAATGCCGGCTCGCTCACCACCGAATTCGGCAATGTCAGCAAGCAGTCGGTCGGGACCATCCAGCGCCAGCTCCTGACGCTCAGCCAGCAGGGCGGCGAAGGCTTCTTCGGCGAGCCGGCGCTGGTGCTCACCGACATGATCCGCTGCGATCCGTCGGGCCAAGGCGCCATCAACATCCTGGCGGCCGACCGGCTGATGCAGAGCCCGCGCCTCTACGCGACCTTCCTGCTGTGGCTGCTGTCCGAACTCTTCGAATCGCTGCCCGAGGTGGGCGATCTCGACAAGCCGAAGTTCGTGTTCTTCTTCGACGAGGCGCATCTCCTGTTCGACGACGCGCCCAAGGCGCTGCTGTCGCGCATCGAGCAGGTCGTGCGGTTGATCCGCTCCAAGGGCGTGGGCGTCTACTTCGTCACCCAGAACCCGCTCGATCTGCCGGAAACCGTGCTCGGCCAGCTGGGCAACCGCGTCCAGCACGCGCTGCGCGCCTTCACGCCGCGCGACCAGCGCGCGGTGAAGGTGGCCGCCGAGACCTTCCGGCCCAACAAGGCGTTCGATGCCGCGCAGGCCATCACCGAGCTCGGCGTCGGCGAAGCGCTGCTGTCCTTCCTCGACGCCAAGGGCGTGCCGTTTCCGGTCGAGCGCTGCTTCATCGCGCCGCCGCAGGGCCGCATCGGGCCGGCCACCGCGGAGGAGCGCGCGGCGGTGATCGCGGCGAGCCCACTCGCCGGACGATATGACACGGCGGTCGATCGTCAGTCGGCCTATGAGGTCCTCACCGGCCGCGTGACCTCCGCCGGTCCCGAAGCGACGCCGCCGCGCCGCCGCGGCCAGTATGGATCGGTGCCGCCCACCGTTCCGACGACGACGGGTCCTTGGGGGCCCCACCCGGCCGAGCCATCGTCAACGGCCGATCATGAAGGCGCGCCCGGGCAGCGTCCCGAACCGCGCCTCAAGAAGGCACAACCGCAGCCACCGGCACCGGAGCCCAAGAAGGTACCGGCCGGCCGTCAGCGGGATTCGGTGGGGATTACCGTCGCCAAGGCGGCGGGGCGCAGCATGGCCACGATCGCCGCGCGCGAGGCGGCGAAGGCCGTGTTCGGCAGGGGGAAAGCCGCATCGATCGGCGCCAGCGTCGGCGGCGCCGTGTTGCGGGGCGTTCTGGGGTCGATCCTGCGAGGCTGATCCGGCTGTCGCCGATCAGCTGAGGCGGTCGAGTTCCTTGACGATGGCGTCGCCCATTTCCTCGGTGCCGACCTTCTTCACGCCGTCGGTGTTGCCCACCAGCAGGTCGCCGGTACGGTAGCCCGCCTTCAGCACGTTCTCGACCGCGAGCTCGACCATGTCGGCATCCTTGCCGAGGTCGAACGAGTAGCGAAGCATCATCGCGTAGCTGAGCGTCTGGGCGATCGGATTCGCGAGGCCCTTGCCCGCGATGTCCGGCGCGCTGCCGTGGATCGGCTCGTACAGAGCCTTGCGGCGGCCGGTCGCGTCGGGCGCACCGAGCGAGGCCGACGGCAGCAGGCCCAGCGACCCGGTCAGCATCGAGGCCTCGTCCGAGAGGATGTCGCCGAACAGATTGTCGGTGACGATCACGTCGAACTCCTTGGGCGCGCGCAGCAGCTGCATGGCGAGCGCGTCGGCATACATGTGGCTCAGCTGGACGTCGGAATACTTCTCCTGGTGCAGCTTGGTCGCCTCCTCGCGCCACAGCACGCCGGTGTGCATGACGTTGGCCTTCTCCGAGGAAAGCACCTTGTTCTTGCGCTTGCGCGCCAGCTCGAAGGCGACGGCGCAGACGCGGCGGATCTCCGGCGCCGTGTAGCGCTGCGTGTCGAAGGCCTCGACCTCGCCGGCCGCGTTGGTGTGGCGGCCGCGCGGCTCGCCGAAATACACGCCGCTGGTCAGCTCGCGGATGATCATGATGTCGAGGCCCTTGACGATCTCGGGCTTCAACGAGGAGGCGTCGACCAGCGCGTCGAACACCTTGGCCGGGCGCAGGTTGGCGAAGAGGTCCATCTCCTTGCGCAGGCGCAGCAGGCCGCGCTCCGGCTTCTTGCTGAAGTCGGCGGTGTCCCACTTCGGGCCGCCGACCGAGCCGAACAGCACCGCATCCGCCTCGAGGGCCGCCTTCATGGCGTCGTCGCTCAGCGGCACGCCGTGCTTGTCGAGCGCGGCGCCGCCCACGAGGTCTTCCTTGATGTCGAAGCCGATCGCACGCTTCTTGCCCATCCAGGCAATGATCTTGCGGACTTCGTTCATCACCTCGGGGCCGATGCCGTCGCCGGGCAGCACGAGCAGATTGCGATTGGACGCCATGATGGTCAGGTCTTCCGTTGATTGTATGGCTTGAAGTTCAAAAACCCGCTGTCATCCTGAGCGCAGCGACGGACCCTTGCTCGGACCGTGGAAAAGTCCCTCGCTGCGCTCGGGATGACAATGCGCGGACGTTCGGTGTGATCAGGCGGCGCTGTGCAGCCAGGGCTGCGACTCGCTCTGGCG
>CAZPOS010000301.1:0-5903 GCA_964588065.1 uncultured Reyranella sp.
CTCGATCCGGTCCAGTTCGACCCTGATATCAAACACATCCTGCGCATCGTCGACGGGAAGCCGGAATGGGAATGCTGAATTCAAGGAGAGTGATTCGATGAAAATCTGGGGCCGCGCCAATTCGATCAACGTGATGAAGGTGCTGTGGTGCGCCGACGAATGCGGGCTCAAGTACGAGCGCGAGGATGTCGGCGGGGCGTTCGGGGGCAACGACCAGAAATGGTACCTCGACATGAACCCCAACGGCGTCGTGCCGACCATCGACGTGGGCGGGCGCATCATCTGGGAGAGCAACTCGGCGGTGCGCTATCTCGCGGCGAAGCATGCCGCGGGCACGCTCTGGCCGACCGATCCTGGTCTGCGCAGCGAGGCCGACCGATGGATGGACTGGCAGCTCAGCACCATCGGCGAGCCGATGCGCCTCGCCTTCTGGGGCCTGATCCGCACGCCGCCGGAGAAGCGCGACATGGCGGCGATCGGCAAGGCCGCCGCGGAGGCCGGCAAGCTGTTCGGCCGGCTCGACGGCTGGCTTGAGGGCCGGCGTTACGTCGCCGGCGACCAGTTCACGATGGGCGACATCCCGGTCGGCTGCTTCGTCCATCGCTGGTATGCGCTGGAAATCGAACGCCCGGACCTGAAGAACGTCCGGGCGTGGTACGAGCGGCTGACGACGCGCCCGGCCTATGCCCGGCACGTCATGATAAAGCTGACCTGAGCAGCACGCTTCCCGCATCGTTCCAGCTCGGAAACGTCTGCGTCGCGAGCGCCCGCGCGATCCTGTCCCGCGCGGCCGCCAGCGCCGCGCCATCGGAGATCCAGCCGGCCATCGCCCGCGTCAATCCTTCGGAACTCGAAGGATCGAAATAGGTCGCGAGCTCGAGGCCGGCCTCGCGCGTCGCGCCGGCATCCGAGGCGATGCAGGGCACGCCGAGGGCAAGGCTCTCCTGCACCGCCAGCCCCCAGCCTTCGCCATGACTGGGCATGACCGTGAACAGAGCGTTCCGGTAAAGGGCGCCGAGATCGGCGTCGGAAAGGTTCTCGAGCCAGACCAGGGTGCCGGTGCGGGAGCCCGATGACAGCCGCGCCCGCACCTCGGCCGCTCTCCAGCCATAGCCCCCGACGATCACCAGACGCGGCATGGCGTCGCCGAATCGGGCGCGAAGCTCCTCGGCCGCATCGAGCAGCGCCGGGACGTTCTTGCGCGGCTCGATCGTGCCGACCGACAGAATGAACGGCTTGTCGGTCAGCCCGTGCCGCTCAAGGACCGGGCGGTCGGAGGGACGATCATGGCCGGATTTGCGCAAGGCATCGAAGCTGTCCCAGCCCATCGGCAGGACCGCGACCGGCTTTTCCGGGACCGACCGGTCGGCGAGATAGCGTTGGACCTGCTGCCTGACGAATTGCGAGCTGGTCAGCCAGCAATCCACGCTCGGGGCGATCCCTTGAAGCTGCCCGGCAAAGATCCGCACGGAATCGGCGGGGGTCCATTCCGGCCGCTCGATGAGATAAAGGTCGTGAATCATCTGGACGATCCGCACGCCCGTTCGCGCCTTCAAGCCGGCGACCGTCGCGACATACTTCTTCTGCCACCAGAGGTCGCCGGGATTGAACAAGGTGTCATGCGCGCCGGGCGGCGCAACGATATCGAGCGCAGGCAACGATCGCCGCGCGGTTCCTTCCGTCCAGGCCTCGAGCAGACCTTCCATCCGCGTCAAGCCGGCCGCCAGATAGGGCAGATGGAAATATCGACCTTCGGACAGCATTTCCGGGAGCGTCGCCAGTCTCAATCCCTGCGCCAGGATGCGTCGCAGGCGCGAGATTGCCGACGAGCGCCCGCTACCGAGGCTGGCAATCAGTTCGCGATCGATCCTGTAGAAGCGATCGCTGCCGAGGATGCGGACCACGAACTCGACCGCGGACGACTGTCGGACGACATCCGAGGACGCCACCTTTTCGATGACCCTCTGCACCCCGCCGGGATGCCGGAAGTAGGCATACCAATGAACCAGCCCCGTCAGGTCGTAGAGCAGCCGCGCGCTCACGGGGCGCATCCGTTCCCGTCGAGGCTCGCCTGCTTCAGCAACACCTGTCCTGCATCGTTCCAGGTCGGGAAATGCTCCGAGCCTAGGGCCTCGGCAATTCGCACCCGCTCTCGCCGGAGGGCGGCGCCATCGGTGATCCAATGGGCGATCGCAGACTTCAAGCTCACTGGATCCGATGGATCGAAATGAACCGCGAGACCATGACCGGATTCACGCAGCGCTCCGCCCGTCGAGGCGATGCAGGGCACGCCATGGGCGATGCTCTCCTGCACCGGCAGTCCCCATCCCTCGGAGTGACTGGGCGATACGGTGAAGAGCGCGGCGCGATAGAGGGCAGACAGATCGGCGTCGCGAACCCTGGTCAGCCACCTCGTGTACGGGCTGCGCCACAGGCGCGCCGCAAGACCCTTCGCGCTCCACCCGTAACCGCCCACGACCACCAACTCCGGAACACGCTCCCCGAGGTCCCGGCGCAGTTCCTCCATGACATCGAGGAGCGTTGCCAGATTCTTGCGCGGCTCGACGGTCCCGACGAACAGGATGAATGGTTGACCGACGATGCCGTAGCGCCGGAGCACCGCCGCGGCGCTGGAACGATCCTCCCCTTTTGCACCCGCGAAACTATCCCAACCCATGGGGAGTATCTCGACTGGTCGTGGAGGCAGCGA
This sequence comes from uncultured Reyranella sp., assembly GCA_964588065.1. Classification (GTDB taxonomy): domain Bacteria; phylum Pseudomonadota; class Alphaproteobacteria; order Reyranellales; family Reyranellaceae; genus Reyranella. The sequence continues at coordinate 2,711 of CAZPOS010000301.1, forward strand.
GCGGCTCTGCAAATAAGTCCGGAGTTGTTCCGTCACGAAGGTCGAATTGGTCAGCCAACGATCGACGCCAGGCGCAACCCCGCCAAAGGTGGACGGAAAAGTGCGCGCGAAGGTGGGCGAGAACCAGTCAGGCCGTTCGATGAAGAAAAGATCGTGGATCATCTGCACGACCTTCACCCCCGTGCGGGCTTTCAGCCCAAGCACGAACGGGGCGTAGTGATTCTGCCACCATAGATCGCCCGGGTTGAAGAACATGTCCTGTGGCCCGGGCTCCGGCACGACTTCCAGCGGCGGCAAGGCAGTGGGCAATCGTCTGCCGAACCACGCCTCGACCAGCGGCGCCAGACGGCTCAGGCCGAGCAGGAAATAGGGAACATGGACAATGGCCACGTCCGACAGCGGCCCCCCTGGCCGTGCGTGTCGCATGGTCAACGTGAAGAGGGCGCGCAGGCGGGCGATCGCCGCCCGGCGCCGCAGCGGATCCTGGAGATCGCGCAATGTGCCCCTGTCGATCCTGTATAGTTCGTCGCCACCGAGCGCCCGCGCCACGAACTCCACCCGCTTGTCCTGCTGAACAGCCGACGAGGAAAGCAGTTTTTCGGTCACCCTTTGGATGCCAGAGGGATTCGGGAAGAAGGCGTACCAGTGAAGCAGCCCGGTGACGTCGAACAGCAATCTACGGGTCACGTCCCGACTTTCGACCATCGGTCAATGCTCTGTCGGTCAACATAAATGCGTGGTCCAGCACTCGCAAGGTCACTATCATTTCAACGCATCTGCCCCAACATGAAGACATTCCGCCACATCATCATCACCGGCGCTTCGAGTGGCATCGGGGAGGCCCTGGCCATCGACTATGCCGCTCCTGGCGTCGTTCTCGGCCTGACGGGCCGCGATGCCAGCCGCCTGTCTGCGGTTGCGGATGCCTGCCGGACCAAGGGAGCGACCGTGCTCGCCGATACCGTCGACACCACCGATCGATCCGCAATGGCACGCTGGTTGACGGCGTTCGACGACGCCCATCCAGTCGACCTGCTGATTGCCAATGCCGGGATATCGCTCGACCAGAACAACCTGGGAATCGAACCCTTCGATTCGGCCCACAGGACCATCGCGGTGAACATCACGGGTGTACTGAACACGGTCGAGCCGCTGATTGATCGCCTCGTGGCGCGGCGCCAAGGACAGATCGGCGTGGTTTCGTCGCTCGCGGCTTTCTTCGGCCGCCCGCGCTCCGCTTCGTACAATGCGAGCAAGGCGGCGATACGCGTCTGGGGAGAGAGCCTTCGCTTCCCCCTCGCACGAGCCAATGTCGGGTTGAGCGTGGTCTGCCCGGGCTATGTGACGAGCCGCATGAGCGATGCGATCGCCGGTCCCAGACCGAAGACGATGAGTGCCGGGCGAGCCTCGCAGATCATCCGGCACGGTCTTGCCCGCAACAGACCGCGGATCGCCTTCCCCTTTGGCCTCGCACTGGGTGTCTGGTTCACGGCGCTGCTTCCTGCCTGGCTGAGTGCGCGGATCTTGAAGGAGTAGGGCCGCATGCCGTCCGCTGCGGAGAACAGGCCAAGGACGCGTACGATCGTACTTTGCCATATCGACAGCCTGTGTTGCCTCCCGGCATTGAACGCGGTGTTTGCGGAATTCGGCGACGACATCGGTCTCGTCCTGTCCTCGCGCCGGTTCGGCTCCCGTCACGGCACCTTCTGGGAGCAGACGACTGCCGGCTTCCGGCGCTTCGGCATTCCGCTCAACCTCTGGTTGGGCTTCGACCTGGTATCGGTACCGATCGTCGCCTATTTCGCGCGCTGGCTCTCGCTGGTCACGCGACGCCCCCCGGCACTGGCGACGTTGCCCGAGCTGGCGCGGCGCCATGGTGCGCGGTTCGTCGAAACACCCGACGTCAATTCCGCCGAGACGCTTGCCGCAGTAGAGGCTTGCGCTCCCGATTTCATCGTCGTCATGAATTTCGACCAGATCCTGCAGCCACCGCTGATCGGTCTGCCGAACGTGGCTGCGTTGAATGTTCATCCATCCCTGCTTCCCAAGCTGCGCGGCCCCTGCCCCGTCCTTTGGGCACAAGCGAGGCAGGAGCGCATTTCAGGCGCCACGGTTCATGCGATCGAAGACCGCACGATCGATACCGGCCGCGTCCTTGCCAAGGTCGAAGTGCCGATCGATGGCGCAAGCTCGGTCGGCGAACTGACGACGCAGTTCTTCCTGGCCGGTGCGCGCGCCCTGCCGGATGCACTGGCGCGTCTCGCGGCCGACAGGGCGGCGGGACAAGCGCAGCTTCTCTCGGACGGCCAGTATCTGGGATATCCGACGGCGGCCCAGATGAAGGACTTCCGGCGCGCAGGGCTTCGCCTCTGCCGCCTGGGTCACGCCGCCCGCCTGGTCCTGGCAGCTCTTGGCGTGACCCGCTGGAAGCCGTAGCTGGAAGTAACTAGCGGCGCTTGGGGAGCTTCGAGCTCTCCGCCACAATGGCGCGGTCGACCACCGTGAACAGATAGGCGTCGGGCGACAGGGTGCAGCCGCCGCGCACCAGATGGGCGAGCTGGGCACCCTGCTCGCCATCGGGGATCATGACGCCGCGCACCCGCGCGGAATGTTCCGCGAGGAACACGGCCAGCGCCTTGCGCGCTTCCGGGTTCATCGCATGCGCCTCGCGGCAGGTGATGTAGGCCGCCTGGTCGAAGTTGAGCGGTGGCATGGCGGCCGGGGTCTGGGCCTGGGCGGAGGCCGAGACAGCAACGAGGGCCGCAAGCGAGAGCAGGATCCTGGAGGTCATCTGGATCTCCCTACTTGCTGTTGCCGATGGCAGTGCCACCGATGTAGCCCACCGCGCCGCCGATCAGGCCGGCGCCGACCACCGTGCCGAAGCTGCCGCCGGTCACGAGACCGATGCCGGTACCGGCCGCGGCACCGACGAGCGCACCCTTCTCGCCATCGGACATGGGCTGGTTGCAACCACCCAGGAAGCCCGCCGCGACGACCAGCGTCAGGATCTTCGTCTTCATCACACCTCTCCCCTTCACGTCGCCACCTCCGTCACGGAGGCGTCATATCGGCTTTCACCCAACCCTTATCAGGATTGAAGATGTTGATCATACCGGCCTTCTGCGCCGTCTCCGGGCCCAGGTCCTGCTGATAGACCTCACCCTTGTAGTCGACGATGAAGGTCATCACGCCG
>CAZPOS010000302.1:0-5825 GCA_964588065.1 uncultured Reyranella sp.
ATAAAATGTATAGTTTTATGTATAGTTTGTGTATAGTTTTCACCAAACTATACATCACCTCTAAGTTAATCCCACAGATGGTTTCAATGTACCTAATGTATAGTATGTATAGTTTTATCTTAAAAAGGTATTGAAAATTAATATATATATAAATATAAGAAAATGTTTGGTCAAAACTATACATACCCTACACTACTCTTCCAGAAGTCTTTCGGGGAGGGGGTTTCAGCGATGTATAGTTTCCAAAAACCATACATAAACTATACATAAACCCTACATTATGGAAAAGAGCAGAATAGATGAAATTTATTACGAGCAATGTCTTCAGAGTAGTGCGGATGACTCTTCTCCTCGAACTGGCAGAGCTTTGCGTATTTACGAGACGGTTCTCAATGGTGCAGAGGATGTAAGAATGGATGCTTTAATGAGTGCTATGATTATAACTCTTTATGATGGTACTATATTGGTATATGATTATAAAAAGGATATAATTTTAAAGGAGAGTGAGAAAATCAGGCGCGGTGGAAAGTATCTAATGAAATTGTTTAATGCTGAGTAGGATAGTGATATCAAACTTGAATAGCGTGCTTGTGGAGGAGGTTGTTGAAGACAAGTCATACGGCAAGGCAGGGCGATGCGGTACTACCGTGCTTGATGCTATGATGAAATCTCATTTAAAGATGTATGGTTCTCAGATTTATTACTTCAACGGGCAGATTTATAAACCTGTGGATAATATAAAGAATTTAATCTATAAGGTTGTAGAGTCAATAGATACTGACGGGAAGCTGATGACTAAGCTGAGTACAATTATCAATAACGTCTTAACAGGCATTGCAGGGGAGAAGTTAGAGGTAAAGGCAAATCTTATCTGTTTTAAAAATTGTGTCTTTGACATCTCTACTGAGACGGTACATGATTTCTCTCCAGAGCTTCATGTTATTTCTCAACTGGAATATGATTATAAACCTGAGGAGAGGCCTTCTCTTTGGCTGAAATTTCTCAAAGATGTGCTGGGTGATGACGAAAGTATTCTTCTGCTCCAGGAATTCCTGGGATTGATATTTGTTGACCGTAAGAAAGTAAAGATTGAAACAATGTTGTTTTGTCTTGGCAGTGGGGCAAATGGGAAGAGTGTAGTATTTGATACTGTTATCGGAGTGTTGGGCTCCAGTAACGTACGAAATTATGAGATAACCGCTTTAACGAATAGCTCCGACAGAGGAAAGAATCTGATGGATATTAACGGCAAACTTTTAAATTATTGCAGCGAAATCTCTTCTCGCAGTTTTTCCTCTAGCAGCTTTAAATCTCTCATAAGCGGTGAGCCGCAACAAGCAAGACCAATATACGGAGAGCCTGCAAAAGTAGAGGATATCCCCTTGATGATGGCTAATGCGAATACAATGCCTAGCCATAAAGATACCTCCAACGGAGTCTTCAGAAGAATTGTGATACTCCCATTCAATAAAACAATCCCTGATGAGCTTCAAGATAAAAATCTCAGCGATAAAATGAAAAAAGAATATTCAGGAATTATGAATTGGATTCTTGACGGGAGAAGAAGTATCGCGAAGAAAGGATATATACTGCATCAAGGTAAAACGGTGAGAAGCGCACTCTCTGAGTATCGACAGGAGAACAACTCTGTTTATCAATTTGTGGAGTCTAAAAGCTACTCTTCTTCAGGAAAGAACTGTATCAGTATTTTAGCTAAAGAACTCTATCAACAATATCTGGAGTTTTGCGACCTTTCAAATATAGAGGCAGAAAATCCTACTAATTTCGGCAGGACTCTTAGACTAATAGGATTTATTAAAGAGAGAACATCACAAGGAATAATTTACAAGATTTATGAATAACGAAACAATGGAAATAGTAAAACCTAGATTCTATCTTGGAGATAGGGTCTTCCATATCACAAGAGACAGCGACGAAGGCGTTATAACCGACATGTTTTTCGATATAAGATTAGGATGGAAGTATTACGTTGCATTCTCTCCGTTATCAGCTGAAATGGTCTATTATGAAGAAGAATTAACCCAATCAAAAATATTTTAATATGATTAAGTTACAAGAATATCTCTCATGCTTCACTATCGTAGAGAGCTACCCTGACGCAAAAAGGGTTGTGGATAGATTTGAGGCTGAACATGAGAAGATAAAAGAAGCTCTCGGCAAGGATAATTTCAGATTAGGGTCTGTTATGGGGGAGAAATCTCTGCAAGCTCTAAGGAATGTTGGCGCTTCAAGGTTTGGCATGGGTATCAGAAGCTGCAATCCCTATAATGTAGGGCTTTTCAGAGACCTGTATCTCTCAGACGTTATTGATTATCTTAGAAGAAGCGGAATCAGAACTGAGCAAGAGGCTATTGAGCTTTTTGAATCGACAAAAGGCATCCGCAAGGATGGGAAAATTATACAAGAATGTAAGGAATATATTTTTCCTTTTTTAAATAAAGTTTAATGTTATGGGTATAAAAAAACAGGTAGGTAATTTTATCGTGAAGGAGTACGGCGAGAAAGCAAGCCGACTTAAATTTGAATCAGTCTCTGGAACATGGAGTGCTAGCTGGTCTATGGGAACTGATATGCATGCCTTCGGGGTTAATCTGCTCCATGAGGAGAAAGAGGAGCTTTTAGAGCCGCTCATAGTGGCTAATTATCTTGTAGGGAATGTCATGCTTGACGCTGAGGGTTTAATGGCACTGTTCCAGGTTTATAAAGACTTCTCTGAAAGACAGGGAGTTAACCTGGACGATGAAGAAGATGAAGAAATTATTAAAGAAATGCAAAGGTATCATGAAGCAAAAGAAATTACCGACGAAGCAGAGAGCGAGAAGACCGACGATAGCACTACAGAAGCAGGTTGAGAAACTCAGTGAGAGAGAGAGATTTTGTCTCGATGCTTATATTGTAAATAAAAATAAGGTGGGAGCTTATTTATATTCAAGGGAGAAAGAATCCACGGCTTCACCTGAAAGTCTTGAAGTTATGGCTGGAAAATGGTTTAGAACCGAGCCTGTAATAGCTTATCTGCAGATGAAAGGGTTTGAAATTCAATTAATCGAGGAGACTGTAAATAAAGGAGAAGATGAACAATCTGTGGTCTTTGGGAGAATAGCAGAGCTATTGGATGGATTCACACTTAGCGAAGACCCTAAAGTTGCGATTCAGGCTGCAAAAGAATTGGGAAACCTATATCAGTTAAAAAACAAGCCTCAGGAAGTAACTGAAGATAGGAAACACTTCTATCTGCCGCTAAGATGCGATGATTGTGCTGTATATAAATATGTGAGAGATAATGAGATAAATGTTAAACCAAAAAATTGATATTATGGCAAAAAAGAAAGAACAATTAACTAGCGAGAATTTAATTAAAGCGTTTATTGACGCAGGTGTTGAAGAATTAGGGAAAACTAAGAACTTCGGTCTCACAGTAGGTGATAAAACTGTTGAAATATATCGAGAAGAAAGAGTTCATATGGTGGATGATTTCACTAAGCGAGATATGACGCCTGAGGCATACGTTGAGTTTATTTTCAACCTGATTCAAACCAACATGTAATGGGAAAAGAGATTTACACAGATGGGAAGAGGGAGGTTGAAGTCTGTAGGAGATGTAATGGCTACGTAGTAGTAGCCATTCTCCCCTTCAGGAAGAAAATGTTTATCAAACAAGCCTGCTTTGAGAGGGAGTACAAAATTAAATAAGGAAGGCGAGGTTTCCCCCGCCTTAAGATAAAACTATCATCCATTTTGATAAAAAAGCGAGATTTTTTTTAGTCTCGCTTTAATTTGTGCGTCATATTAATCATTTCCCTCAATTTTGTGCGTGATATTAATCATTCCTCTCAATAACACTTAGAGTTTAGGATGTTCTGTTGCCAAGTATCCATCTCCGTTTATACAAACAAATATTTTGATTTTTCAAGATAGTCGTCAAACGTTTTTACGAAGATATAAATGCCTCCTGCGGCTTCAACTTCTTTCTTCACCTGAAGCTGTGCAGGTCTAGGAGTATCAGAGCCATATTTAATCTCAATTTGCACATGTTTCCCTTTTATACATGCATTTACGTCAGCCATGCCGTTTCGTGAGCCAGAGCGAATAAATCTCCCCTCTGACTGTTTATAAGTTCCAGTCGAATTAACCCTTCCAGCAAATCCTCCGTTGCAATAAATATGAGCAACTACTGCTTTCGTTAACTCATTGGCGTTTGTATCCGAAAATACGGCCGTCCTTGGCTGTGAACAATCTAAAGGCTGCCTTACTCTCCATCTTGCATAATCTTCCTGCAGTTTAATTATGCTTACAGATTTGGCAGTCTTAGAGATTCTTTTTCTGGGCTTTCTTTTCTTATCTTCCTCTTTTAGCATTGCTTTAAGGTTAGTTACAAATTCCTCTTCTCTAGTCATATTCTTCTGCATAAATAGGTATCATTCCGCAAACGCATCTCGCATGAGCAGGGAACACCTGTTCAGTTATTGGTATAAAATATCCACACAGACTATCGCAAAGAGGACAGTCGTAGGTAGACTGTCTCACTCCTATATAACCTGCCGCCCCTTTCCCGCTCATGAGATATATATCGGCCTTATTTAAAGCATCCGTCATAGTCCCTGAAAGGAGAACTTTTAGATTGGTTATGGATGACTTCGCTGTATATGGTAGGTTTGCTGCTTCTCTGGCTATATTTAAGGTCTTTTTGTCTATTTTAGGTTTATAAAAAGAGATTAATTTAGATTTATTTTCAATTTCTTTTAAAAATTGAGTTGCGTAAACTTCTATCTTATTTCTTATAGTCGCTTTATTGAGAGCTATAAAGGCAGGGATAAATGAGAGCGGTAAAACCTCTCTATTTTTATCCTCTGCCAATTCAGCAACACTATAAATGCTTTCTTCTGTCAAATTCCAAATCTCATCCGAGATATACTTAAATGCTTGGTTTTTGTCTTTAATTTTGAAAGCCTCCTCGAGAATTCTTTTAAGTGAATTTTCAGACACGGACAATTCATCAGCTAATAGCAGAGCCATCCTTCTTACTGCGAGTTCTCTTTCTTTTAAATCCATTACTTCTTCTTAGCAGGTTTTTTCGTGGGAGCAGCAGTCTTTTTTGTAGGTTTTTTAACCTCTTTCGGAGCATCTGCCACGACTTCTTTTATAGGCTCCGCTACAGGAGTCTCGACTGCTTCATCTCTGCCCGAATAAACGCATTCTATACTTATTATTGGATTCGTAGATGGGTCTGAATCAACAACATACCTTTTATGGAATTCACTCCATTTCCCAATAGAATAGTCTTCTACATTATTACGCCTTTTAACTAGCATTGGAGCAACATTACTAATTTTAAGGTCTCTAGGGCTTGCTAATCCTAGGGTCTTAATCTTTAGATTGGTCAGTACTTCTTGTTTCGTCATGATTATCATTTTGTAGCCCAATTAATTCATTGCGGGCTTGGTTAAGTATTCTTTTATATTCGTCATTCTTAGCGTAAGGGTTAACCGCCGATGCTGTCTCTTTAGAAAGATATCCTGCTGTTACGCCATTGAATAAATTCTGCATAACCTCAGCTACGTTTTGGTGCACGTAGGGTTCTATAGTTCCATGTATATCTAGTTTATTGAATGCGCTTACTTTTTGCCTTTCTTTCCCGAATCCTTCTTTAAATATTTGAATCATATCATCTACGAATCTATCCCATTTCTTAGAATCCTCTATAGCTTTTTCTACGGCAGGAGAATAATAAAGCTTAACTGAAACTCCTGGCATATCACCTGATTTAATCTCAGGAGGGAGAACCGTAAAGCTCCCCATGAAGA
>CAZPOS010000303.1:0-5734 GCA_964588065.1 uncultured Reyranella sp.
TGGCGCCCGGCGCCGGGCAGGCCTTGAGGCAGCCCGGATCCTCGCAGTGCATGCAGCCGTCCTTGCGGATCAGCCATTCCAGATCGTCGCCGTGCTCGTACTCCGTGTAGCGCATGACGGTCCACGAGGCCGTCGTGAGGTCGGTCGGGTTGTTGTAGGTTCCGTCGGTGTAGCCGATCGGCTGGTCGAGCTGGTTCCACTCCAGACAGGCGGTCTGGCAGGCCTTGCAGCCGATGCACTTGCTGACGTCGATCAGCTTGGCCACCGGCACCGCGGCTTTCGCACCCGGCGCCGGCGGCGGCACGCTGGAGGCCGACCGGCGGCGGAGATCGAGGGCTTGCATCACGGACATTTCACCCTCCCCGGTCAGGACACGGCCGGCTGCGAAGCCGGCGGGACGGTCTTCTTCACGTCGACCAGGAACGCCTTGAACTCCGGCGTATTGGTGCTGGCGTCGCCCACCGGCGGCGTCAGCGTGTTGAGCGGATAGGATTTCCGCGCGAGGCCGACGAAGCCGAAGTGGATCGGCAGGCCGATCACGTCGCATGGCTTGCCGTCGACCATGATCGGCCGGAAACGCTTGGACACCGAGGCCTTGGCCTTGATCATGCCACGCTGGCTCGACACCTCTACCCAGTCGCCATTCCTGATGCCCTTCGCCCTGGCCAGGCGCTCGCCCATCTCGACGAACATCTCCGGCTGGACCACGGCATTGTCGTGCACATTCTTGGTCCAGTAGTGGAAGTGCTCGGCGAGGCGATAGGAGGTCGCCACGATCGGGAACTTGTCCGGCGTGCCGAACGACTTCGCGTCCGCCGCGAACACCCGTGCCACCGGATTGGTATTGATCTTGGGGTGCAGCGGATTGGCGATGTAGGCGTCCATCGGCTCGTAGTGCTCTGGGAAGGGCCCGTCCGGCATGGCGGCGCGGGCAAAGAGCCGCGCCGTGCCCTCCTGGTTCATGATGAACGGCCCGACTGCCTTGTCCGGCGCCACCGTCGGGGCATAGTCCGGCACGTCCGGACCGACCCAGCGCGAGCCGTTCCAGGTGATGTATTTCTTGCGCTCGCTCCACGCCTTGCCGTCGGGATCGGCCGAGGCGCGGTTGTAGAGGACGCGCCGGTTGGCGGGCCAGGAGAAGCCCCAGTTCGGATGGACGCCGAGCCCGCTTGGGTCGCTGGCGTCGCGCCGCATCGACATGTTGCCGGCCTCGGTATAGACGCCGGTGTAGATCCAGCATCCGCCCGAGGTCTTGCCGTCGTCGCGCATCACGGCGAATCCCGGCAGCAGCTGGCCCGCCTTCAGCATCACCTTGGTCGGATCGGCCGGATCGGGCAGGTCCTCCAGTGCATAGCCGTTGATCTCCTTCAGGAGTTCGACCGGCTCCGGATGCGCGGGCTTGGCGTAGTTCCAGGTCGTATTGAGGATCGGATCGGGGAAGGCGCCGCCTTCCTTCGCGTAGAGCGCGCGCAGGCGACTGTGCAGCTCCGCCATGATCTGGATGTCGCCGCGCGACTCGCCCGGACCTTCCACCGACTTCCAATGCCACTGGATCACACGGCTGGAATTGGTGAATGTCCCCTCGTCCTCGGCATAGGCCGTGGTCGGAAGCTGGAAGACCTCGGTCTGGATCGCCTTTGGATCGACGTTGTTGAACTCGCCGTGATTTTCCCAGAAGCGCCCCGTCTCGGTCTCGAGCGGGTCCATGACGACGAGCCATTTGAGCTTTGAGAGTCCTGTCTGGACCTTGGCCTTGTTGGGTGCCGCCATCATGACGTTCAGGCCCTGGCAGAACAGGCCGTTCATCTGGCCGCCCGCCATCATGTCGACGATCTTGAGAACGTCGTAGGCAGTGTCGAACTTGGGCAGGTAATCGTATGCCCAGTCGTTGTCCTTGGTCGCCGCCGCGCCGAAGAGGCTCTTCTGCTGGCTGACGAAGAACTTCCCGTAGTTCTGCCAGAAGCTGGGCGGATGGGCTTGAAGGCACGCGCCTTCATGTAGTCGGCGTAGGTCGCCTCGCGCTCGCTGGGCAGCACGAGGTACCCCGGCGTCGAGGTCGTCAACAGCCCGAAGTCGGTGATGCCCTGGACGTTCGAATGGCCACGCAACGCATTCACGCCGCCGCCCGGGATGCCCATGTTGCCCAGCAGCAGCTGGATCATGGCCATGCTGCGGATGTTCTGCGCGCCGGTCGTGTGCTGGGTCCAGCCCAGCGCATAGAGCGACGTCATCGAGCGCTCGCCGTTCGCGGTCGTCGCGATCAGCTCGCAGACCTTCAGGAACTTGTCCCTGGGCGTGCCGCAGATCCGTTCGACCATCTCCGGCGTGTAGCGCTCGACATGGGCCTTCAGCAGGTTGATGGCACAGCGCGGGTTCTGCAGGGTCTCGTCGACCTTCGCCATCCCCTGCTCGTCGAACTCATACTCCCAGGACGAGCGATCGACGTAGCTCTTGCGGGCGTCGTCGTAGCCCGTGAACAGCCCGTCCTCGAACTTGAAGCCTTCCTTCACGATGTAGGAGGCGTTGGTGTAGGCGGCGACGTACTTCTGGTGGATCTTGCCGTTACCCAGCAGGTACCGCATCACGCCCGAGAGGAAGGCGATGTCGGTGCCTGGCCGGATCGGCGCATAGAGGTCCGAGACCGCGGCCGAGCGCGTGAAGCGCGGATCGACCACGATGAGTTTGGCGCCGTTGTTGGCCTTGGCCTCGGTCACCCACTTGAAGCCGCACGGATGGGCTTCGGCGGCATTGCCGCCCATGATCAGAACGACATCGGCATTCTTGATGTCGTTCCACGAATTCGTCATCGCACCGCGGCCGAAGGTAGGGGCCAGACTGGCCACCGTCGGTCCGTGTCATATTCGTGCCTGGTTCTCCAGGGCCAGGATGCCGGTCGAGCGGATGGCCTTGTAGGTGAGGTACCCCGCCTCGTTGCTGCAGGCGGAGCCGGCGAGGAAGCCGGTGCTGACCCACCGGTTGACCGTGACACCGTCGCGATTCTTCGCGATGAAGTTCTTGTCGCGGTCTTCCTTGGCGAGCTTGGCAATGCGCTCCATCGCGAAGTCCCAACTCACGCGCTCGAACTTGTCCGAGCCGGGCTTGCGGTGCATCGGAAACTGGAGCCGGTTGACGCTGTTGGCGAAGCCCAGTGACGCCGCGCCGCGCGCGCAGAGCGTGCCCCGGTTGATCGGGTTATCCGAATCGCCCTCGATGTGAACGACCTGCGCCTTGGCGTCCTTCGTGCCGTCGGCCGACGAGTAGACCAGCACGCCGCATCCCACGGCACAGTAGGGGCAGGTGTTGCGGGTCTCGGTCGCCTTCTCGAGCCGGAAGGGCCTCACCCCGGCGGCGAGCCCCTCGCCCGCTCCCAGGAATCCCAGCGCACCAACGGAAGAGGCGGCGAGGCCAGCGGCGCTCACCTTCATGAATTGCCGACGGGTGACGGCCATGTTTCGCTCCATCCCTAGCGACGCATGCGGAGCGGTTGACCGCCCTTATTGTCTCACTGCGTCTCGGATAGTGAAACTCGTCACGGACCGTGAAGCAACAGGTTTTTCGAGAATGACAACGGACGGAGTGCTGAAATAGGTCTTTCAGACAGTCCAGCGCGCAACATTATTTCCACAAAAGGCAACGCCCCATAGGCTTACAGGGGTGCGACATCCGCTTCGTTTGTTTCGTTTATTTCGTTTACGCGCCCTGACTTCGGCCGTTTCGCCGGCCTGCGAGCGTTTGCCTCGCCGGCGCACCGGGTGAGCCCGGCAGGCCCATTCGTCAGGGTTTCCGCTGGAATCCCCACGTTTCCGCCAGGATCTCGCCCATGCGGGCGGCAATGATCCGGTTGCCGAGGCTCTCGTTGTCGGCATCCCGCGCGTAGTGGATGTGATCGGCGTAGATCGTCCGCTTCTCGCCCGCGAAGATCTGCGTCAGATCGAATACCGGGGCGCCGCCGTCGTGCAGGGTCATCAACCCGGCAGCGATGTTCTTGTAGATATCGCGGTAGGAGAGGTCGCCCACGACCCGCTTCTCCTCCTCGGTCAGTTCCTTGCCGATAGCCGGGGCCGGCTGGATGAAGTAGGCGGACTTCACGTTGTTGTCCCGCGCCACCGCGAAGGTCGCCCGCACGTACTTCTTGTAGAGTTCCAGCTGGACGTCGAAGGCGAGCTTGTGGTTGCGCTGGATCTCCTCGGGCAGGTGGAAGATGCTGTTCAGCGTCGTCTTCTTGCTCGACTTGAAGATGTCCTTGCCCTTGGCCGCCTGCTCGATACCACGGACCACCATGTAGGCGGCGTGCGAGTGGCCCAGGATCGGGTTCAGCGCGAGCGTGCCCGCGATCCGGCCCATGACCCAGCCGATCGCGGCATCGCCGAAGTTCTCGTCGGCCACGAAGGGATTGACGTCGAGGAAGTTGCTGAGCGGCCGTTCCAGCCGCTCGCTGAACCCCGGCCAGAAGAAATAGTGCTCGTTGAATCCGCCGAGCACGGCGACCGCATCGACCGACGAGGCGTAAAGCGAGAACAGGATGAAGGGCTGAGGCTCCTTCCAGGCGCCGTCGCCGCCATTCAGCACCATGAACGGCTTGCCGTTCGGGCTGATGTACTTCTTGTTGAGTTCCTCCTCGAGATAGCGCGGTGCGGGCGGCCTCGCATTCTGTCCGAGCTGCGACGCCACGGAACCGCCCGTCAGCATCACCACATAACGGTCCGTCGGCTTCAGGACCGGATAGTCAGGCCCGAACAGGCCGACATTGTTGACCCAGGGCATGCCGCAGGGCGGATTCGCGTGATGGACGAACGCCACATAGGGGTGCGGAAAGAGCGTATCGACGTACCGGCAGGCCGTTCCCTTGGTTGCATCGCGCACATAGGTGTTCTGGGTGCGCTCGAACAACTCCGACGCCGGCGTATAGCGGCCGTCTTCGAGGTACATCCAGGCGATCGCCGTGACTTCGAGGGCGGCGAGCGACAGGACGATTCCGAAAAGGATGGAGATCCAGCCGTAGATACGCTGCTTCATCTCCCTGCCCGCTACTTCCTCGTTTCCTGGATGGCCTGCCAGACTCGCTGCGGTGTCGCCGGCATCTGAAGGTTACGCACCCCGAGCGGCCACAGCGCGTCCATGATCGCGTTCATGACGGTCGGTGTCGAACCGACCGTACCGGATTCGCCCACGCCCTTGGCACCGATCGGATTGCTCTTGGCCGGCACCGTATCGTCGAGCTGGTTGTTGAAATTCGGGAACGTGCTCGCCCGAGGCATCGCATAGTCCATGAAAGACCCTGTCACGAGCTGACCGCTTTCGCGGTCGTAGACATTCTCTTCCAGCAGCGCCTGCCCGATGCCCTGGGCGCAGCCGCCATGGATCTGGCCGAACACGATCGGACGATGCAGCGGCTTGCCGACATCGTCGACCGTCGTATAGCGCTTGAGCTCGACCATCCCCGTGTCGGGATCGATCTCGACCTCGCCGACATGGGCGCCGTTGGGCCAGGCGATGCCGTCTACCGTGTTCACGTTCTCGATGAAGATGCGCTTGTCGGGCTGCTTCGCCGCCAGCTCGCCGAGGCCGATGCCGCGGTCGGTGCCGGTGATGGTGAAGCGGCCGGCCGAATAGACGATGTCGGCCGTCGCCGCCTCGAGCGCGTCGGCGGCCAGTTCCTTGCCCTTGTCGACCAGCTTCTCGCTGCCGCTCAGCACGGCCGCAGCGCGCCAGGATAACACGCCGGCCCGCGCCG
>CAZPOS010000304.1:0-5327 GCA_964588065.1 uncultured Reyranella sp.
CCCCAACGAGAAGCTGAACGTCAACGGCGGCTCGATCTCGATCGGCCATCCGTTCGGCATGACCGGCGCGCGCTGCACCGGCCACGCCCTGATCGAGGGCCGTCGCCGCAAGGCCAAGAACGTCGTCGTGACCATGTGCATCGGCGGCGGCATGGGCGCCGCCGGCCTGTTCGAGGTCGTGCACTGAGCGGTTAGCCTCTGCGCTACCCGTTCCTGCGCAACGATCCGGGCGGTGATGTCGATATCGAGATCACCGCCGACGGAGTGTGCTTCACAAACGAGGGCGGCCAGTCGGCCGCCCTACCCTTCAGCCAGATCTCAGAGGTCTGGCTTTTTTGTGCCCTGCGGGGCCGTAGTCCTATTCTCTTCGAAGATGACAGACCGATCATTTTCTGCTGCAGACTGAAATTCCGCGGCGGAAGGCTCGTCACATTGACCAGCGAGAGTGCCCAAGACGCCTATCGAGAATTTGTGTGGCTTCTGCACGAGCGGCTGGAACCCACCAGACGTCGCACCAGGTTCCGGGCCGGATTGGAATGCTTCCGGTTCCTCGCCGGGCTTTTTCTCGAACTTCCCGGCGGACATTTGTCTTTCGGATCGATCTTCTTGCCTCTGCTTCCTTTTTCAGCGGAAGGCCGTCTTATTCTCCGACGCAATTTTCCGAAGCGGTATCGGCCAGACATGATTCCTCACTACCATCTGCCGTGACTTGAGGACCATCAGCCCAGCATGACGTCGAGGAACATCATCACCACGAGGCCGATCATCAGGCCGACCGTGCCGTGGTTCTCGAAGCCGCGGCGGTGGGTTTCGGGGATGATCTCGTCGCTGATGACGAAGATCATCGCGCCGCCGGCATAGGCCAGCCCCCAGGGCAGCAGCGATTGCGCGACGGTGACGGCGCCGGCGCCCAGGAGGCCGCCGATCGGCTCGGCGAGGCCCGTGAGCAGCGCCACGAAGAAGGCCTGGGCCCTGCCGTAGTTCAGGCTCAACAGCGCCACGGCGACGGCCAGCCCCTCGGGCATGTTCTGCAGTCCGATGCCGATTGCCAGCGCGATGGCCTTGCCGGGATCGTCGCCGCCGAAGCCCACGCCGACGGCCAGCCCCTCGGGGAAATTGTGCAGGGTGATGGCGATCACGAACAGCCAGATGCGCCGGAAGCGCGGCGCGTCGGGCCCCTGTCGGCCCATGATGAAATGCTCGTGCGGCAGGTAGCGATGAACCAGCCAGAGGCTGGCCGCCCCGAGGAGGATGCCGGCGATCACCAGGGTGACGGCGCCCAGCTTGGTCGCGCCCTGCTCCTGCGCCACGTCGATGCCGGGAATGATCAGCGAGAAGAAGGAGGCCGCCAGCATCACCCCGGCGGCGAACCCCAGCATGACGTCCTGCGCCTGATCGGAGAGCTTGCGGATGAACAGGATCGGCAGTGCGCCGAGCGCGGTCGCGAGGCCCGCGCAAAGGCTGGCCAAGGCGCCGGCCAGGATCGGCGACGACGACGCGAAAGCGGAAAGCATCTGGACTCCCTCACCAGAACGAAACCTGGTCTGGCGAGAAAGCGCGACCTGGCGCCGAAGCGCAACCTGATCCTGAGTATAGGCCGATCAGCGCCGGTTGCGGCGCAGATCCTCCTCGTCCTTCCACATCATGTATTGCGGGCCAAGGTCGGCGATCTTGGTGGCGCCGATCTGGGCCATGCTGATGTCCACCTCGCGCCGGAAGATTTCCAGCGCCTTCGCCGCGCCCGCCACGCCCCCGGCCGTGACGCCGTAGAGTGTGGGCCGGCCGACGAAGACGAACTTGGCGCCAAGGCAGAGGGCGATGATGGCGTCGAGGCCACGGCGCACGCCGCCGTCGAACATCACCGTCATCTTGTCGCCGACCGCGTCGCGGATCGCCGGCAGCACCTCGAGCGGCGACGGCGCCAGGTCGAGTTGTCGGGCGCCGTGGTTGGAGACCATGACGCCGTCCACACCCAGCGAATGGGCGCGAATGGCGTCGTCGGGATGCATGATCCCCTTCAGCACGAAGTTGCCCTTCCACAGTTCGCGGAAGCGCTCGACATGCTTCCACGTCATGGGCGCGCGGTTCTGGTAGGCGACCATGTCGGCCACCTTGTCGGCCGTCGCGTCGGGGCCGGCATACTTGGCCCAGTTGTCGAAATAGGGCGTGCCGTGACGGAACCACTGCATCATCCAGGCCGGGTGCAGCAGCGCCTCGAACTTGGTCTTCCAGGTGAGCTTGAGCGGCCGCGACCAGCCGTTGCGCGTGTTGCGCTCGCGGTTGGAGCCCTCGGGCACATCGACGGTGAAGACCAGGGTCCGCAGGCCCGCATCGGCCGAGCGCTTGATCATGTCTTCCGACACGGCCTGGTCCTTGGCCGAATAAAGCTGGTACCAGCCATGGTCGGGCGCCAGCCTGCCGAGATCCTCGATCGACCCGGTGCTGGAGCCCGACATGATGAAGGGCACGTTGGCGTCGCGCGCCGCCTCGGCCAGCATCAGGTCGGCGCCGTGGCGGAACAGGCCGGCAAGGCCAGTGGGCGCGATGCCGATGGGGCTCGAATAGGTCCGCCCGAACAAGGTGGTGGACTGGTCGCGCACCGAGACGTCGACGAGGTAGCGCGGCACGATGCGGGCCTTGCGGAAGGCCTGCTCGTTGGTGACGAGGCCGACCTCGTCGTCGGTGCCGCCCTCGATGAAGTCGTAGGCGATCTTGGGCAGCCGCTTCTTGGCGAGCTTGCGCAGATCATCGATGTTCACCACGCCGTCCATCGTCTCACTCCTCGATCCGTCGGCCGCTGCCATTCATTCGCAACATTTTGACCGGCTTTCGCTGGTCCGGCCAGAGCCGCATTCCGCCCCGCGTCCGCGACGGTCGCCGCTGGCATGCCGCTTGCTGCCATGGCGTGAAATCGCGAACGGGGCATCGGATGACAGGCTTTGCATTTCCCATCATCGATCTCGCACCCTGGTTCGACGATGGACCGGCCGGGCGCCGGGCGGTCGCGGACCAGGTCCGCGGCGCCTGCGAATCCACCGGCTTCTTCGCCATCGTCGGACATCGTGTGCCCGAGGCAACCATCGAGACGATGCGCGCGGTCTCGCGGGACTTCTTCGATCTGCCGGCGTCGCGGAAGATGGCGGTCGCGCGTCCCCGGCCCGAGCAGAACCGCGCCTATCACGCCGAGGGCACCGAGACCCTGGCGCGGCTCGCCGGCAACGAGACCCCGCCCGACTACAAGGAGGTGTTCGCCATCGGGCCGCTCGACGTGCCCGCCGACGATGCCTGGTATCACGACGCTCCGGGCGCCTATCCGAACTACGCCCCCAACCTCTGGCCCTCGGACATGCCCGGTTTCGAGGATGCGTGGCGGGCCTACTGGTCGGCGATGGAGGGTCTGCAGGATACGATCAGCCGTATCTTCGCCCTGTCGCTCGGCCTGCCGGAAGACTGGTTCACCGGCGCCCTCGCACGCCATTGCAGCATGCTGCGGGCGCTCAATTATCCGGCGCAGCGCGAGCTTCCCCGACCGGGACAGCTGCGCGCCGGCGAGCATACCGATCTCGGCATGTTGACGATCCTCAAGAACGAAGCCGCCGACGGCGGCCTCGAAGTGCGCGATCTCGACGGCACCTGGCATGAGGCGCCGCCAGTCGAAGACGGGTTCATCGTCAATATCGGCGATCTCCTGATGCGCTGGTCGAACGACCGGTTCCGCTCGACCCTGCACCGGGTGGCCAACCCGCGCTCGGGCGGCGGCGCGCGCCGCCTGTCCATCGCCTACTTCGTGGCGCCGGCCTATGACGCGATGATCGAATGCCTGCCCGGATGCGCCACGCCCGACCGTCCGGCGAAATACCCGCCGGTAACGGTCGCAGCCTATCGCAACGCACGCTTCGCCCGCACGGCGGCCCCCATCGTCAGCGCCGCCTGACGCGGAGAAAATCCCTACTCCGCAGCGGGCCCTTGGGCTAGCGTCGGCAAAACGCCGAAGAGCAACAAGGGAGGCTGCGTCATGGAGTTGACGGACCGGCAGATCGAGCAATTCGATCGCGACGGTTTCCTCGTTTTCCCGGACCTGTTCGAACGCAGCGAAGTCGCGGTGCTGCGCCGCGAGGTCGCCCGGCTCTCCGGAATCGACAGCGAGGAGGTCGTGCGCGAGCATACCGGCGGCGTCCGCACCATCTTCCGCGTCCACGAGGATGACGGCGCCACGCGCTCCAGGCCATTCCATGCGCTGGTGCGCACGCCGCGTCTCCTGCGGCCGGTCCAGCAGGTGCTGAAGGACGACGGCGTCTACGTCTATCACACCAAGATCAACACCAAGCCCGCGATCGAGGGTACGGTCTGGCAGTGGCATCAGGACTATGGCTCGTGGATGCGCGACGGGTGCCGGCGGCCCGACATGGCGACCTTCAACCTGATGATGACCGATACGACCGAGATGGGCGGCGCCCTCTACCTCATCCCCGGCAGCCACAAGCTCGGCCGCATCGAGCCGGTCTACGACGAATCGACCTCCTACAAGTTCTGGGCGATGCCCAGGCAGCGCATGATCGAGATCCTGAAGAGCTCGCCCGAGCCGGTGGCCGTCACCGGGCGGGCCGGCACCTGCGTGCTGTTCCATTGCAACGTGCTGCACGCCTCGGGCCACAATCTCTCGGCCGAGGATCGCTGGCACATCTACGTATCCTGCAACACGGTGACCAACCGTCCACAGCTCGGTGAGAACCCGCGGCCGGACTGGGTCGTGTCGCGCAACTGGAATCCCCTTCCTCTCGAGGCGGACGACGGCGTCCTGAAGGCGGCGTGAGTTCGATCCCGACGTCGCTCATCCTCCACCAGTACGACTTCTCGAATTTCGCCGAGAAGGCGCGGCTGATGATGGGCTTCAAGGGCCTGGCCTGGCGCGCGGTCGAGATCCCGCCGATCGCGCCCAAGCCCAAACTGACGCCGCTGACCGGCGGCTATCGCCGCACGCCGGTGCTGCAGGATGGCGCCGACGTCTGGTGCGACACCAGGCTGATCGCGCGCGAACTGGAGCGGCGCGTGCCGCAGCCGACGTTCTACCCGGCAAATACCTCCGGCATGGCCGACGCCATCGCCTGGTGGGCCGAGCAACAGTTCATGCGGCCGACCGCGCTCTACGTCTCGGGCATCAATGCCGACCACATGCCCGAAGGGCTGCATGCCGACCGCGCGAAGCTGCACGGCCTGCCGATGCCCTCCATCGAGGCGGTGCGCAAGGCCGCCTATCGCAACCTCCAGCTCGTGCGGCCACAGGTGAAGTGGATCGCCGACATGCTGGCCGACGGCCGTCCCTATCT
>CAZPOS010000304.1:5337-5687 GCA_964588065.1 uncultured Reyranella sp.
GCCGCCAGATCGACTGCCGCGAGGTGCTGAACGCCTATCCGCGCCTGCTCGCCTGGCGCGACCGCATGGCAGCGATCGGCCACGGGCACCGAACGAACATCGACGCCGACGAGGCCCTGGCGGAAGCCCGCGCCGCGACACCGTCGGCGCCGCGCCCCTCGGACCCGCAGCAAGGCGATCCCCTGCCCGGCCAGCGCGCCCGCGTACGCGCCTCCGACAATGCCAGGGACTGGATCGAGGGCGAGGTGCACTTCATCGACGCCGACGAGATCGCCCTGCTGCAGGAGAACGACGAGGTCGGTCAGGTCGCCGTGCACTTTCCCAGGCTGGGATATGATTGGCGGCCGATG
>CAZPOS010000305.1:0-2617 GCA_964588065.1 uncultured Reyranella sp.
CGCCGGTCGTCACCGCCATCGCCGCCATCTGGATGGCCGCGACGCAGGTGGCGCCGCCCATCGGGATGAAGGCCGAAAGCGCGAGATCCTTCAGCCCGAGATTGGCGATGAAGTCTTCGGCGATTGCGCCGCCCGGAAAGTACGGAATCACGCCGTCGACGTCGCGCGGGTCGATCCCGGCATCGTCGAGCGCCTTGAGACTGGCCTCGAGTTGCAGCGCGAGGCCGCTCTTGGTCGTACCGCGCGTATAGGCGGTCTCGCCGATGCCGCTGACGGCCGCCGTGTCGCGAAGCGGATGCACCATCTTGATTTCCTCCGGCGCGCATTGTGCCGGAAGCGGTGCATCACGCAATCAGTCCGCGCGGATATTTCCCGCCTTGATCACTTCGCGCCAGCGCGGCAGTTCCCTGGCGATGAGCGCCGTGTAGCCCTGCGAGCCCAGGGTGCCGGGCCGGATGCCAAGCTTGTCGAAACGCTCTTTTATCTGGGCACTTTGCAGGGCCGCGGCGATCTCCGTTTCCCAGCGCTTGACGATCTCGGGCGGCAATCCCGCCGGTGCCGAGAAGCCGAACCAGTTGGTTGCCACGACCTCGGGGAATCCCGCCTCGCGAAAGGTCGGCACGTCCGGCAGGGTCGGCGCGCGCTGCTCCTCGCTCACCGCCAGCGGCTTCATGCGCTTGGAGGCGAAGTAGCCGCTCGCCGTCGGCAGGCTCTCCATCAGGGCCGTGATCTGTCCGCCCATCAGGTCGTTCATCGCCGGCGCCGAGCCGCGATAGGGAATGTGCGTGAGCTGTACCTTGGCGGCGAGTGCAAGCAGCTGGCCCACGAGATGGTTCATCGTGCCGTTGCCGCCCGAGCCGTAGGTGACGTCACCCGGCTTGGCCCGTGCCATCTCGATCAGCTCCTGCACCGAGCCGACAGGAGACGTGCCGTTCACCGCCAGTACGCTGGGAAAGGTGCCGACCAGATGGATATGGGTGAAATCGGCCAGCGGATCGTAGGGCACGTCCTTGTAGAGCACGGGCCCGATGCCGTGGCTGGCCGCGCTCGAGATCATGACGATGTGGGCGTCGCCGCGCGCCTTGGCGACGATGTCCGCCCCCAGCATGCCGCCGGCGCCGGGCTTGTTCTCGACGACGATGGGCTGTCCGAGCTTGGTGCCGAAATACTCCGCCAGCGCCCGCGACATGATGTCGGCGGCACCTGCAGGTGGAAAGTTGACGATCCAGCGGATCGGCTTGGTCGGCCAGGCGCCCGTTGCGGTCTGCCCCGCCGCCATGCTCGGAGAAGCGGCGGCCGCGGCGCCGGCGATCAGAAGGTGACGTCGAGAGAGCATGGTTCTTGCTGAGCCTCCGGGGCCGTCGGACTGTTAAAGGACGACGGCATGGTGCAACATGCGTGCCGGCCGCCGCCGGCGACTGGAGTGGTGATGGATTTCGACCTTGTCTTGCGCGATGTGCGGCTCGCCGACAGTACGCCCGACCAACCGACGACCGACATCGGCGTCGTCCGGGGTCGCATCGCCGCCATCGCGCCGAAGCTGGGCGGCGGCGCGCGCGAGGAATACAAGGGTCATGGCCGGCTGGTCTGCTCCGGCTTCGTCGATACCCACATTCATCTCGACAAGGCCTGCATCCTCGGCCGCTGCGAGCACAACACCAGGCGCATGCCGCACCTCGCCATGGAGCGCGTGTCGGCGGTCAAGCACACGATGACGGTCGAGGACGTGATCGAGCGCGCCTCGGCCACCATCGAGAAATGCATCAGCCACGGCGCCACCCGCATGCGCCCCCATTGCGAGGTCGATCCCAAGATCGGGATGCGCGGCTTCGAGGGCGTCAGGGCGCTGGTCGACAAGTACAAGTGGGCGATCGACATCGAGCTTTGCGTCCGGCCGCAGGAGGACTACGTTCACATGCGCATGCAGTTGATGGTCGAGGCGCTGAAGAACGGCGCGCGGGTCGTCGGCGCGGCGCCGAGCTACGACAGCGACAGTGCCGCCCAGATCCATCGCGTTTTCGAACTGGCGCGCGAGTTCGATGCCGACATCGACATGCATGTCGACAGCGGGCCCACGGCCGAGCATCTCGACACGCTGCTCGTCTGCGATCTCGCCGAAAAACACAAATGGGGTGGCCGCGTCGCGGTCGGACATGTCGGCAAGCTCTCGACCATGCCGTTCAAGGACCTCGACAAGGTCGCGCGGCGCATGGCCGACACCGGCGTGGCCGCGACCGTGCTGACCGCCACCGACCTCTATCTCGGCGGCCGGCACACCGACCACAACGTGCCGCGCAACGTCCTCGACCTGAACTTCCTCACCGAGCGCGGAGTCACCTGCTCCGTCGCCTCCAACAACATCCTCAATCCGTTCACCCCGTTCGGCGATGGCCAACTCCTGCGCCAGGTGAACATGCATGCCATCGTCACCCAGCGCGCCAACGACGACGAGGTCAAGGCGCTGTGGGACATGACGACCAAGACGGCCGCCAAGCTGATGCGCCAGGACGATTACGGCATCGCCGTCGGCGGTCCGGCCGATCTGGTCGTCCTCGATGCCCCCGATGCCGTCCTGGCGCTCAGGACCATCGCGCCGGTCCTGGCCGCCTACAAGAAC
>CAZPOS010000305.1:2627-3430 GCA_964588065.1 uncultured Reyranella sp.
GCACCGGCCGTAATCGATTTCAAGAAGAGGAAGCTATGTCGAAAGAAGAACTCGTCACCCTGTCGTCGGTGGAGATGCGCCGCCGCATCGGCACCAAGGAAATCTCGCCGGTCGAGCTGCTGGACGCCTGTCTCGAACGCATCGAGGAGGTGAACCCCGCCGTCAATGCCGTGACCGCGATGTGCGTCGACCGCGCCCGCAAGGAAGCCAAGGCCGCCGAGGCCGCGGTGCGCCGCGGCGAGGACCTGCCGCTGCTGCACGGCCTGCCCACCGGCATCAAGGATCTCGAGGAGACCAAGGACCTCCTCACCACTTACGGCTCGCCGCTCTATCGCGACTACGTGCCGGGCTACGACAACGTCATGGTGAGCCGCGTGCGTGCCGCCGGCGGCATCGTGGTCGGCAAGACCAACGTGCCGGAATTCGGCGCCGGCTCGAACAGCCGCAACCCGGTCTGGGGCGCCACCGGCAATCCCTTCAATCCGATGCTCAACGCCGGCGGATCGTCGGGCGGCTCGGCGGCGGCGCTCGCCACCGACATGCTGCCGGTCTGCACCGGTTCGGACACCGGCGGCAGCCTGCGCAATCCCGCCGCCTTCTGCGGCGTCGTGGGCTTCCGCCCCTCGCCCGGCATGGTCGCCGTCGAGCGCCGCGCCATGGGCTGGACGCCGATCTCGGTGCTGGGCCCGATGGGCCGCAGCGTCGCCGACGTCTGCCTGCTGTTCGCCACGCAGGTCGGCCAGCACGACAGCGATCCGCTGTCCTTCCCGCTCGAGCCGGAAGCCTACGCCGATCCGTGGCCG
>CAZPOS010000305.1:3440-5656 GCA_964588065.1 uncultured Reyranella sp.
CGGTCGATCTCGGCAGCCTGCGGGTCGCCTACACCGAGGATTTCGGCGGTGCACCGGTCGACAAGCCGATCCGCCAGACCTTCCGCGAGAAGATCAAGGCGATGAAGCCGTTCTTCCGCAGCCTCGACAAGGTCGATGTCGACTATGGTGAGGCCGACCGCTGCTTCGACGTGATCCGCGCGGTGAGCTTCCTGTCGCGCTATCATGACGCCTACAACAACAAGCGCGAGATGCTGGGGCCGAACATCATCGCCAACTACGAGCTCGGTGCGAAGCTCAGCCTGGCCGACTTCGCCTGGGCGCATGGCGAGCAGACGCGGATCTTTCGGGCCTTCCAGGAGATCTACAAGGGCTACGACCTGGTCATCGGCCCGACCGTCGGCTTCTCGCCCTTCCCCTGGAAGCAGCTCTACATAGAGGAAATGGACGGCAAGAAGCTCGGCACCTACTACCACTGGATGGCGACCAAGTACTTCGTCACCCTGACGTCGAACCCCGCCGTCTCGCTGCCGTGCGGCGTGGACGACAAGAAGATGCCGTTCGGCCTGCAGGTGGTCGGCCGCTTCCGCGGCGACGGCGAGGTGCTGGGCGCGGCCCATGCGATGGAGCAGGCGTTCAAGACCAACCCGCTGCTCGCCCGTCCGCTGCCGAACATCTCCAAGCTGCGCAAGCCGGTGCCCGCGCTGAAGTCCATCGTGACCCACCCGCCGAAGCTCGACGCCAAGGTCGCGAAGGGGCCGGCACCCGGCGCACTCTGACCGGAAGTCCGAAACGCCCGGCATCCAGCGCGGTTGCCGGGCGAACGGCTTTACAAACCTTCAACTTTTCGCCCGCCCGATGCCACTTCGGGCCGCGTACCTCGTTCTAGGGACAAGCGCCTGTCGCAAGACACGGTTCGACCCGAAACGGAGGTAGCGATGAACAAGCTGAAGTTCGTGATGGCGGCGGGCCTGCTGGCCGCGACCGCCGCCTGCACCCAGACCGGCTACGACAATTCGTATGCCTACAACAGCGGCTACAATAGCCGCCCGGCCTACAACAACGCCTACTACAACAGCCGTCCGGCCTACGGCAGCAACTACGCCTACAACAACAGCGGCTACTACAACAACGCACCGCGCTATGGCTATCAAAGCCGCCGTGGGCCCAACGGCGACTACGATCGCGACGGCGTGCCGAACAGCCGCGACATCGACGCCAACGGCGACCACATCCCCGACGCCTTCCAGCGCTAGCGATCGACTGGAAGGGCATGACGGCTTCCGGAGCGATCCGGGAGCCGTTTTTGCGCGTGGTCACCACTCGATCACGGCCGGCCTCCAATAAGACGTCTTTGGGTCCACGCGCCGCCGCCGTCGCTCGCGAATCTCCGCTGATGGGAACGCCCTCTTCGACATCGGACGTTCCCCGGTGGAGGGAAAGAATGCGCTGCGTCAGTTGGCTCGCCGCCGCGAGCCTTGTGGTGGTGACGGCGGGGTGCGTCGAACAGTCGGGTTATCCGACGACCTACGGCTACAGTCCGGGCTATGGCTCGAACTACGGCTACTCCGGCTATTCCAACAACTATGTCAGTCAGCCGAGTTACTACCGGCCGGCCCCGACCTACTACGCCCCGCCGCCGCCCCGGCCGCAGGTGATCACCCAGACCCGCTACGTGCCGGTGCCGGTGGCTCCGCCGAGGCCGTCCTATCATCGCGCGAGGGACAGCGACCGCGACGGCATCCCCGACCGCTACGACCGCGACCGCAACGGCGACGGCGTGCCGGACAAGTACCAGCGCTCGCGTTGGTGAGAGGCCGAGCGAAGCTCGGCCTGTCTTCACCGACGCTTCGCACCGCGAATCTCGTCATCGTGCTGGCCGAGCGTCGGCGCCGGACGGCGGACACCGCCCGGCGTCGCCGACAGTTTGAGCGGCACGCCCAGAGTCTTCTGGCGGCCGGCGGTGGCATGCTCGACTTCGGCCACCATGCCGCGCGCCAGGATCTGCGGATCGGCGAAGACCTCGTCGTGATGCAGCACCGGTCCCGCCGGAATGCCTTCCTTCTCCAGGGCCGCCATCCAGTCGTCCGTCGTGCGCTTCGCGATCTCGGACTGCAGGATGGCGACGATCGCCTCGTTGTTCTTCACCCGGTCGGCGTTGGCCTTGAAGCGCGGATCCTCGGGCAGTTCCGGCCGGCCGATCAGAGCGCAGAGCCTGCGAAAGAAATTCTGCTGCG
>CAZPOS010000306.1:0-3769 GCA_964588065.1 uncultured Reyranella sp.
CGTCTCGGCGGTCGAGAAGGACCCCAGGACCTACGAGCATGTCGATCCGGAGATCGTCGGCAACCAGCGCATCATCGTGGTCAGCGACCAGGCCGGCCGTTCCAACATCATGGCGCGGTTCCGCCAGATCGGCCTCGAGGTCGATCCCAAGCATCCCGGTGTCGCCCGCCTGCTCGAGATCGTTAAGGACCGCGAATCCGAGGGCTATGCCTATGACGGCGCCGATGCGAGCTTCGAGCTGCTGGCGCGGCACGAGCTGCACACGCTTCCCGACTATTTTGCGCTGCACAGCTTCCGTGTCCTGGTCGAGCGTCGCGTCAATGCGCGCGGCCAGACGGTGGCCATGTCGGAGGCCACGGTGAAGCTCGACGTCGCCGGCCGCCGCGCGATGGAAGTGGGCGAGGGCAACGGCCCCGTGAATGCGCTCGATGCTGCGCTGCGAAAGGCGCTGGTGCCGGTCTATCCGGAGCTGGAGGACATGCGGCTGGTCGACTTCAAGGTGCGCATCCTCGATTCGGCCGGCGGTACGGCGGCCACGACGCGCGTGATGATCGAGAGTGCGGATGCGAAGGGACGGCGCTGGAGCACGATCGGCGTCTCGCCCAACATCGTCGACGCGTCCTACAACGCGCTGTTCGACGCGATCACCTACAAGCTCTTCCGCGACGGCGCTCGCCCGGCGGAGCCCGCTTAGCAGCCATGCCACACCTGCCGGTTGACCTCCGGTAGGGCGGGGCAGACCATGTGACGGTGCGAGACGGAGAGCATCTGGACACCAAGACGCCGCCGATCGCGGCGGCTGCCTTGCGCCGTCCGCGCTTCGGTGGTCGCGTGCTCGCGCGCGCCTTCATGTGGTCGCTGCCCGCCATCGTGCTCGCCGCCACGCTACTGATCTGGCTGTCGTCGGGCGGAACGGTCACCACCGACAACGCCTACGTGAAGGGCGACCGCGCCCAGATCGCGACCCAGCTTTCTGGCCTCATCGTCGAGGTGCCGGTGCAGGAGAACGAGAAGGTCTCGCGCGGCCAGCTCCTGTTCCGGCTCGACGACCAGTCGTATCGCCATGCGCTCAGCCGCATCGAAGCCGAGACCGAGACGGTACGCGCCGAGATTCGCGGCCTGCGCGCCCAGTGGCGGACCAAGCGCGAGGAGATCAAGGCGGCGCTCAGCCAGCAGACCTTCGCACAGGCCGAGTTCGACCGGCAGGCGGAACTGGCGGAGAAGAAGGTTGCCTCGACCGCCAAGCTCGAGGAGGCCCGAATGGGCCTAGAAATTGCGCGCCAGCGTATCTCGGCGGCCCAGGAGGATCTGCAGCGCATCGAGGCGGCGCTGGCCGGCGATCCCAAGATCCGCGCCGACGACCATCCGCGGGTGCGCCAGATGATGGCGATGCGCGAGGAGGCGCTGCTGCAACTGCGCCGCACGACGATCGAATCGCCGATCGACGGGCTCGTGAGCAAGCGCCCGGTCCCGGGCAGCTATGCCACCGCCGGCGTGCCGGTAATGGTGGTGGTGGCCGACAGCGATCTGTGGATCGAGGCCAACTTCAAGGAGACCGAACTCACGCGCGTACGGGCCGGTCAGAAGGTGATGATCCATGTCGACACCTACCCGGAGTCCGAATGCTGGGGCACGGTGGCGAGCATCTCGCAGTCCACCGGCGCCGAGTTCGCCGTGCTGCCGCCGCAGAACGCCACGGGCAACTGGGTGAAGGTGGTCCAGCGCATTCCCGTGCGTTTGTCGGTCGCGTGCCGCGAGGGCGATCCGCCGCTCCGGGTGGGCATGAGCACGACCGTTGCGGTCGAGACCGGCCACACGCGCTCGCTCGCCGGCCTGTGGGCCGGCTGGTCCAAATCGCTCGGTCTCTCGAGCGCATCCGCTTCGCCCAAGCCCTGACCGATGGCGCCGGCCGTCGATCCGGCGGTCCTGCGCCGCCGCCGCCTGATCACCTTCACGGTGATGGCCGCCACCATCATGCATGCGCTCGACGGCACCATCGCCAACGTGGCGCTGCCGTCGATCCAGGGCTCTCTCTCGGCGACGCAGGAACAGGTCTCCTGGGTCGTCACCTCCTATATCGTGGCCTCCGCGATCCTGACGCCCTTGGCAGGCTTCTGCGCCATGCGCTTCGGGCTGCGCCGGACGCTGGCGACCTGCGTGATCGGCTTCACCATCGTGTCGATGCTGTGCGGAGCCGCCCAGACGCTCGACCAGCTCGTCCTGTTCCGCGCCCTGCAAGGTGGCTTCGGCGCGGCCCTTGTGCCGGTGTCGCAGGCCATCATGATGGACACCTATCCGCGCGAGGAGCAGGGCAAGGCGATGGCGATGTGGGGCGTCGGCACGATGCTGGGGCCCATCGCCGGCCCGTCGCTGGGCGGCTGGCTGACCGACGAGTTCTCATGGCGCTGGGTGTTCTACGTGAACTTGCCAGTCGGCATCCTGTGCGCGGTCGGCATCCTCGCGCTGGTCCGCGACAACGTGCACGGGGCGCCGCGGCGCTTCGACCTGCTGGGCTTCACCCTGTTGGCGGTCGCCATCGGCTCGTTCCAGCTGATGCTCGATCGCGGCCACATGCTCGACTGGTTCGATTCGGTCGAGATCATCGGTGAGACGCTGGTTGCGGCCGTGGCCTTCGCGATGTTCGTGATCCACATGATGACCGACCGTCAGCCCTTCCTGTCGCGCGAGCTGTTCCTCGATCGCAACCTCACGGTCGGGCTCTGCTTCACGGCGCTCGCGGGCCTGGTGCTGATCGTGACGGCGACCCTGATGCCGCCGTTCCTGCAGCAGCTGATGGGCTATCCCGTGTTCACGACCGGCGTGGTGCTGGCACCGCGCGGCGCCGGGATGATGGTCTCGATGATGATGGTGTCGCGCCTGATCGGCCGCGTCGATGCGCGCCTGCTGATCGGCACCGGCTTCGCGCTGGCGGCGCTCTCGCTCTACGACATGACGCTGTTCAACCTCAATGTGAGCGAAGAGCGCATCATCTGGAACGGCATCCTGCTGGGCTTCGGGCTCGGGCTCGTCTTCCCGCCGCTCACCGTGCTGACCTTCGCCACCCTGCCGCAGCGCCTGCGCACCGAGGGCGCGGCGGTCAATGCGCTGCTGCGCAATCTCGGCGCCAGCATTGGCATCGCCGTCCTCGTATCGATGCTGGCCAGCAACACCCAGCAGAACCGCGCCGACATGGTCGAGAAGTTCACGCCCTATCATCCCGGCTGGCCGATGAATCCCACCGGGGTCAGCCTCGACCCGACGCCGCTTGCGCTCTGGGACGGCGAGATCACCCGCCAGGCCGCGCTGATCGGCTATCTCAACGACTTCCGCACCATGATGATCTGCTCGCTAGTGCTGATCCCGCTCCTCTTCTTCATGCGCCGCCCGCCCCTTATCGTCGGGCGCTGACCACGCTATTAGGGCGGCATGGGACGCGCATCGAAGGGCCGCGACGTCGACGCCGCCACGCCGGCGGTCGTCCTCGTGCGCCCGCAACTCGGCGAAAACATCGGCATGGCGGCACGCGCCATGCTGAATTGCGGCCTGTCGACGCTCAGGCTGGTGGCGCCGCGCGACGGCTGGCCGAACGAGCGGGCCCAGCGTGCTGCCTCGGGCGCCGACATCGTGCTGGACAAGGCCGAGGTATTCGACAGCGTGGGCGAGGCGGTCGGCGACCTCGAAAGGGTCGTGGCGACGACAGCCCGCAACCGCGAACTCGTCCAGCGCATCGTGACGCCGCGCCAGGCCGCGACCGAGATGCGCGGCTGGA
>CAZPOS010000306.1:3779-5585 GCA_964588065.1 uncultured Reyranella sp.
GGCAAGGGCGATGGCGGTGGAGGGCAAACGGGTCGGCATCCTGTTCGGGCCCGAGCGGACCGGTCTCGAGAACGACGACATGGTGCATGCCGATACCGCGCTCTCGATCCCGCTCAATCCGCAGTTCTCGTCGCTGAACATGGCGCAGGCCGTGCTGCTGGTCGCCTACGAATGGACGACTGCCGGAGACACGACGCCGCCCGTGCGGTTGGCCGACCACGCCGCCCGGCCGGCGACCAAGGAGGAGCTGCAGAGCCTGTTCGACCATCTCGAGCGCGCGCTCGACCAGTCGGGCTTCCTGCGGAACAAGGACATGCGCCCGTCGATGGTGCTCAATCTCCGGGCGCTGCTGCAACGCGCCGAGATGACGGAGCAGGAGGCGCGCACCTTCCACGGCGTCATCAAGTTCCTGTCCAAGAAACAGCACGAGGAATAGCCATGTCCACTACCGCCAAGGTCACCTGGGTCGACGGGATGCTGATGGTCGCCGAGGGCGGCACCGGGCATACGATCACCATGGACGGTGCTCCCGACATCGGCGGCCGCAACCTCGCCTCGCGGCCGATGGAGGTCCTGCTGATGGGCATGGGCGGCTGCACCGCCATCGACGTGGTCTCGATGCTGAAGAAGCAGCGCCAGGACATCGAAGGGGTCGAGGTCTCGCTGGTCGCCGAACGGGCCGAGGATCATCCCAAGGTCTACACCTCGGTGAAGCTGGTCTACACGGTGCGCGGCCGGAAACTGAACCGGGCGCTGGTCGAGCGGGCGGTCAGCCTGTCCGACGAAAAGTACTGTTCGGCCACCGCCATGGTGAAGAAATCGGCCGCCGTGACCCACGAAGTCGTGCTGGTCGAGATTTAAGTCGTTGATATTGCAGGGTTAACGCCTGCTTGACTGGCTGGAAACGGCCGGTATGTTCCGCGCTTCTTCCGGAGAACGTGGTTGAGGGCCGTTCGGGCTCTCCTCCCGCCCCGACAGACATGTCGGACCAAGGCCTATCCGGACAACCGAGCGGACCCGCGAAGCGGGGCGCATAACGATGGAGTGCCGCGTGAGCAAGCGCGCGAATTCGAAGTACAAGATCGACCGCCGCCTCAGGGTCAACCTGTGGGGCCGTCCCAAGAGCCCGCTCAACAAGCGTGAATACGGTCCCGGCCAGCACGGTCAGGGTCGCACCAAGCCGACCGACTACCGGCTGCAGCTCATGGCCAAGCAGCGCCTCAAGGGCTACTACGGCTCGGTCAGCGAGCGTCAGCTGCGCCGCTATTACGCCGAGGCCGTGCGCCGCAAGGGCGACACCGGCGAGAACCTGGTCGAGCTGCTCGAGCGCCGGCTGGACGCGGTGATCTACCGCATGAAGTTCGCCATCACCGTGTTCGCGTCGCGCCAGCTGGTCAGCCATGGCCATGTGAAGGTCAACGGCCGCCGCGTGAATATCGCGTCGTACCAGGTGAAGGACAACGACGTCATCGAGCTGACCTCCAAGGCCAGCCAGATGGAGCGGGTGCTCGAGGCGACGCAGACCGCCGAGCGCGATGTGCCGGAGTACGTGACGGTCGACCACAAGGACATGAAGGGCACCTACGTGCGCGGGCCGAAGCTCGCCGACGTGCCGTACCCGGTCCAGATGGAGCCCTCGCTGGTCGTCGAATACTACAGCCGCTGAGCGGCCGACCCTGAAAGTGACGAAAAACCCGCCCGCTTGTGGCGGGTTTTTTGCATCTGGTTTCCGGCCGGAGCCGGTGTTTCCGGCTATCGCCGGCCGGCTGGGGGGCTATAATCCCGCTGGGGCTTGGGGACTGGAGT
>CAZPOS010000307.1:0-3542 GCA_964588065.1 uncultured Reyranella sp.
CGGCCGCACCCAGGCGCTGTTCGTGATCGACAAGGCGCCGGCCAACCTGGCCGAGATCGAGGGCCGCGTGGCCTCGATCAAGGGGCTGTCGAACTACTGACGGGATACTTCTATGGAGCGCGCCACTCCCGTGGCGCTCATGATCTTGAGCGCCACGGGAGTGGCGCGCTCCATTGAAAGACCGTGCGCTTAAAGCGCGTCGCCGCCGCGCGACATGGCGACGATCCCGGTTCGGACGACGTCGACCAGACCGAGACTCTCCATCAGGCCGATGAAGGTCTGCACCTTGTCGGTGTTGCCGGTGACTTCGAAGACGAAGGAATCGGACTTGGCGTCGATCACCTTGGCGCGGAACACGTCGGCGAGGCGCAGCGCCTCGACGCGCTTCTCGCCGACGCCCTTCACCTTCACCAGCGCCAGCTCGCGCTCGATGTGCGGGCCTTCGACCGTGAGGTCGCGCACGCGATAGACCGGCACGAGACGGTCGAGCTGCGCCTTGATCTGCTCGATGATCATCGGCGTGCCCTTGGTCACGATGGTGATGCGCGACTGGCTTTCCTTCGCGTTGGTCTCCGCGACGGTCAGGCTCTCGATGTTGTAGCCGCGGCCGGAGAACAGGCCGACGACGCGCGCGAGGATGCCCGGCTCGTTGGCCACCAGCACGGAGATGGTATGGGCGACGATAGCGGAATCCTTGCTCACACCAGCACCATGCCTTCTTCCGACACCTTCGCGGACTGCTTGTCGTCCGGACCCAGCAGCATTTCGTTGTGCGCCGCGCCCGAGGGAATCATCGGGAAGCAGTTCTCCTTCTCGTCGACGATGACGTCGACGATGACCGGATGCTTCAGCTCGATCATCTCCTTGATCGTATCGTCGAGCTTGGCCGGATCCTCGCAGCGCAGGCCCTTGGCGCCGAACGCCTCGGCCACCTTCACGAAGTCGGGCAACGACTCCGAATAGCTCTCGGAGTAGCGGCCGCCGTGCAGCAGTTCCTGCCACTGGCGGACCATGCCCATGTAGTGGTTGTTCAGCACGAAGATCTTCACCGGCAGGCGATACTGCGCCGCCGTCGAGAGCTCTTGGATGTTCATCAGGATCGAGGCTTCGCCCGCCACGTCGATGACCAGCGCCTCGGGATGGGCGATCTGCACGCCCAGTGCCGCCGGGAAGCCGTAGCCCATCGTGCCGAGGCCGCCCGAGGTCATCCAGCGGTTCGGCTGCTCGAACTTCAGGAACTGCGCCGCCCACATCTGGTGCTGGCCCACTTCGGTCGTGATGTAGTGGTCGCGGTCCTTGATGTGGTGATACAGCCGCTCGAGCGCATACTGCGGCTTGATCACCTGCTGGCTCGGCTTGTAGGCGAGGCAGTTGCGGCCGCGCCATCCCTCGATCTCGGCCCACCAGGCCTTGAGCGCCTTCTGGTCGACCTTGGGCTGTTTCGCCTTCCAGGCCTTCACCAGCTCTTCCAGCACGATGCCGGCGTCGCCCACGACGGCGAGGTCGACATGGACGTTCTTGTTGATCGACGAGGGATCGATGTCGACGTGGATCTTCTTCGAGCCTGGCGAGAACTTCGTCAGGTTGCCGGTGATGCGGTCGTCGAAGCGCGCGCCGATGTTGATCATCACGTCGCAGCCGTGCATCGCCAGGTTGGCTTCGTAGGTGCCGTGCATGCCCAGCATGCCGAGGAACTGCCGGTCCGACGCCGGGAAGGCGCCGAGGCCCATCAGCGTGTTGGTGACCGGATAGCCCGTGAGATGCACGAGTTGCGTCAGCAGCTTCGAGGCCTTGGGACCGGAGTTGATGATGCCGCCGCCGGCGTAGAACACCGGGCGCTTCGCATTTGCGATCATCTCGATCGCCTGCTCGATCTTCTTCGGATCGGGCTGGGTCTGCGGCCGGTAGCTCTTGTGCGTCACCGCGACCTTGGGCGGCGCCACATACTCGTGCTTGTTCATCAGCACGTCCTTGGGCAGGTCGATGACGACCGGGCCCGGACGGCCGGAGCGCGCCACGTAGAAGGCCTCGTGGACCGAACGCGCGAGATCGCTCACCGACTTCACGAGGTAATTGTGCTTGGTGCAGGGGCGCGTGATGCCGGTCGTGTCGGCTTCCTGGAAGGCGTCGTTGCCGATCAGGTGGGTCGGCACCTGCCCGGTCAGGCAGACGATCGGGATCGAATCCATCAGCGCGTCGGTCAGGCCGGTCACGGCGTTGGTCGCGCCGGGGCCGGAGGTCACCAACACCACGCCGACCTTGCCGGTCGAGCGCGCATAGCCCTCGGCGGCGTGCACGGCCGCCTGCTCGTGGCGCACCAGGATGTGGCGCAGCCGGTTCTGCTTGAACAGCGAATCGTAGATCGGAAGGACGGCACCGCCGGGATAGCCGAAGACGACCTCGACTTCCTCGTCGATCAGGGCTTTCACCAACAGATCGGCGCCAGTCGTGGCGGACTCCTCGGGCTTCAACACAGCGATCTCCTTCATGACAAATGTGCCGCAAAACGGGGGTTTTGCGGCGCGGCGGAACATAGTGGCCGCGTTCGAGCCGGTCAATCAGAAATGATCGAAACGCAAAGTTTCAACCCGCCAGATTGTCCAAATATTTCTCAATCTCGCCCAAAGCCTGATCGGCCCTCGGGTCGAGCACCAGATCTGGTGTCATCTGGTGACGAAACCACGTCATCTGGCGCTTGGCATATTGGCGCGTGTGGTCGATCGCGATCCGCCGAACCTGCGGCAAGGACAGTTCTCCCCGGAAATGCCGGAAGAACTCAGGCGCGCCATGGGCCTTGAGGCCAGGCCAGGCCGGATCGGGGCACCGGTCGAAAACCGCTCGCACTTCGGCTTCCACGCCCTGGGCCAGCATGACGTCGAACCGACCTTCGATCCGCTCCCGCAGCCAGGCCCGATCCGGCGCCAGCAGCACGGTCGCGAAGTGCCATGGCGCGGCCGACGCCTCGCCCCGCTGCCACTCGCTGAGCGGCCGCCCCGTGGCCCTCCAGACCTCCCAGGCCCTGACGTGGCGCTGGCGGTCCTCCGGCTTCAGCCGCGCGACGATGGCCGGGTCGTGAATCGCCAGCCGCTCCCGGAAAGCCCGGGCCCCCAGGGTCGCCCAGTCGGCGTTGGCCTGCTCGCGCAGCTCGGGTGCCGCGTCGGGAATCGGCGAAATGCCCTGCATCAGGGTCCGGATGTAGAGGCCCGAGCCGCCGCACAGGATGGGCACGCGGCCGGCGGCCAAGGTCCGCTCGATCTCGGCGGCTGCGAGCGTGCGCCAGCGCGCGGCCGACACGGTCTCGCCGGGCGGCAGGACGCCGTAGAGTGTATGCGGCGCCCGCGCGCGTTCCTCGGCCGACGGCTGCGCCGTCAGGATCGGGAAGGCGTCGTAGGTCTGCATCGCATCGGCATTGATCACCGTGCCGCCGCGCCGTTCGGCGAGCGCCAGCGCCAGCGCCGACTTGCCGCTGGCGGTCGGTCCGGTGACGACGATGACGCGATGCTGTGGGTGCGATGTCATGAGCGGCGCACTGTTTGCAAATC
>CAZPOS010000307.1:3552-5578 GCA_964588065.1 uncultured Reyranella sp.
CCCGCCGCTAGAGCCGGGTGCGTGAAAAACGTCCTCGTCCTGATCTCCGATCCCGCCCGCCCCGCCGTGACCGACGCGGTCGTGGCCGCCGCCGTCGACACCCTGAAGGGAGCCGGCGCCACCGTGGGGGCGCCCGACTGGCTGGCCCCCGGCATCGCCTGCGACCTGCCGTTCGAGGGGACGGCCGCTGCCGTGACCCTTTCCGGCGTCGACGCGGTGGCCCTGCCGGCGGCGGGGCGCCGCAAGAAGCTGCTCGTCGCCGACATGGAATCGACCATGATCCACAACGAGATGCTGGACGAGCTGGCCGACTTCCTGGGCCTGCGCGAGAAGATCGCCGGCATCACCGCGCGCGCCATGAACGGCGAGATCGATTTCGCCGGCGCGCTCGAGGAGCGGGTGGGGCTGCTGAAGGGCCTGCCTGTCGGCCGGCTCGACGAGGCCGCGACTCGCATCCGGTACATGCCGGGCGGTGCCACGCTGGTCGCCACGATGCAGAAGCACGGTGCCTATTGCGCGCTGGTGTCGGGCGGCTTCACCTACTTCACCGCGATGGTGCGCCGGGCGCTGGGCTTCGATCTCGACGCGGCCAACGTGCTGGAGCATGACGGCATCGCGCTGGCCGGTACGGTGGCACCCCCGATCCTCGGCAAGGAAGCGAAGCTCACCACCCTGCGGCGCCTGGCCGGCGAACGCGGCGTCGGTTCCGCTGATGCCGTCAGTGTCGGCGACGGCGCCAACGACCTGCCGATGCTGAAGGAAGCGGGCCTCGGCGTCGCCTTCCACGCCAAGCCGGCGGTGGCGGCCCAGGTGCCGGCCCGCATCGACCATGGCGATCTCAGTGCCCTGCTCTACCTTCAGGGCTATCGCCGCAGCGACTTCGAAGAGAGGAAAGACCCATGACCGACATCCAGCAGATCGTCCTCGCCAGGCGCCCCGAGGGCGACGTCACAGCCGATTGCTTCCGCAGCGAGACGGTTTCGCTGCCGCCTCTCGCGGACGGCCAGATCCTGATCGCCCAGCGCTTCCTGTCGCTCGATCCCTACATGCGGCCGCGCATGACCGAGCTGCGCTCCTATACGCCGCCCTTCGAACTCGACAAGCCGCTGACCGGCGGCTCGGTCGGCGAGGTCGTCGAGTCGAAGAACCCGCGCTTCGCCAAGGGCGACATCGTGATGGGCATGCTGAACTGGGCCACCCACACGGTCCATGACGGCAAGGGCTTGCGCAAGATCGACCCGTCCGGTCTGCCGCTCTCGGCCCATCTCGGCGTGCTGGGCATGCCGAGCTTCACCGCCTGGTACGGCATCAAGCACATCTGCAAGCCCAAGGCGGGCGAGACGGTGTTCGTATCGGCCGCGACCGGCGCCGTTGGCCAGGTGGCCGGCCAGCTCGCCAAGCTTGCCGGCGCCCGCGTCGTGGGCTGCGCCGGCGACGAGCAGAAGTGCCAATGGGCGGTGCGTGAGGCGGGCTACGACGCCTGCTTCAACCACAAGACCGAGAGCGACGTGGGCGCGGTGCTCGACAAGCTCTGCCCGCAGGGCATCGACGCCGACTTCGAGAATGTCGGTGGCAGGATCTTCCACGCCGTCTTCGCGCGCCTGAACAATTTCGGCCGGGTCGCCTTCTGCGGCGCCATCTCGGAATACCAGGATGCGACGCCGATGGCCGGCCCCGAGAAGATGTTCACCATCGTCCAGCGCCGCCTGACCCTGCAGGGCTTCATCGTCTCCGACCACGTGGCCCTGATGGGCGACTTCGTGAACGAGGTCGGCGGGCTGGTCGCGTCGGGCAAGCTGAAGAGCCGCGAGACCGTGATCGAAGGCCTCGCCAGGGCGCCGGAGGCCTTCATGGGCCTGCTGAAGGGCGAGAACTTTGGCAAGCTGGTGGTGAAGGTCGGTTAGGAAGCCCGAGCTGGTTCGCTCCAATAAAAAAGGCCGCGCGGTGCGCGGCCTTTTCTTTGTCTGATCTCGGCTATTTCTGCAGCCTGAGCGCGGCGAAGCGCGGATCGCCCTGGCGTTCGACG
>CAZPOS010000308.1:0-5515 GCA_964588065.1 uncultured Reyranella sp.
CGCAGCCTGCAGCAGCCGGTCGTCGATGCGGATCATGGCGGCGAACAGCGGCAGGACCAGGAACGGCAAGAGCACGTTGGCCATGCCGATCGTCACGCCCAGCTCGTTGTAGAGGAAGGACACCGGCGCGTCGGTGAGACCGCTCCACTGCAGCGCCCGGTTCACCAGTCCGCCATTCCCCAGCACGACGATCCAGGCATAGGTGCGCACGAGGATCGAGACCCAGAAGGGGAGCACCACCATCGCCAGCGCGATCATGCGGCCGCGGCGGCCGAGCCCGCGCATCCAGTGTGCCAGCGGATAGCCGATCAGGATGTTGGCGATCGTGGCAATGAGCGCAATGCGCATCGTATTGCCGAGCACCCGCAGATAGACCGGCGCCTCGGCCAGACCTTCATAGTACTCGAGCGTGAAGCCCCGCCCCTTCTCCCAGAAGGCGAGGCCCAGCATGTAGACGATGGGCGCGTTGAAGGCGACGACCATCAGCACCAGCAAGGGTGCGATGAATCCGAAACCTTCGAGGCGGTTCGTCCGTGTCATTCGTTCATGTCATTGCTGGGGGCGCGCCATTCCGGTGGCGCGATCGTGATGATGAAAGACGCGCCACCGGAATGGCGCGCCCCCGGCGAAAAGCTTGATCACAGGCCGAGCTTGAAGGCTTCCCACTTCTTGTTCACGGCCTCGCCGTTGGCCGCCCACCATTCGGCGTTCTGGAACCACTGGACGGCCTTGTTCTGCTTGCTGGACGGAAACTCCGACAGCTTGTCCTTGGGCAGCAGCGCATCGAGCTCCGGGCTCGGGCCGGTGTAGGAAACCACCGTCGCCGCCTTGGCCTGGTTGGCGGGCAGCGACATCTCGTACATCAGCTTGTAGGCGGCGGCCCGATCCTCGGGCTTCGAGCCCTTGACGATCGAGAAGTAGGACAGGTCGGCCATGCCGCCCTCGAAGTTGCAGCCGAAGGCGGGATCGCCGACGACGCGGCCCGACCAGCAGATCACGTACTGGACCTCGTTGTCCTTCATGAGCTGCGGCGGCTGCGCACCCGCCTTCCACCAGACGGCGATGTCCTTCTTGATCTCGTTCAGCTTCTTGAAGCCGGTCTCGACATCGAGCGGGAACAGCTTGTCGGCCGGCACGCCCGTCGCCATGACGGCGAACGGCAGGCTGTAATGCGGGAAATCCGGCAGGCAGCGCTTGCCCGGGAACGCCTTGGTGTCGAAGAACTCGGCCCAGTTCTTGGGTGCCTTGGCGCCGGCCCGCCAGGCCATGATGGTCGAGAAGTACTGATAGCCGAATCCATACTCGTTCCTGGCTTCGGGGAACATCGGCGCCGGATTGACGGCGGCCCAGTCGATCGGCTCGATCAGCTTGAGGTTCCTGGCCTGCACCAGCGTGCCCGAGCCGAGCTCCATCAGCACCGTGCTGGTCTGGCCGCTCTCGACCAGGGCGCGCAGCTTGCCCAGCGAGTTGGGGCTCTCGCGGATCACCTTGATGCCGGTCTTCTTGGTGAAGGGCTCGATATAGCCCACCTCGATCGAATCGCCGGACTTGCCGCCGGACTCGATCATGCGGATTTCCTTCACCTGCGCCCGCGCCGTTCCGGACAGGAGGCCGACGGCCGGCAGGGCAGCGGCGGCACCGACGAATGTACGTCTCTTCATCTCGATCCCCTTTATGTTACCGGCCAGACATCGGCCGCTTCCCACGAAACGCTCACACGCTCTCCGGGCGCATGCGCCGTGCCGAGGAACGGCACGGACGCCACGACCGATTGATTGTCGTCGAGGGCGAGGTGGTAGCGCACCATCTGCCCGAGATAGATCGCCTCGACGACCCTCGCGGAGTTGCCCTGTCCGGGAGCCGCCAGCCGCACACGCTCGGGGCGCACCACGCCTTGCCGGCCATCCGGCAGGGAGACGAAGTTGGCAATGCCCAGGAACTCCGCGACGAAACGATTGGCAGGCTTGAGATAGGCTTCCGCCGGTGCCGCGACCTGCTGCGTGCGCCCCTTGTCCAGCACCATGATCCGGTCGGAGAGCGACAGCGCTTCCTCCTGGTCGTGGGTCACGAGCAGGGTCGTCACGCCCAGCGATCGCTGCAACTGCTTCAGTTCGACCTGCAGCTCCTCGCGCAGCTTGCGGTCGAGCGCGCCCAGCGGTTCGTCGAGCAGCAGGATGTCGGGCTTGAAGACGACGGCGCGCGCCAGCGCCACGCGCTGCTGCTGACCGCCGGAAAGCTGCGACGGGCGGCGCGCCTCCAGACCGTCCAGGCGGACCAGCTTCAGCGCGTCGCGGGCCAGCCGGTCGGCCTCGGCGCCGCCGATCTTGCGGACGCCCAGCGGGAACAGCACGTTCTCCAGCACCGTCATGTGCGGGAACAGCGCGTAGGACTGGAACACCAGGCCGATGTTGCGCTCCTGCGCCGTCGCGTCGGTGACGTCGCGGCCGCCGATGAAGATGCGCCCCGAGGTCGGCCGGTTGAGCCCGGCGATCAGCGACAGCAGCGTCGTCTTGCCCGAACCGCTCGGCCCGAGGATGGTGACGAACTCGCCCTGCGTCACCGATAGGTCGACCTGGTCGGCCGCCGCGAAGGCGCCGTAGCGCTTGGTCACGCCTTCGAGACGGATGTCCGACATCTAGGCGCGGGCCAGCTTGGCCATGGCGCGGTCGGCGGCCGCCAGCGTCTCCTCGATGACCGGCTTGTCGTGCGCCGTCGAGAGGAACCACTTGCCGGCCTGCTGCGGCCGCACGCCCTCCTCCTGGAGGGCGGCGTGGAAGGCCAGCATGGCATCGCGGTCGCAGGCCGCGGAGTCGCGATAGTTGCGCGGCGCCGGACCCGACGTGAAGAAGGTCTGGAAGATCGCCGGCATGCCCTGCACGCGGATCGGCAGCTTGTGCTTCGTCGCCAGCGAGGCGAGGCCCTGCATGAGCTCCGTTCCCCTTGCCTCCAGATCGCGATAGGCCGCGCCGTCATTCGCCTCCAGCACGTCCAGGGCCGCCAGCGACGCCGCCATGCTCTGGACGTTGCCGTTGTAGGTCCCCCCGTGCATCACGCCCTTGTCGAGCAGCGTATCCATGATGTCGCGCCGGCCGCCGACCATGGCCAGCGGAAATCCCGCCGCAACCGCCTTGGCATAGATGCTGAGGTCGGCCTTCACGCCGTACTTGCCCTGGGCGCCGCGCAGGCCGACCCGGAACCCGGTGATGACCTCGTCGCAGATGAACAGCGCGCCGTGCCTGTCGCAAAGCGCGCGAACGCCTTCGAGATAGCCCGGCGCCGGCGGGATCGCGCCGCCATTCACCATGACCGGCTCCATGATCACGCCGGCGATCTCGCCGCGATGACGGTCCAGCGTCTGCTCCAGCAGGTCGAGATCGTTCCAGGTGCAGACGGCGACGTCTCCCAGGACGCTGGCCGGCATGCCGGGCGAACCGGCGACCGGCACCGGCGCACTCGCCGGCCCCGCCTCGTTCAGCGGCGGCCGGGCGCTGATGAAGGCCTGGTCGCTCCAGCCGTGATAGTGGCCCTCGAACTTCAGGATCTTCTCGCGGCCGGTGAAGGCGCGCGCGAGACGGAAGGCCATCAGCACGGCTTCCGTGCCCGAGGTGGTGAAGCGCACGACTTCGGCGCTGGGCAGCAGGCCCGACAGCCGTTCGGCCAGTTCGGTCTCGCGGGTATTCTGGGCGGCGAAGAGCTGGCCCTCGCCCAGCGAGGCGGCCACCGCCTCGATCACCGTCTTGGGCGCGTGCCCCAGAATGGCCGGCCCGTTGCCCAGCACGTAATCGATGTGCACGTTGCCGTCGACGTCGTAGAGCCGGGCGCCTTCCCCTCGCTCGAAGAACAGCGGCACGGGCACGCTGGCGTAGCGCACGTTGCTGCTGACGCCACCGGCCAGATGCTTGCGGGTCTTCTCATAGAGTGCAATCGATTTCGCGTAGGAGCGCATGTCCCTCACCCAGCAAGAACGATGCCCGCGACCGAGGTGCGCGGAAAAATAATGTGATCACAAATCGAGGTAAGCCTAGCGGCCGCCTTCCACCCCGGCAATGAATTTTGTGATCACAAATCTCCCGGACCTGGGCTAAGCTTCGGAACCGATGCCGCGCATAGCCATCCCGCCGGATGCCGCCGACACCTCGCTCCGCCAGCAGGTGTACACTTCGCTGCGCGAGGCGCTGACGATGGGCCGCTTCGCGCCCGGCCAGAAGGTCACCTTCCGCTATGTGGCCGGCGTGCTGGGCGTCAGCCTGACGCCGGTGCGCGAGGCATTGCGCCGCCTCGTGGCCGAGGGCGCGTTCGAGATGAACCCCAACCGGTCGGTGCGCGTCCCGCTGATGACCCGCGACAAGGTCCTCGAACTGCGCGACATCCGGATGGAACTCGAAGGGCTGGCCGCCGCCAAGGCGGCCCTCGCCGCCTCGCGCTCCCAGATCGCCGACATCCGCCGCGCCGCGCGCGAGATCCTGATGGCCCGGACGCGCGGCGACGGCGCCACCGATCGCCAGAAAGTCCGAGAGTTCCATTTCGCCGTCTATGCGGCGGCCGCGCAGCCCACCTTGTTGCGTCTGATCGAGGGGCTGTGGCTGCAGACGGGCCCTTACATGAACCTCCTCTACCCCGACTTCATTTCTTCGTCCCGTGGACCCGCCGGACGGCAGCGCCTGATCGATGCGCTGCAGGCGGGCGATGCCGGAGCCGCGCGGAAGGAGATGGAGAACGACATCCGCCGCGCCCTTTCCTACGTGGCGGGCCTTGCCGACGAGAACGGCAACATCGCGCCGGCGGCCCCGGCGACCGTCAGCAGGCGCCGCCGCCCTTCCACCCGCGACGCGGCCTTCGCACTTCAAGAAGTCAACTGATCAGGAGGACATCATGGCACAACAGCTCAGCAATCAACGCATCGCCTGGTTCAACGGCAAGTTCGTGCCGGAGAACCAGGTGATGATCCCGTTCCGCGACCGCAGCTGGAAGTACGGCGACGGTGCCTTCGACATGACCCGCACCTTCAACGGCGTGCCGTTCCGACTGAAGGAGCATATCGACCGCTTCTACCGCTCGCTGCGCTACCTGCAGATCGATCCCGGCCTGTCGCCGAAGGAGATGATCGCGCACAGCGAGGAGGTCGTGGCGCGCAACGAACATCTGCGCGCCGAGGTCGGCGACTGGTGGCTGGGTCAGCGGGTCAGCCGCGGGGTAGATGCCGTGGGCGACGAGGGCTGGGAAAATGTCGGCCCGCAGGTCGTGATCGAGATGACCCCTCTGCCGCTCGCCAAGCGCGGCAAGCTCTATCGCGAGGGCGCCGAGGCGATGACCACCACGGCCCGTCGCATCGCGCCCTCGATGCTCTCGCCGCGCGCCAAGACGCACAACTATCTGAACATGATCATGGCCGAGAAGCCGATCAAGGCGCTCAATCCCGACGCCTGGCCGATCCTGCTCGACGAGAACGGCAACCTCGCGGAGGGCCTGGGCAGCAACATCTTCATCGTGCGCGAGGGCGCGCTGTTCACGCCGT
>CAZPOS010000309.1:0-5511 GCA_964588065.1 uncultured Reyranella sp.
CATGATCCCGAACACCGGACCCAACCTCGAATTCGGCCTCGGCGAGTCGGCGGATATGATCCGCGACACGACCGCCAGGTTCGCCGCCGACCAGATCGCCCCGCTCGCCGCGGAGATCGACCAGACCAACACCTTCCCGCGCGACCTCTGGCCCCGGATGGGCGAGCTCGGCCTGCACGGCGTGACCGTCGAGGAGGAGTACGGCGGTCTCGGCCTCGGCTATCTCGAGCATGTGGTGGCGATGGAGGAGGTAAGCCGCGCCTCGGCGTCCGTCGGCCTGAGCTACGGCGCCCACTCGAACCTTTGCGTGAACCAGATCCGCCGCACCGGCACCGACGAGCAGAAGAAGCGCTTCCTGCCCAGGCTGATCTCCGGCGAGCATGTCGGCAGCCTCGCCATGAGCGAGACGGGCGCGGGCTCCGACGTCGTGTCGATGAAGCTGCGGGCCGAGAAGAAGGGCGACCGCTACGTGCTGAACGGCACGAAGATGTGGATCACCAACAGCCCCGACGCGCAGTTGATCGTGGTCTACGCCAAGACCGATCCGGCGGCCGGCCCGCGCGGCATCACCACCTTCATCGTCGAGACCGACCGCAAGGGCTTCAAGGTCGCCCAGAAGCTCGACAAGATGGGCATGCGCGGCTCCTCGACCGGCGAGTTGGTCTTCGAGGATTGCGAGATTCCCGAGGAGAACGTGCTGGGCGCTGTGGGCAAGGGCGTCAACGTGCTGATGAGCGGCCTCGACTACGAGCGCGCCGTGCTGGCGGCGGGCCCCATCGGCATCATGCAGGCGGCGATGGACATCGTCGTGCCCTATGTCCACGAGCGCAAGCAGTTCGGCCAGGCGATCGGCGAGTTCCAGCTGGTGCAGGGCAAGCTCGCCGACATGTACACGACGATGAATGCCTGCAAAGCCTATGTGTATGCCGTCGCCAAGGCCTGCGACCGCGGCCAGACCACGCGCAAGGACTCGGCCGGTGCGATCCTCTATGCCGCCGAGAAGGCCACGATGGTCGCGCTCGACGCCATCCAGCTGCTGGGCGGCAACGGCTACATCAACGACTATCCGACCGGCCGCCTGCTGCGCGACGCCAAGCTCTACGAGATCGGCGCCGGCACCAGCGAAATCCGCCGCATGCTGATCGGCCGCGAGCTGTTCGCCGAGACGGCCTGACGGACGACGGGGTTTGACCGCGCGGTGGGTTTTTCGTACACAGTGTGTATGAAAGCCTTTCGATGCCCCGCTATCTGACCGAACAGGACATTGCCGATTTCCGGGCCGCGCTGTGCCGGGTCGCCACCGAGCGGTTCGCCCGCTTCGGCTATGAGGGCGTCACCATGCGCCAGCTGGCCGAGGCGCTGGGCTGCAGTCCCAAGACGCCCTACCGCTACTTCAAGGACAAGGCCGACATCCTGGCGACCGTGCGGGCCGAGGCTTTCTCCCGTTTCGCCGACGCGCTCGAAGCCGCGGCGGCGTGGGGCGGCGAGCCGCTGGACCGGGCGCGCCGCGTGGGCGACGCCTATCTGCGTTTCGCCGACGAGCATCCGCATGCCTATCGCATCATGTTCGAGATCGACCAGCCGATCAGCGACGAGCATCCCGACCTGATGCGCGAGTCGAAGCGGGCCCGCGGTTTCGTGACCCGCCAGGCCGAGGACATGGTGAAGGGCGGATTGATCGACGCCGATCCGGTTCTGTTCGGCTGGTCGATGTGGGCGGCCACGCACGGGCTGGTGATGCTGAAGCAGGCGGGCATGCTGGATCACGGGCCCGATATCCGGACGTTGGCCGGCTACCACGGCGCCCTGATGTTCAAGGGCGCCCTGACGGCGCCGGGAAAGACGGGGAAGAAGCGATGACGGCAGGCGTTACAGCGGGCGAACGATTCCGGAGCTGGGCCGACATCCAGGCCAATGCCGCGCGCGCGGCCGGCGGCCTGGAAGCGCTGGGGGTGGGCGAGAACGGCAGCGTCG
This sequence comes from uncultured Reyranella sp., assembly GCA_964588065.1. Classification (GTDB taxonomy): domain Bacteria; phylum Pseudomonadota; class Alphaproteobacteria; order Reyranellales; family Reyranellaceae; genus Reyranella. The sequence continues at coordinate 1,975 of CAZPOS010000309.1, forward strand.
CCCTGATGCTGCGCAACGACTTCGCGACCTTCGAAGTGAACATGGCCGCGAGTCAGATCGGCGCCTATGCGGTGCCGATCAACTGGCACTTCACGCCCGAGGAGGCGAACTACATCCTGCGCGACAGCGGCGCGAGCGTGCTGGTCGCGCACACGGACCTGCTGGCCCAGATCGCCGGCGGGGTGCCCGAAGGCGTGACGGTGTTGGCCGTTCCAACGCCAGACGAGATCGCCGCTGCCTATGCGGTGCCGGACGAAAAGCGGCGCGTGCCGGCCGGGGCTGCTTCCTGGGACGCGTTCGTCGCGGCGTCGGCACCGCGCACCGAGCCGCCGCGGCCCTCGCGCGGCAGCATGATCTATACCTCCGGCACGACGGGACGGCCGAAGGGCGTGCGGCGCCAGCCGAGCACGCCCGCACAGCAGGCGGCGGGCGCCCAGGAAGCCGCTCTCTTCTGGGGACTGAAGCCCGACCCGTCGATCGTCGTGCTGATGAACGGCCCGATGTATCATTCCGCCCCGGCCGCCTACGGCATGGCGAGTGCGCGGCTTGGCCTGCACATGGTGCTGCAACCGCGCTTCGAGGCCGAGGACATGCTGCGCCTGATCGCTCGGCATGGGATCACCCACATGCACATCGTGCCGACCATGTTCGTGCGCCTGCTGCGGCTGCCGGCGGAGGTCCGCGCACGCTACGCGGTCTCGTCGCTCGCCTTCGTCAGCCATGGCGCCGCGCCCTGCGCGCCGGCGGTGAAGCGCCAGATGATCGAATGGTGGGGGCCGGTCATCTACGAATATTACGGTGCGACGGAAACCGGTGTCGTTGTCTGGCACGGTTCCGAAGAGGCGCTGCGCAAGCCGGGCACGGTCGGGCGGCCGGTGCCCGGCGGCATCCTGCGGATCGTCGACGAGGAGGGGCGGGACGTGAAACAGGGGGAAGTCGGCGAGATCTACCTGCGCGGTCCCCACCTGTCGGAGTTCACCTACAACAACGACGATGCCAAGCGTCGCGAGATCGCGCTCGGCGACCTCGTGACGGTGGGAGACGTGGGCTATGTCGATGCCGAGGGCTACCTGTTCCTGTGCGACCGCAAGCGCGACATGATCATCTCGGGCGGGGTGAACATCTACCCCGCGGAGATCGAGGGCGTGCTGATCCAGATGCCCGGCGTGCGCGACTGCGCCGTGTTCGGCATCCCCGACGAGGAGTTCGGCGAGCAGATCTGCGCCCATGTCGAGCCGGCCGCCGACGCCATCCTCGATGCCGCCGCCGTGCGCGCCTATCTCGCCGAGCATCTGGCGCGCTACAAGGTGCCCAAGGTCGTCGAGTTGAGCGCGGCGCTGCCGCGCGAGGATTCGGGCAAGATCTTCAAACGCAAGCTGCGCGCGCCATATTGGGAGAAAGCGGGTCGCAGCATCTGAGGGGTTTCATGGCCGACGACGACGTCACCCTGTCGGGTGAGATCAAGGGCAAGCTGGTCGACAGCAAGCAGAAATGGGCCGAGGAAGGCCGCCTGCTGACCGGCACGACGGCGGCGCCGACGGAACGCCTGCCCCCGGGGCAGCGCCTGGTCGAGACCTGGCCGGTCCTCGACCTCGGCATCAAGCCGGAGATTCCCACGCATGCCTGGCGCCTTTTCGTCGACGGCGACGTCGAAGCCCCTGCAACCCTGAAGTGGGACGAGTTCAAGGCGCTGCCGAGAAGCGAGTTCACGACCGACATTCACTGCGTCACCGCCTGGTCGCGCTATGACAACAGATGGCAAGGCGTAAGCGCCCGCGACCTGATCGCGCTGGTGAAGCCGAAGCCTGCGGCGCAGCACGTGATCTTCCATTCCTACGACACCTACAAGACGAACGTGCCGCTGGCCGACTTCGCCGCGGACGACGTCCTCCTGGCCTGGAGCTGGAACGGCGTGCCGATCAGCCGCGAGCATGGCGGGCCACTCAGGGTTGTGATCCCGAAGCTCTACTTCTGGAAGAGCGCCAAGTGGATCAAGCGCATCGAATTCTCGGTGTTCGACAAGCCGGGCTTCTGGGAGACGCGCGGCTATCACAACTATGGCGATCCATGGCGCGAGCAGCGCTACGACGACGAACCCTGAAAGGAGGCCTGGGATGGGCGCGCACGATTTCAGCTTCACCGCGATCGACGGCAAGCCGCTGGAGTTGAAGGTCCTGGCCGGGCGGCCGATCCTGCTGGTGAACGTCGCCTCCTATTGCGGGTTCACGCCGCAATACACCGACCTCCAGGCCCTGCACGAGACCTACGGTCCGCGCGGCCTGGTGGTGCTGGGCGTGCCCTCCCACGACTTTGGCGAGCAGGAGCCGCGCAGCGACGGCGAGATCGCGAAGTTCTGCGAATCGGTCTACGACGTGACCTTCCCGATGACCGCGAAGCAGAAGGTGATCGGCTCCGAAGCCCACGAGCTCTACAGGTGGATCGTCTCGGAAGCGGGCGAGGGGGCGGCCCCGCGCTGGAATTTCCACAAGTACCTGATCGGCAAGGAGGGCAGCCTCCAGGGCGCCTGGCCGAGCCGCGTCCGGCCGGTTTCCAGCGAGATCACCGCGGCGATCGAGGCCGCGCTGTAGAAGGGCTGCGGGATCGATGGACCGGGGTGGCGGGCCTGTCGCCAGCCGGAATCCGGGCCAATAAACGAAATATCCGAAATAAACGAAATATTCGCAGCCGGAGTCGCACCCTCCCGGCGGGCGCCGGAGGCGCTGCCCCATGGCCCCTGTTCGCGCCTGCAGCATGCGAATCAGGGGCTGGGTGCCCTTGCGCAGGGGACAGGACTGCCTACATTTCGATGGCCGGTCTCGATGGATGCGAGCCCCGCACCAGCCGGAAGGCGGCGTCCTCCGGGGTGTGGATCTTTTTTCTTTCAGATTCGTGTTGACGGTCTGAAGGGGCCCCCATATAAGCCCGGCTCCCGACGACGAGCGGGGCGGCCGAAAGCGCTTCAGAGAGTGAGGCGCGGGGATCGAAGGATCCAGCGGGTGCAGCGTTCGTCGGAGGTCTCGACCCGAGGGTCGTGCGTTCTATGCATCGTATGTTTGGAAAGGGATACGCCGGCGGCGGCGATCATGAAGTGCTTCGGCACGGAATGTTTTCGTCGTCGCTAGTTCGGAAATTCGACGTTAAGTTGGATAGAGTAATTAGTGACGGGATCTTGGCTCTCGTTGTTCTTCGGAACGATTGAGAGCCCGTTAAACTTGAGAGTTTGATCCTGGCTCAGAACGAACGCTGGCGGCAGGCTTAACACATGCAAGTCGAACGGTTGTAGCAATACAGCAGTGGCGCACGGGTGAGTAACGCGTGGATATCTGCCTTTTGGTTCGGAATAACTCCGGGAAACTGGAGCTAATACCGGATGGTTCCTACGGGATAAAGATTTATCGCCAAAAGATGAGTCCGCGTACGATTAGCTAGTTGGTGGGGTAATGGCCCACCAAGGCGACGATCGTTAGCTGGTCTGAGAGGACGATCAGCCACACTGGGACTGAGACACGGCCCAGACTCCTACGGGAGGCAGCAGTG
>CAZPOS010000310.1:0-5418 GCA_964588065.1 uncultured Reyranella sp.
AGCACGACATGGTCGTGGCGCGCGATCAGGCGATTGACCAGCGGCACGATGGCATTGCCGCCGGCGACAGCCAGCGCGCCGCCCTCGCAGAAATCTTTCTGCATGTCGACGACGATCAGGGCCTCGTTCGGCATGGGTGCGCTCCGCTAGAGGGGTGGAATGTCGCCCAGCGCCTGGTCGCTCTCGAACGCGGCGATCCAGGAGTCCAGGCTCTTGCTCTCGATGGCGCCGCGCAGCCCGCGCATCACGTCCTGGTAGTAGTGGAGATTGTGCCAGGTGAGCAGCATCGCGCCCAGGATCTCGTCGGCGCGGATCAGGTGATGCAGATAGGCGCGGCTATGGTGTTTGCAGGCGGGGCAGCCGCACTGCTCGTCGATCGGACGCGGATCGTCGCGATGCCGGGCATTGCGCATGTTGAGTTCGCCGCGCCGCGTGAAGGCCTGCGCCGTGCGGCCGGCGCGCGTGGGCATCACGCAGTCGAACATGTCGATGCCGCGCTTCACCGCGCCCACGATGTCGCCGGGGCGGCCGACCCCCATCAGGTAGCGCGGTCGGTCGGCCGGCAGCATCGGCACCGTGTAGTCGAGCGTGCCGAACATCAGCTCCTGGCCTTCGCCCACGGCGAGGCCGCCGACCGCATAGCCGTCGAAGCCGATGTCGACCAGCGCCTTCGCGCTTTCCGCCCGCAGCTCGGGGAAGGTGCTTCCCTGCACGATGCCGAACAGGCCGTAGCCCGGCCGCTCGGTGAAGGCCTTGCGGCCGCGTGCGGCCCACTTCATCGACAGCCGCATCGAGAAGGCGGCTTCCGGTTCCTCGACCGGCCAGCTGGTGCATTCGTCGAACGACATGGTGATGTCGGCGTCGAGCAGGCGCTGGATCTCGATCGAGATTTCGGGCGTCAGCCGGTGCTGCGAGCCGTCCTTGGGAGAGCGGAAGGTGACGCCGTCGGGATCGAGCTTGCGCAGCTCCTTGAGCGACATCACCTGGAAGCCGCCGGAATCGGTCAGGATCGGGCCCGGCCAGTTCATGAACTTGTGCAGGCCGCCCAGGGCCGCGACGCGCTCGGCGCCCGGCCGCAACATGAGGTGGAAGGTGTTGCCCAGCACGATCTGGGCCCCGGTCTCGGCGACCGATTGCGGCAGCATCGCCTTCACCGTGCCCGCCGTGCCGACCGGCATGAAGGCCGGCGTCTCGATCGTGCCGTGCGCGGTCGTGATGCGGCCGCGCCGTGCCGCGCCGTCGCTGTCCAGCAGCTCGTAGGAAAGGCTCATCGGCGCAACAGACAACAATCGCCGTAGGAATAGAAGCGGTATCGCGCGGCGACGGCATGCTCGTAGGCCTGTTTCATGCGGTCGAGGCCGGCGAAGGCGGAGACCAGCATGAACAGGGTCGAACGCGGCAGGTGGAAGTTGGTCAGCAGCAGGTCGACCGCGCGGAACCGGAAGCCCGGGGTGATGAAGATGTCGGTCTCGCCGCTCCACGGCTTCAGGGCGCCGTCATGCTCGCGCGCCACGGTTTCGAGCAGGCGAAGCGAGGTCGTGCCGATCGAGACGATGCGACCGCCCAGGATGCGCGTCGCCTCGATGGCGCGGGCCGTGGCTTCCGAGACCTCGCCCCACTCGGCATGCATCGTGTGCGCGTCGGTGTCGTCGACGCGCACCGGCTGGAAGGTGCCCGCTCCGACATGCAGCGTGACGCCCGCCGTCGAGATGCCGGCGTCGGCGAGGGCCGCCATCAGCTCGGGCGTGAAATGCAGGCCAGCGGTTGGGGCGGCCACGGAACCGTCATGCTTGGCGAACAGCGTCTGATAGTCCTTGCGATCCTGCGCGTCGGCGGTGCCGCCGCGAATGTAGGGCGGGAGAGGTACCGTGCCTTCCTGTTCGAGGGCAGTGAGAAAGGCGTGACCCTCCTGGTCGAAGGCCAGCACCAGCGAGCCGTCCTCCTCCTTGGATTCGACCCGCGCGCGCAGGCCCGGGAAGACCAGCGTATCGCCTGGCCTCAGGCGCTTTCCCGGGCGGGCAAAGGCGCGCCAGCGCCGGCTGCCGAGGTCGCGGATCAGCAGCGCCTCCACCGCCACGTCCTGGCGGATGCCCTGACCCGGACGCACACCCCGGAGCCGCGCGGGGATGACCCTGGTGTCGTTGAAGACCAGCAGGTCGCCGCGCCGCAGCAGGCCGGGCAGCGACCGCACCGTGCGGTCGTGCAGCGTGTCGCCCGTGACGTCGAGCAGGCGCGCGGAGTCGCGCGGGGAAACAGGCCGCTGGGCGATCAGATCGTCCGGCAGCGCAAAATCGAAAAGGTCGACGCGCATCGTTTGAGGATCTGGCCTTCGTCAGGTCGGACCGATGTCCATGACCACGCCGTCGGTATCGTCGGCCGGGGGCAGGGTGCCGAGATCGGCCAGGGCCACGAAGCGATGCACGCCGTCGACCACGACCCGCTTCACGCGCGCGCGCGTTTCCAGGCAATGGAGGTGCGCCAGGGTCTCGCCGAAGGCGAAGACGATCTGGTTGTTGTCGAGATGGCGCGGGAACAGGATCGGGACCATGTCCCAGCCGGTCGCTCCCTCGGGGCCCCGGGCGGCGATCGCCCGCTCCATGTCGTTCAGCCGCGCATCGTGATGGGCGACGAGCTGGTCGAGGCGCATGTGCAGCCCGATGAAGGGGAAGCCGTGGCTCGGCAGCACCAGCGCGTCGGCGGGCAGGCGGCGGAAACGCGAGAAGCCGTCGAGAAACCAGGTCAGCGCATCGGCCAGCGGCTCGTTGGGCCACACGCCGACATTGGTGCTGATCTTGGGCAGCACCTGGTCGCCGGCGATCATCACGTTGAGTTCGGGGCACCACAGCGAGGCATGCTCGGGCGCATGGCCGCGGCCGACGATGACGTCCCAGCGATGGCCGCCGATGGTGATCGGGTGCGCATGGATCATGCGGCGGAAGGCGGTCGGCAGCGGCACGACGCCCTTGGCGTAGCCGCCCTTGTGGCGGTGGAAGTTGGGGATGCGATCGGCCGGCACGCCGTTGCGCGCGACGTGGGCGGCGCGCGTCTCCTCGCTCTCGACGAAGTCGTTGCGCGCGGCCTGAGCGCTCATGTACTCGCCCAGCGTCATATAGAGCGGCGCGTTCCAGCGCTCGCACAGCCAGCCCGCGAGGCCGATATGGTCGGGATGGAGATGCGTGCCGATCACCCGCACCACCGGCTTGCCCTGGAGCTTCTCGGCGAAAATCTTCTCCCACAGGGTTCGCGTGTCCTGCGAATTGATCCCGGTGTCGACGATCGTCCAGCCGTCCTTTTCCTCGATCAGCCACAGGTTGATGTGGTTGAGCTGGAACGGCAGCGGCATGCGCAGCCAGAAGATGCCCGGGGCGACGTTCTTGATGTCGCCGGGTTCCGGCACGTCGCCGCAGGGAAAGCGAAGCTGGGCCAGCAGGCGCTGGGACTCGGAGAGGGCGTCAGGCATGGCGGGAAACTAGAGGATTCTGCCGCCCCCGTCTCCGGGGGAGGGCGCATGTCAGCTTCCAGCGGCGACAGACAGCGGAAGCCATATCCGCGATCATCCTTTCCGCTGACATGGCGGGATGATAGCTTTCACCCGATGGGGTCATGCAGGAAATGCCAGCTCCGGCAGCTTCGTGACCTGCTGGTGGATCAGCGCGGCGTCGCGAGCCCGGCATCCAGCCCGAGGAGGCAAGCGGGGTGGCGGAGCATGAAGGCAGCGTTTCCTGTCGTCGCGCTCTTGCTCGCAGCTTTGGCCGGTTCGACCGGCTGCGAAGGCATTCCCAAGGACAGCCGATACCAAGGCTATGGTCGTGGGAGTGGCGAAATGCAGACGGGGCTGCCGGCAACGCCTTACGACCCCAACGCCCGCTGAAATCCCCTCGCGCAAGGGGTAAACTGCCCCCTCGGCTGCCCCATTCGCCCGTCGACGGCAGGGCTGCGACCAAGGCCTGAAGCAGCTTCAGACGGTCGATCCTGCATGATTGATCAGCTCTTGAGCGCCCGCCAGGCGATGTCCTTGCGGTAGAAGCCCTCGGGCCAGTCGATCAGGTCGATCGCGCGGTAGGCGCGGGCGCGGGCTTCCTCGACGGTGGGGGCCATGGCGCTGACGTTGAGGACCCGGCCGCCATTGGCGAGGATCTTCCCGTCAGGCCCGGCCTTGGTGCCGGCGTGGAAGATCTGCACGCCCTCGACCTTGGCCGCCTCGTCCAGCCCGCGGATCTCGCTGCCCTTGGGGTAGGAGTCGGGGTAGCCCTTCGTGGCCATGATCACGGTGACGGCGGAGTCGGGCGACCAGCGCAGGTCCAGATGCTTCAGCCCGCCCTCGGCGCTGGCCAGCAGGGCCGGCACGATGTCGGACTTCAGCCGCATCATCAGGACCTGGGTCTCGGGATCGCCGAAGCGGCAATTGTACTCGACCAGCCGCGGGCCCTTGGCGTCGATCATCAGGCCGGCATAGAGCACGCCCCGGAACGGCGTGCCGGCCTTCGCCAGCGCCCGCACGGTGGGCAGCACGATCTCGTCCATCGTGCGCTGCTGCATGGCGGCGTCGAACACCGGCGCGGGCGAGTAGGCGCCCATGCCGCCGGTGTTGGGGCCCTTGTCGCCGTCGAAGGCGCGCTTGTGGTCCTGCGCGCCGACCAGCGGCAGGACATGCTCGCCGTCGGTCAGGGCGAAGAAGCTCGCTTCTTCCCCTTGCATGAATTCCTCGATCACCACCGAGGCGCCGGCGGCGCCGAAGCGGTTGCCCGAGAGCATGTCGCGCACCGCCTCGATCGCCTGGTCCACCGTCTCGGCGATGATCACGCCCTTGCCGGCCGCGAGTCCGTCGGCCTTGATGACGATAGGCAGGGGCTGGGACCTCACATAGGCCTCGGCCGGGCCGACCTCGGTGAAGCGCTCATAGTCGGCGGTCGGGATGTCGTTGGCGCGGCAGAGCTCCTTGGTGAAGCTCTTGGAGCCTTCGATGCGGGCGGCGGCCTTGGACGGCCCCCAGGCCTTGATGCCGGCCTCGGCGAAGGCGTCGGCCATGCCGGCGACAAGCGGCGCGTCGGGCGCGATCACCACGAAATCGATCGCGAGCCGCTCAGCCAGCGCCACCTGGCCCGGGATGTCCTCGGCCCCGACATCGACGCATTCGGCAACTTGCGCGATGCCGGCATTGCCCGGCGCGCAGTAGAGCTTTGTGCAGAGCGGGGAGGCTGAAATCGCCCAGCACAGCGCATGTTCGCGGCCGCCGCCGCCCACCACGAGGATTCGCATGGCGAGGCTTTGACCACAGTTTGCGCCGGCGGCACAAGCGGCTAGGTTCGGCCGACATGGATAACCCCGACGCCCCCGCTGCCCCGAGCAACGTCCCGGAATTCTCGGTTTCCGAGCTGTCCTTCGCCCTGAAACGCGAGATCGAAACCGCGTTTCCGC
>CAZPOS010000311.1:0-5341 GCA_964588065.1 uncultured Reyranella sp.
CGCCGAGCCGATGTTCTCGATGCGCATGACGCACTATCCCCCGCAGGAGGGGCCGATCGACGACGAGTTCGGCCTGGCACCGCATACCGACACCAGCTTCCTCACCCTGCTGGCGCCGAACGCGGTGCAGGGCCTGTCGATCCGCAGCCAGAGCGGCACATGGATCGACATGCCGGCGATCGACAATGCCTATGTCGTGAACGGCGGCCAGATGCTGCAGCGCTACACCAACGACACGTTCCTGGCGACGCCGCACCGTGCCATCAACAAGACCAGCGGCGCGCGCTATGCGCTCCCCTTCTTCTGCGACAGCGGCATCGACTGGCCGGTCGCCGCCGTGCCGACCACGGTCGGCCCCGACAGGCCGCCGAAATATCCCACGACCTGGTACAGCGACTACATGACCTGGTACCTGAAGCGGAACTACGACGTGCTCAACCAGGGAGCCCAGCAGGCCGCCGAATGAGCCCGCGTGCCGATGCCATACCGGTCATCGACCTCGGCCCCTCTCTAGCGGGCGAACCCGGCGGCATCGAGCGAGCCGCCGAAGAGCTGCGCACGGCGCTGACGGAAATCGGCTTCTATTTCATCGTCAATCACGGCGTCCCGGCGGACCTGATCCGCGAGACTTTCCATCAGGCCGCACGGTTCCATGCCCTGCCGCTCGATCGCAAGATGGCGGTCAGGATCGACAAGCACAATGTCGGCTACCTGCCGATGCGCGGCGACACGCTGCGCACCTCCACGGTTCAGACCGTCACCAAGCCCAATCTCAACGAAGCCTTCTTCGTCGCGCGCGAGCTTCCGGCCGACCACCCCGACGTCGTGGCCGACCGGCGCTTTCGCAGCGCCAATCGGTGGCCTTCGGATCTACCCGGCTTTCGCGAGACCGTCGTCGCCTATTGCGACACCATGGAACGACTGGTCCGCGGGCTGATGCCGCTCTATGCCCGGGCGCTGGACCTGCCCCCGACATATTTCGACGCGCCTTTCGCCGAGCCGCAATACAAGCTGCGCATGACGCACTATCCGAACCAGCCGGCCCTTGCCGAAGACGAGTTCGGCATTGCCCCGCATACCGACACGAGCTTCCTCACGCTGCTGGCGCCCAACGCCGTGCCCGGCCTGTCGATCCGCAGCCGGGACGGTCACTGGATCGAGGCGCCCCTCCTGCCCGGGGCCTTCCTGGTGAACGGCGGCCAGATGCTGCGGCGCTGGACCAACGACGTCTGCCTTGCCACGCCGCATTGCGCGGTGAATCGAAGCGGCGGCGAACGCTATGCGTTGGCCTTCTTCTGCGACAACAGCATCGACTGGCCGATCGCCGCCGTGCCGACCACCGTCGGCCCGGACAGGCCGCCGAAGTACGCGACCACCTGGTACACCGACTACATGGTCGACTATCAGAAGCGGACGTATGACCTCCTGAATACCGACACGAAAGCCGCCGAATGAGCGACGTGATCGCCCTGGGCCCCATCGTCCCGATCCTGCGCATTTTCGACGTGGCCAAAGCGAAGGAATTCTACGTCGGCTTCCTCGGCTTCACCTGGGACTGGGAGCATCGCTTCGACGACAATGCCCCGCTTTATGCCCAGATCTCCCGCGCCGGCGTCGTCATTCACCTCAGCGAACATCACGGCGACGGCGCGCCCGGTTCGCACATAACGATCCAGACCAAGGGCATCGCCGCCTTGCATCGCGAACTCACGGACAAGAAATATCGCTACGCCCGACCCGGTCTAGAGAACCAGCCCTGGGGCGCACGCACGGTCACAGTCGGCGATCCCTTCGCCAACAGGCTTACCTTCAGCGAACCGAACGAATAGACTTCCCCGCGCCATCGGCAGAAAGCCGGGGCCTGGGAGGAAACACTTGAACATGAGTGGGGCGACCCTCGCCCGCGTCGAAGCGCACGTCTTCCGCACCCCTATCGCCGAGCCCGTCCGAACTTCCTTCGGCATCATGACCGAACGGGCCGCAGTGTTCGTGCGGGTCGAGGATTCCGACGGCGCGCGGGGCTGGGGCGAGATCTGGTGCAACTTCCCCAACGCCGCCGCCGAGCATCGCGCGCTGCTGTTCGCCGACATCGTGGCGCCGCGCGCGCTGGGCCGGTCGCTGGACGACCCGGTCGGACTGTGGGGCGAGATCGACCGGGCGCTGCACGTGCTGCGGGTCCAGAGCGGCGATGCCGGGGCCCTGTCCGCCGCGGCGGCCGGCCTCGATCTCGCGATCCACGACCTGCGCGCCCGCAAGCGTGGGCTGCCGTTATGGCGCGCGCTCGGGGGGAGCGACGACGCAGCGGTGCCCGTCTACGCCTCGGGGCTCAACCCCGGCCGCGCCGCCTACGACACCGTCGGCCGCATGCGCGCCACCGGCTATCGCGCCTTCAAGATCAAGGTGGCCTTCGGTGAGGAGACCGACCTCGGCTCGCTGCGGCCGGTCGCCACCGAGTTGCAGGAGGGTGAACGGCTGATGGTCGACGCCAACCAGGGCTGGGATCTGCGGGCGGCCTGCCGGATGGCGCCGAAGCTCGCGGAGTTCGGGCTGGACTGGATCGAAGAACCGTTGATGGCCGACCGGCCGCTCGGCGAATGGACTCAGGTGGCCGCCGTGGCGCCGACCCGGCTCGCCGCCGGCGAGAACCTGCGCGGCGCCGGGCCCTTCCAGGAAGCCATCGACAGTGGCCTGTTCGGCGTGATCCAGCCCGACGCAGCGAAATGGGGCGGCCATTCCGGCTGCCTGCCGGTCGCCCGGGCCGCGCTGGCGGCCGGCCGTACCTTCTGCCCGCACTTCCTGGGCGGCGGGATCGGCCTGCTCCATTCGCTGCACCTGCTGGCCGCGGTGCGCGGGCCCGGCCTGCTCGAGGTCGACGCCAATCCCAATCCCCTGCGCGAGGGCATCCTCCAGGATGCTTTTTCCGTCCGTGACGGCCGCGTCAGCCTTCCCGGCGGGCAAGGACTCGGTCTAGAACCGGACATCAAGCCGCTCCTCACCCTAAGAAGCCTTCATATCGAGCGGCGCGCGTAACAGAGGAAACGCCATGCTGGGTTTGATGCAAGACCGTCCGCTGCTGATCTCGCAGATCATCGACTATGCGGCCGCCGCCTATCCCGAGGTCGAGATCGTGACACGGACCGTCGAGGGTCCGATCCACCGTTACGGGTACAGGGATGCGCAGAAGCGCGCCAAGCAGCTGGCCGAAGCCCTGCAGGGGCTGGGGATCAAGCTCGGCGACCGGGTCGGCACCATCGCCTGGAACACCTACCGCCATTTCGAGCTCTACTTCGGCATCTCCGGCATCGGCGCCGTGCTGCACACGCTGAACCCGCGCCTGGCGCCCGAGCATGTCGCCTACATCGCCAACCATGCCGAAGACCAGATCCTCTTCGTCGACCTGAACCTGGTGCCGATCGTCGAGGGCGTCTGGGACCAGCTCAAGACCGTGAAGCACGTCGTGGTCATGACCGACCGCGCCCACATGCCGACCTCGGCCAAAATTCCGAATCTGCTCTGCTACGAAGAGCTGATCGCCGACAAGCCGGGCACGCTCACCTGGCCCGAGTTCGACGAGAAGACCGCCTCGTCGCTCTGCTACACGTCGGGCACCACGGGCAATCCCAAGGGCGTGCTCTATTCGCACCGCTCCACGATGATCCATTCGATGATGATGTGCTCGGGCCCGGTGCTGGCGCTCGATCCCGACACCACCATCCTTCCCGTCGTCCCGATGTTCCACGCCAATGCATGGGGCCTCGTCTATGCCGGCCCGTTCTGCGGCACCAAGCTGGTGTTCCCGGGCTTCAAGCTCGACGGCGCCAGCATCTACGAGCTGCTCGACAAGGAACAGGTGACCCTGTCGGCCGGCGTGCCGACCGTGTGGCTCGCCCTGCTCGACTACTGCCAGCAGAACAAGCTCAGGATGTCCTCGGTCAAGCGCACCCTGATCGGCGGCTCGGCCGTGCCCTATGCCATGATCGAGCGCTTCTGGAAGGAACACGGGGTCGAGGTCGCCCAGGGCTGGGGCATGACCGAGATGAGCCCGCTCGGCACCCTGACCCGCTTCAACCGGGGCGAGCGCAACCTGCCCGACGCCGAGCGCTTCGCCATCACCGCCAAGCAGGGCCGCCCGGTCTTCGGCTGCGAGATGAAGATCATCGACGATGCCGGCAACGACCTGCCGCTGGACGGCAGCGTCTCGGGCAACATGGTCGTGCGCGGTCCGTGGATCGTGAAGGGCTACATGAAGGGCGACGGCAAGAGCCAGTTCCTCGAGAACGACTGGTTCCATACCGGCGACGTCTGCAAGATCGAGAGCGACGGCTCGGTGGTCATCACCGACCGCTCGAAGGACGTGATCAAGTCGGGCGGCGAGTGGATCAGTTCGATCGATCTGGAAAACGCCGCCATGGGCTGCCCCGGTGTCGCCGAGGCCGCGGTGATCGGGGTCGCCCACCCGAAGTGGGACGAGCGCCCCCTGCTGATCGTCGTCCGCCGTCCCGACGCGACCCTCGAGAAGGCGGACGTGCTGAAGTTCCTCGAGGGCAAGATCGCCAAGTGGTGGATGCCCGACGACGTGCAGTTCATCGACGCCATCCCGCACGGCGCCACCGGCAAGATCCTGAAGACGGCGCTGCGCAAGCAGTTCGAGAGCTACAAGCTCCCGACCGCCTGAGTCTTCGTCTCGACTGACGTCTCCCGGGACTGGCGCAGCTCTGCGATGGCATGGCGCGTCACCTGGAAGGCGCCGACCAGGGCGAGGCCGGACATGATCGCGGCGACGACATAGTCCGGCCAGCCGCTCCCCGACCCGAACACGCCCGCGGCGGCGGCCAGCACGGCCAGATTGCCGATCGCGTCGTTGCGAGTGCAGATCCAGACCGAGCGCATGTTGCTGTCGCCGTCGCGCCAACGATAGAGCAGCAGCGCCACGCCGAAATTGGCGGCGAGCGCCAGCGCACCGACCAGCCCCATCACCGGTGCCGCCGGCACGGTACCCGCCATCGCGTGGTTGATCGTGGTGATCGCGATCCACAGGCCGAAGGCGCCCATGCTGGCCGCCTTCAGGAGCGAGGCACGGGCGCGCCAATGGATCGCCATGCCCAGCACGAACAGGCTGATGCCGTAGTTGCCCGCATCGCCCAGGAAGTCGAGCGAATCGGCCAGCAGCGAGACCGACTGCGCGGCCACGCCGGCGCCGATCTCGACCACGAACATGGCGAGGTTCACCGCCAGTGCGATCCACAGGATGCGCCGGTAGGCAGGCGAGGCCGCGGCGGCCGCGCCGTGCTCATGGCTATGGCCGGCGCCGTGCGAATGGGTGTGGCAGCTCGCGCTCATG
>CAZPOS010000312.1:0-5224 GCA_964588065.1 uncultured Reyranella sp.
GGACCGAATGACGTGGCGAGTTGCAGGAGGCTCTGTCCCGCCGAAGGGCGCGCGAACGAGGCAGCGGCGGCGCGTAGCTCGGAATCGACAGGGTCGCGGGTGGAATGAGGCTCCATGAGCACCTCCGTCCTTCGGCACGGTGCAAGGACCCGCTGTATTTGGACCTTGATAGTGTCCGAACGAGGGAGCATATGAAGGCTGTCGATACACGGACATCTGATTTGGTCCGCGCCCGCCGGCATTGTTCAGCGGCCCCGCTCCACGACACTTGATCCCGAAAGCCAGTGCAAATTCGACGGGCTCCATCGTGCTGCCGCGTGTTCGAACGCGGACGCGAGCATGGTCTCGCATATCCAAAGTAAAAGGGTCTTTCCCATGACGACGACAACCGGAACCGTGAAGTGGTTCAACATTCAGAAGGGCTTCGGCTTCATTCAGCCGGACAATGGCGGCTCCGACGCCTTCGTGCACATCAGCGCGGTCGAGCGCGCTGGCATGAGCATGCTGAGCGAGGGCCAGAAGGTCGAATTCGAGCTGGTCGCCGATCGCCGGAGCGGAAAGATGGCGGCGGAAAACCTCAAAGCCGCCGCCTGATCACGGTCGCCGGCAACGGCGACCGCCCTCCTTCCTGCGCCACCACGGATGTACTGGGGCGCGCGGCAGGAGCGGAATCGCGACAGGGCCCCGTTGCCGCAAGGTACGGGGCCTTTCGTATTGCCGGGCCGCCTCAGTTCGCCTTGAAGACTTTGGCCATCGCCGACATGAGGTCCTTGGGCCCCTTGTCCATCAGCATTGCCTTGGGCAGTTCGTCGAACCGCTGACGACCGCTGACCGTGAGGCACGGCCCGTCCTTGCCGTCCTGTATCAGGCGCAGGTGGCGCAACCGCGCCAGGTCCTTTGCGCGCATGGCTCTTACGTCCGACTGGCCGAAGGCCACCCGCCGCAACGTAACCTCCTCCTCAGGCGTGAGGATGGCAGCAGACTTGCCTGAAGTTTCGGCTTTTCGCTCAATGGCCATTTGGCAACCTCGTCTTGCGCTTCGAGGCATCATCGGATGCTTCGGAATAGGGAGGCGCCGACGCAGACGTCGCCGAATACCGCTCTTTAATGAGCGCTCGAAGCCCATGCGGCAAGCGCTCATTCGAGCCCGATGAGCGGACTCAGGGCGCCGACAGCAGTTGCTGTGTCAGTCCGGCACACGGAACGTCCTTGGCGTTGCCGAAGACCGGCGTCGGAATGGGAATCACGCGGCCGAGCGAAACCTGGGGCGAGCGCAGCTTGCCCTGGATCATCACCGCCCCATGCAGGTCCAGCAGATCGAAGCTCTTGGGATCGGCGTCGACCTCGGCGTTGAGCGCCTGGCTCTTCAGGGAGAGCTGCCCCTTTACATGAAGCACGGACTTCTGCGTATCCAGCAGGGTGCGATCGAAGGCGACGTTGCCCTGCTGGAAATTGAGTCGTCCGACCGCACACTTGATGGGAATGCGGTTGTCGCCCGTCACATAGAGCACCAGCGCATCGAAGATCTGCAACCCCGCCAGGCTCACCATCAGGCTGCTGACCGACCCGCCGCCCAGTGCGAAGGCCATGTAGCCGTTTGCCGATCCCATGACCTGGGCGAGCGAACGCCCGTTGCCGGCCAAAGCCAGCCGCCCCTGGATCTTGCCCTGCGTCGCATCGAAGTAGCGCGACTCGCGGAAGAAATTCTTGAGCTCGATGTCGCTGGCCCGCAGGTTGGCCTTCACCTTGGGAACGTCGGACCGCGCATCGATGCCCATCTCGCCCGCGATCGTTCAGCCGCCCATGACCGACAGGGTGAGCGGCTTTACGGTGGCGTTCCCGTCCTGGAGGAGCACACGAAAGGCCAGAGCCTGGACCGGCAGCCACGGCGGCGCGATCACCCGCTTGGCGTCGAGCGTCACGTCCATGTTCATGGCCCGCATCTTCTCGACGTTCAGCGGCACGTCGGGAAACAGGTCACCGGTCGCCTCGAGCTGTGCCTGGGTCTGCGCCTGTTGGGGCGATACGTTGGTCTTGCGCGCCGGCGCCGCGCCGACCAGCGGCGCCAGATCCTCGAACACCAGCTTCTGGGAAACGAGCTTGGCGGTCAGGAACTGCGGCTTCCTGCGTTCGTCGACGGTGACCTCGCCCGTGAGATCGCTCTCGCCCACGCGCCACCTGGACTGCGTGAATTTCCAGAGCGTGCCCTCGCGATCGAGCTTCCCGGTGATGGTGTAGGGCGGCGTCGGCGGGCCGGGAATGCCCAGCAGCGGATAGATCTCCGAAAGGTTCGGCCCGGACAGGGTGAGGTCGACATTGGCGCCGGTCCATTTGAAGGGATCCTGCACCGTCCCCTTCATCTTCAGCTTCGTGCCGCCGAACGCCACGTTCAGATCCAGCGGATAGGGCTGCTCGGTCTCGCGCAGCATCAGGACCGAACCGCCGATGAAGCGCACGTCGAGCGGCTGGCCCGCGAGCTTGCCCTTGAGCGCCAGCACGGCCTCGTCCTCCGCCTTCCCGGTCGCGGTCGAGACCGTCCCGTCGAGTTCCAGTTTGCGCTTTGGATCCCTGTAGCCGAGCTTCCCCTCGGTGATTTCGAGCTTTCCGATGACCGGCGCTTCGAAGCGATTGTCCGGCTCCAGCGCCTTGGCAGCGCCCGTCACGACCGGGGTTTCGCCAAGGCTCCAGTTCAGCTGGTCCTGTTCGCCCGTCTCGACCTGGACCTCGGGCTTGCGCAGCACCAGACGCGGCAGGACGACGTTGCCCCCGAGCAGCGGCCACAGGCGGATGTCGACGTCGACCTGGTCCACCTTGAGCATGTAGGGCGCCTTGCCCCATTGCGCGTTGGCGACCTCGATTCCCTCCAGCTTGACGTTGGTGGTCCAACCCCAGTCGACCGCGACCTTCGCGACCTGCGTGCGGCGGCCGGTCATGTCGCTGACCCTGTCCTCGAGCTGGCCGCGCAGGTAGTCGGAGGTGGCGATGAAGTAGACGGCCGTGGCAGCGATGACCAGAAGGCCGACCAGGATGCCGGCCGTCCAGCCCAGTATCTTCACCGCACGCTTCATGCGAGCGAAACGGCGGTCCCTCCTTCCGGTTCCTCCCTATCCTCCCTCGGGGCCGTGGGCGCCGAACGGCGTCAGTCGCCGGCGGCGATGTTTCGCTCCCGCGCGATGCCCGCAAAAGTGTCGACCGTGCGATCGAAGAGCTGGGCGAAGGCCTTGCCGTCGGTGCCGACCGGATCGAAGCCGAGATCGGCGAGCCGCGCGATCACGGCCGGATCCCGGAGGACGGCCAGCAGGGCGGCATGGAAGCGATCGGTCGCGGCGGCGGGGGTCCCCTTGGGTGCCAGCAGCCCCTGCCACGTCGTCTGCACGAAGCCCGGTGCGATCGTCTCGGATGCCGTGGGCACGTCCGCAAAGGCCTTGGACCGTTGTTCGGTGGTCACCGCCAGCGCCACGAGCTGTCCGCCGCGCGCCTGCGGTGCGCCAGCCGCAAAGGTAACGACGCCGGCGTCGATGTTGCCCGCGATCAGGTCCTGCAGCAGCGGCCCACCGCCGCGATACGGCACGTGCGTGACGCGAAGATCGCCGGCCGCGCGCAGCAGCAGCTCGCTGGTCAGATGCTGGCTGCTGCCGAGGCCCGGCACACCGACGTTCAGCTTGCCGGGATTGGCCTTCGCCGCCGCGGCGAAGGCCTCGGCGGTCGCGAGGCCCGAACGCGGATGGGTGAACAGCCCCTGCGGGCCGGAGATGGCGAGCGTCACCGGCTGGAAGGCCGGATACACGGCGGGTGTTCCCGCGATGGGCAGCGCCTCGGTCGCCGCGAACGTGTCGTTGACGAGAAGGATCGTGTAGCCGTCGGGCTGGGCACGCGAGGCGCTGAGCGTTCCAACCCGGCCGGCGCTCCCGCCGATATTCTCCACGATCACCGTCTGGCCGAGCTGAGCGCTGAGCGGCGCCTGGATGACGCGGGCGAAGGCATCGACGCCACCGCCCGGCGGCCACGGCACGACGATCTTCACCGAGCGATTGGGATAGGCTGCCTGAGCGCGCGCGACGAACGGCGCGGAAAGGGTCGTGGCAGCAAGGGCTGCTATCAGGTGACGTCGTTTGAGCATGACTTCTCCGTTCGCCGCCGCGGATGCGGAGCGTTGATTTCGATGAAGGGCGTTGAGATCAGACGGTGTCGCGCGTCAGCGTCGACACGAAGGGCTGAATGATCGGGAGAGCATGCATCGAAACTGGCCGCCGCACCGCTTCGGGTCAATGAAACGGGTTCGTCGATCTGCGGCCGGACGGCGGAGGAAACTTCTGCGCGGACTGTGATACGCAGGAAGCATTGCGCGATGACCGCAATGCCCCCTCGAGATGCGGCGCGGACGCGCGCCGTCGCGTCAGTCGGCGAGCTGGGTACGTCCCAGGACCACGTCCTCATAGACGTGCAGCGACGGCAGGCCGCCGGTGTGGATGAACAGCACCTTGGCGCCGGGCTTGAAGTGACCCTGACGGGCCAGACCGATCAGGCCGGCCATGATCTTCCCGGTATAGACCGGATCGAGCAGGATGCCCTCGGTGCGGGCAAGCATCTGGACGGCTTCGACCATCTTCTTGTTCGGCACGGAGTACTTGGGCTGCCAGAAGCCGCCGAAGCTCTTCACCGCCGACGCCGGCACCTTGATGTCCACGCCCAGCAGGTCGAGGACCGCCTGCGCCTCCTTCAGGACGAGCGGCTCCTGGTCGGCGGGATCGCGGCTCACACCGACGCCGATCAGCGGCACCTTGATGTTGTTGCCGAGGAAGCCGGCGACCATGCCGCCGTGGGTGCCCGAGCTGCCCGAGCCCACCACCACGGCGTCGGGCGAGAAGCCCATGTCGAGCCACTGGACCTGCATCTCCTGCACGCAGGCGACATAGCCCAGGCCGCCGATCGCGTTGGAACCGCCGCCCGGGATCACGTAGGCCTTGCGCCCGAGCGAAGCGACTTCCTGCGTGATAGCCTCGACGCCCATCAGCTCGAACATGAAGTTGTTGCCGCCGGCTTCTTTCTTGTACGAGCCCGGCACGCGCTCCTCGATGACGAAGCGGCACTTCAGCCCTTCCTTCACGGCCGCCGAGAGCGTGATGCGGCAATGATTGGACTGCGGCGCGCCGCAGGTGACGAGCGTGTCGCAGCCTTGGGCGATCGCATCGCCGGCCAGAAACTCGAGCTTGCGCGTCTTGTT
>CAZPOS010000313.1:0-5183 GCA_964588065.1 uncultured Reyranella sp.
CCGTTTTCAACAACGGCCAGATGCAGCGCGACTTCACCTACATCGACGACATCGCGGCCGGCACGCTGGCGGCGCTCGACCGGCCCCCGCAGACGGCCGGGCACCGGCTCTACAATCTCGGCGGGTCGCGCAGCGAGGAAATCCTCGACGTCATCGCGCTGTTCGAGCAGGCGCTGGGCAGGAAGGCCGTGATCGAGCTCAAGCCCGGCGAGCCCGGCGACATGCCGGAAACCGCCGCCGACATTGGCGCCACGACCCGCGACTTCGGCTGGACCCCCAAGGTCGCCATCGCCCAGGGCATCCCGCTCTTCGTCGACTGGTTCAAGGAGTACAATCGGCTCTGAGGCGAGCAAAGCTCGGCTCCCTGAGCGTCAGGACATTGCGCAGCAATGTCCGGGAGCGTCGAAGGAAGCAGGGCCACTCTGACCCCTCCGTCGGCGAAGACGCCGACACCTCCCCATCTGAATGGGGAGGCACCTTGAGGAGCTTCGAAACACACGATGAGCAAGCGGCGTTTCATCCTCACCGGCGCGCCGGGCGCGGGGAAGACGGCGCTGGTGCGGCAGCTCGAGGTCGATGGGTTCGCCGTGGTCGAGGAGGCGGCGACCGACGTCATCGCGCTCGAACAGGCCAGGGGCGTCGCGGAGCCGTGGACCGACCCGGGATTCACCGACCGGATCGTGGCGCTGCAGCGGCAGAGGCGTCTGGCGGCGACGGGTGAGACGCAGTTCCACGACCGGTCCGCCT
The DNA here is from genome assembly GCA_964588065.1 of uncultured Reyranella sp. Lineage (GTDB taxonomy): Bacteria > Pseudomonadota > Alphaproteobacteria > Reyranellales > Reyranellaceae > Reyranella. The sequence goes on from CAZPOS010000313.1 coordinate 748, forward strand.
TCTGCACCGAGGCGCTGGCGACGTTCCTCGGGCATCCGCCCTCGGACCGGCTGCGTAACGAGATCGAGGAGCTGAAGCGCTCGGGCTTTTACGAGCGCCGCGTCTTGTTCGTGCGGCTGATGGGCTTCGTCGAGGCCACGGCAGCGCGGCGGATCGGGCTGGAGGAGGCCAGGCGCTTCGAGGCGGTTCATGAGCGCGTCTACCGCGCGCACGGTTTCGAGCCGGTCTTCGTGGAACCGGGGAGCGTGGTAGATCGGGTGGCCGCGATTCGGCGCGCGCTCTAGGGCGGGCCCTCTAGTCACGTACCGGGTCGCGCCCCATATCGAGGGCGACGCAGGGAGTTTGTGGATGAACGTTGTGCTGGGCGATCTGCCGACCTGGAACCTCTCCGACCTCTATTCGAGTCCGGCCGGGGCGGACCTCGGCGCCGACCTGAAGCGTGCCGCCGCGGAGGCCGAGGCGTTCGAGAAGGACTACCAGGGCCGGATCGTCGGGCTCGACGGTAAGGCACTGGGCGGGGCGATCGTGCGGCTGGAGGCGATGAGCGACCTGCTGGGGCGGATCGGCTCATACGCCCAGCTCTATTCCGCCCAGGACCTGGCCGACCCGGAGCGCAGCCGCTTCGCCCAGGACATTTCCGAGAAGCTGAACGACATCGGCTCGAAGCTGCTGTTCTTCCGGCTGGAGATCAACAAGATCGAGGAGGCCGACCTCGCCGAGAAGCTGAAGGCGCCGGAGCTGGCCAAGTACGCGCCGTGGCTGCGCGATGCGCGCCTGTTCCGGCCGCACCAGCTCTCCGACGAGCTGGAGAAGTTCCAGCACGACCAGTCGGTGGTCGGCAGCAGCGCCTGGTCGCGCCTGTTCGACGAGACGATCGCTCGGCTGCGCTATCCGTTCGGCAACGAGATGCTGAGCGAGCCGCAGATCCTCGACAAGCTGTCGAACAAGGACGCCGCGGTGCGCAAGGAAGCCGCCAAGTCGTTCGGCAAGGTGCAGGGCGACAATATCGCGATCTTCTCGCTGGTCACCAACACGCTGATCAAGGACAAGGAGATCGACGACCGCTGGCGCAAGTACGCCCGCCCGCAATCGTTCCGCAACCTGGCCAACGTGGTCGAGGACGAGGTGGTCGACGCGCTCGCCGCCTCGGTGAAGGCGGCCTATCCCAAGCTCTCGCACCGCTACTACAAGCTCAAGGCCAAATGGTTCGGCGTCGAGACCATGCCTTACTGGGACCGCAACGCGCCGCTGCCCGAGCATGACGACCGCACGATCCCCTGGCCCGAGGCCGAGAAGATCGTGCTCGACGCCTACAATGCCTTCTCGCCCGAGCTGGCCGATGTCGGGCGCAAGTTCTTCGGCAGCGGCTGGATCGACGCGCCGGCGCGGCCGGGCAAGTCGCCGGGGGCCTTCGCCCATCCCACCGTGCCGTCGGCGCATCCCTATCTGCTGCTGAACTACCAGGGCAAGGTGCGGGACGTGATGACGCTCGCGCACGAGCTGGGCCATGGCGTGCACCAGGTGCTGGCGGCCCGGCAGGGCCCGCTGATGGCCGACACGCCGCTGACGCTGGCCGAGACCGCCTCGGTGTTCGGCGAGATGCTGACCTTCCAGTCGCTGCTCGGGACCGCGCCGGACAAGGCCACGCGCAAGGCGATGCTGGCCGGCAAGGTCGAGGACATGCTGAACACCGTGGTCCGCCAGATCGCGTTCTACGATTTCGAATCGCGCATCCACATGGCGCGGCGCGAAGGCGAACTCACGCCCGACGCGATCGGCGAGATCTGGATGGCGGTGCAGAAGGAGAGCCTCGGCCCGGCCTTCACCTTCGACGACGAGTACAAGTACTACTGGTCCTATATCGGCCACTTCATCCACTCGCCGTTCTACGTGTACGCCTATGCGTTCGGCGACTGCCTGGTGAACTCGCTCTATGCCGCGTATCAGGCCCGGCCCGACGGCTTCCAGGAGAAGTATCTCGACATGCTGCGCTCGGGCGGCGTGAAGCGGCACAAGGAGCTGCTGGCGCCGTTCGGCCTCGACGCCTCAGACCCCGCCTTCTGGGACAAGGGCCTCGACGTGATCTCGGGCTTCATCGACGAGCTGGAGAAACTGTAGGCCGCGATGGCAGACGAAGGCGATTCCTTCGGCGGGCGGCTCGGGCGCTATGCGCGGGTCGGCACGTCGGTCGGCGGGCTGGCGGTCAAGCTGGCGGGGCAGCGCTATCTCGGCTTCGGCCTCGACCGCGACAAGCATGCCGGCGAGCTGAAGGCGGCGCTGGGCGGGCTGAAGGGCCCGCTGATGAAGGCGGCGCAGCTGCTCGCCACCATCCCCGATGCGCTGCCGCCGGAATATGCCCGCGAGCTGGCGCAGTTGCAGGCCAACGCGCCGGCCATGGGCTGGGCCTTCGTCCGCCGCCGCATGGCGTCGGAACTCGGGCCCGACTGGCAGGCCAAGTTCGCGCACTTCGACAAGGAGGCGTCGTTCGCTGCCTCGCTGGGCCAGGTCCATCGCGCGACACTCCTCGATGGACGCGAGGTTGCCGCCAAGCTGCAGTACCCAGACATGTCCTCGGCGCTGGAAGCCGACCTGAACCAGCTCAAGCTCGTGTTCGCGATCGGCCAGCGCTTCGATCCGGCGATCCGTACCGACGAGATCCATGCCGAGATCACCAACCGGCTGCGCGAGGAGCTGGATTACCGTCGCGAGGCAAAGCACGCGGCGCTCTATCGCCACATGCTGCGCGACGAAGCCCAGGTCCATGTGCCCGGCGTGGTGGCCTCGCATTCGACCGAGCGGCTGCTCACGATGGAGTGGCTGAACGGCGCGCCGCTGCTCGACTGGAAGACGCGCTCGCAGGAAGAGCGCGACGCGCTGGCCATCGCCATGTTCCGCGCCTGGTACGTGCCATTCTATTTCTACGGCGCCATCCACGGCGATCCGCATCTCGGCAACTACTCGGTGCGGCCCGACGGTTCGGTGAACCTGATGGACTTCGGCTGCATCCGCATCTTTCCGCCGCGCTTCGTGCGCGGCTCGATCGAGCTCTATCGCGCGCTGATGACCGACGACGAGGCGCGCGCCGTCGCGGCCTACGAGGATTGGGGCTTTACGGGACTCAGCAAGGAGATGATCGCGATCCTGAACCGTTGGGCCGCGTTCCTCTACGGGCCGCTGATGGACGATCGCCCGCGCCGCCTCACCGAGGGCATGGCCGACGGCTACGGTCGCGAGATGGCGCAGAACGTGTTCGGCGAGCTGCGCAAGATGGGCGGGGTGCGGCCGCCGCGCGAGTTCGTGTTCATGGACCGCGCCGCCATCGGGCTGGGCTCGGTGTTCATCCACCTGCGCGCCTCGATCAACTGGCACCAGCTGTTCGAGGGGCTGATCGACGGCTTCGACGTCGATGCGCTGACGCAGCGGCAGGCCCTGGCGCTGAAGGAAGTCGGGCTCACGGACGCGAGCCAGCCGTGAACATCCTGGTGACCGGCTCCTCGGGCTGGCTCGGCCAGACCCTGGTGCCCCGGCTCGCGCGCGACGGGCACAAGGTCGTCGGCCTCGATCCGGAGGCGGGCGCCACGACCAGCGTCGTGGGCTCGGTGGTCGACCGCGCGCTGGTGCGTCGCGTGATCCGCGACGAGGGCATCACCGCCATCGTGCATGCCGCGGCGCGCCACAAGCCGCACATCGAGACCCACGACAATTCCGAGTTCGTGGCGGTCAACGTGCAGGGCACCCTGAACCTGCTGGAGGAGGCGGTGGCGCCGGGCTCGCCGGTCGACCGCTTCGTCTTCACCTCGACGACTTCGCTCATGATCTCGCAGGAGATCCGGGACGGAAAGGCGGGCGGGGCGAAGGCGGCGGTGTGGATCGACGAGACCATGACGCCGCTCCGGCCGCGCAACATCTACGGTGTCACCAAGCTCGCCGCCGAGGAACTGTGCCGCCTGTTCAACCACCTGCACCGGCTGCCGGTCCTCGTGCTGCGCACCTCGCGGTTCTTCCCCGAGGAGGACGACATGGCCCACGCCATCGTCCAGTCGGGCGAGAACACCAAGGCCAACGAATTCCTGTTCCGCCGGCTCAGCGTCGAGGATGCGGCCGAGGCGCATGTCGTCGCCCTGTCAAAGGCGAAGGAGATCGGTTTCGACACCTTCATCGTCTCGGTGCCGACGCCGTTCCGCCGCGAGGATTGCCACGACCTGATCACGGATGCCCCCGCGGTGGTCGCCCGCCTGTTCCCCGAGTATCGCACGCTCTATGACCGGCGCGGCTGGACGATGTTCGACACGATCGACCGCGTCTATGACGCCGCAAAGGCGGAGCGTGTGCTGGGCTTCAGATGCCGAACGGACTTCGCCGCGATCCTCGCCGGGTTGCGCTAGAGCGGATTCCCATTAATCGAAGCCATACCCTGCATGTGTGAAGAAGTTTTC
>CAZPOS010000314.1:0-702 GCA_964588065.1 uncultured Reyranella sp.
CTGATCGCCAATCGCGGCGAGATCGCCTGCCGGGTCATCAAGACGGCCAGGCGGCTCGGCATCAAGACGGTGGCGGTCTATTCCGACGCCGACCGAAACGCGCGGCATGTCGCGATGGCCGATGAGGCGGTGCATATCGGTTCGTCGGCGGCGCGCGAGAGCTATCTCGTGGCCGACCGGATCATCGACGCGGCCAGGCGGACCGGCGCGCAGGCGATCCATCCGGGCTACGGGTTTCTCTCCGAGAATGCCGGGTTTGCCGATGCCTGCGCCGCGGCCGGCCTCGTGTTCATCGGACCGCCGGCGGACTCGATCCGTGCCATGGGCTCCAAGAGCGAAGCCAAGAAGATCATGGAGAAGGCACGCGTGCCGCTGGTGCCCGGCTATCACGGCGACGACCAGTCGCCGGAGCTGCTGGCGGCCGAGGCCGCGAAGATCGGCTTCCCGGTGTTGATCAAGGCCTCGGCCGGCGGCGGCGGCAAGGGCATGAGGGTGGTGGAGAGCGCCGAGAAATTCGCCGACGCGCTGGTCGGGGCCAAGCGCGAGGCCAAGGCCTCGTTCGCCGACGACCATGTGCTGGTCGAGAAGTATCTAACGCGGCCGCGGCATATCGAGATCCAGGTCTTCGCCGATGCGAGCGACTGCCTCTACCTGTTCGAGCGCGACTGCTCGCTGCAGCGCCGCCACCAGAAGGTGATCGAG
>CAZPOS010000314.1:712-1239 GCA_964588065.1 uncultured Reyranella sp.
GCACGCGCGACGAGGTTCCCGAGCTCTTCGAGTCGGCCACTCGCGAGGCGATCGCCGCCTTCGGCCGCGGCGAGTGCTTCGTCGAGAAGTACCTCGACAAGCCGCGCCACGTCGAGACCCAGTGCCTCGCCGATGCGCACGGCACCGTCGTCGTCGTCTCCACCCGCGACTGCTCGCTGCAGCGCCGACACCAGAAGGTGATCGAGGAAGCGCCGGCGCCCGGCATGGACCCGGCGCGGCGCAAGGCGATGGGCGAGGCGGCGGTCGCGGCGGCCAGGGCGATCGGCTACCGGGGCGCCGGCACGGTCGAGTTCATCGCCGACCAGGACGGCACCTTCTTCTTCATGGAGATGAACACCCGCCTGCAGGTCGAGCATCCGGTGACCGAGGCCATCACCGGGCAGGACCTGGTCGAATGGCAGCTGATCGTGGCGGCCGGTGGGAAGATGCCGCTGGCGCAGGAAGAGCTGCGCATCGACGGGCATGCGGTCGAGGTCCGTCTCTATGCGGAGGACCCGGCGCGGAAC
>CAZPOS010000314.1:1249-5173 GCA_964588065.1 uncultured Reyranella sp.
AGGGCGCGCATGTCCGCGTCGATACCGGCGTGCGTCCGGGCGATACGGTGACGCCGTTCTACGACCCGATGATCGCCAAGGTGATCGTGCACGATCGCGACCGGACGTCGGCCCTGCGGCGCATGGCGGCGCTGATGGGCGAGACCGAGGTGGTGGGCGTCACGACCAACGCGGCGCTGCTGAAGGCGCTGTGTTCGCATCCGGCTTTCGTAGGCGGTGAGGTCGACACCGGGTTCATCGAGCGCCATCGTGCGACCCTGTTCGCCAAGCCGGCGTCGGCCGGCGACCGTGCCTTCGCCGTGGCCACCCTGGCGCGCCTGCTCGAATGGCAGGACGCGGCCAAGCCAACGACCGACGATCCTTGGTCGCCGTGGAACGCCCAGAACGGTTTTCGCCTGCTCGACGAGGGGCATGAGGAAGTGCGCTGGAAGGACGGTGAGCGCGAGGTGGTCGTGATCGCGCGTCGTCTGCGCCGTGGCGGCTTCCGGCTCGAACTGCCAGACGGCATTCGCGAAGCCCGTGTGCAGCGACTGGCGGACGGAAGCCTGTCGGTCGGACTGGACGAGGACACGTTCCTCGCGACCGTCGTGCGGCGCATCGCGCTCGACGGCGGCATCGACTACACGCTGTTCATGGACGGCAGCAGCCTCCGCCTGCGTCTGGTCGATCCGCTCGACGTCACCCAGTACGAGGCGACGGCCTCGGCCGACGCCATGGTCCGCGCCCCGTTGCCGGGCAAGATCATCGACCTCAGGGTCAAGGCCGGCGACACGGTGAGCAAGGGCCAGGCGCTGCTGGTGCTGGAGGCGATGAAGATGGAGCACACGCTCGCTGCGCCGGCCGACGGCACGGTGAAGAGCCTGCGCTACGCGGTGGGCGAGCAGGTGCCGGAGGGCGCCGAGCTGGTCGAGTTCCAATGAGCGTCCTGCTCGGCGCCTGGCGGCTCGAGAGCTGGTCGTACCTCTACGAAAACGGCCGGCCGCCCGAGTTCCCGATGGGCGCCGACGCGCGCGGCTACATCCTCTACACGCCGCAGGGCCATGTCAGCGCCACCATCATGCGCGCCGATGGCAGCGAGTGCTTCGCCTATGCCGGACGCTACGACCTCGGAAACGACACCGTCTTCCACACTATCGAGCTCTCGACCAACAAGGCGCTGGTCGGCCTGCGCTCGACCCGGCACATCGGACTCGATGGCGATCGGCTTACCCTGTCCGGCCCTGACTTCGCCGCCGGCACCGCGCGTACGCAGCAGATCGTCTGGCGCCGGGCTTAGCGGCGGGCAGCCCCCAGAACCGCATTCAGCAGGATCGCGCCGAAGGTCGCCGTCCCGATGCCGCCCAGCGCGAACTCGCCGAACTTGAGGGTGAAGTCGCCGGTGCCCAGCACGAGCGTGATACCGGCGACCATGAGGTTGCGGCTTTCACCGAAATCGACCTTGTTGTCGACCCAGATCTTGGCGCCCGCCACCGCAATCAGGCCGAACACGACGATGCTGACGCCGCCCATCACCGGCAACGGGATGGTGTGGATCAGGGCGCCGAACTTCGGGGAAAAGCCCAGCAGGATGGCAAACAGGCCGGCGACCACGAACAGCGCGGTCGAGTAGATCCGGGTCGCCGCCATCACGCCGATATTCTCGGCATAGGTCGTGACGCCGGTGCCGCCGACGCTGCCCGCCACCATGGTCGCTACGCCATCGCCCAGGAAGGCGCGGCCGACATAGGGATCCATGGTGCGGCCGGTCATGGCGCTGACGGCGCGCAGATGGCCGAGATTTTCGGCGACCAGGATCAGCGCGACGGGCGCGATCAGCACGATCGCCCTGGTGTCGAACACCGGCGCCGCGAAGGCCGGCGTGCCGAACCAGGCGGCCTGCTCCAGTAGCGCACCGCTCACCGGCTTGCCCCAGCCCAGCCCGTTGGCCAACAGCGCATAGACGACGGTGGCCACGACGAGGCCGACCAGTACCAGGAGCCGCCGGGTCATGCCGCGCGTGAAGACCGCGACCAGCGCGATGCTCAGGAAGGTGACGGCCTGCATCCAGGCATCGAACGAGGTCGGCGCCATGTTCTTCACCGGCACGGCGGCGAGGTTGAGGCCGATCACCGCGACCACGGCGCCGGTCACGACCGGCGGCATCAGCCGTTCGATCCAGCCGGTGCCGCTCGCCATCACCGCGAGCCCGATCAGCGCGTAGAGCGCGCCGCAGACCACGATCCCGCCCAGTGCGCCCCCGATGTTCGCGTTGGCGCCCTGGCCGGCATAGCCGGTCGCGGCCGCGACCACGGAGATGAAGGCGAAGGAGGAGCCGACATAGCTCGGGACCCTGCCGCCGACGGCCACGAAGAAGATCAGCGTGCCCACGCCGCTCATCAGGATGGCGACGTTGGGGTCGAAGCCCATCAGCAGGGGCCCGAGCACCGTGGCGCCGAACATCGCCACCACATGCTGGATACCGAGCGCCACCGTTTGCGGCCACGGCAGCCTTTCGTCCGGCGCGACGACGACGCCGTCGGCCGGCTGTTTCACCGTCCAGTCGAGCATTCTCCCCCTCAGTCTTCTTCTTTACGTGACGACCTTTCTATAGAGGTGCCACGTCGCATGGCCTAGCACGGGAAGCGCGATGGCCAGCCCGATCAGCAGAGGCAGGGCGCCGACCAGCAGGCTCGCCGCGACGATCAGGCCCCACATGGCCATCGGCCCCGGATTCATCCACACCGCGCGGACCGAGGTCGCGATGGCGGTGCCGACCCCGACATTGCGGTCGAGCAGCATTGGGAAGGACACGACCCCGATCACGAGGACGAGGAGGGCGAACAGGAAGCCCACGCCGATGCCGACGACCGTCATCGTCCAGCCCTGCGGCGTGGTCAGGGCATCGCGCACGAAAGACTGGGCGGAAACCGGAGCATCCGGGCCAAGGGTGGTGGTGTAGAGCAGGTTCGCCGCGAACAGCCACAGGCAGAAGATCGCCAGCAGCAGCAGGCCCATGACCAGGATCGAGCCGATGTTGGGGGAGCGCGCGACGGCGAATGCATCGGTCCAGTGCGTTTCGAGGCCTTGCTCGCGCCGACGGCTGATCTCGTAGAGGCCGAGCCCGAAGATCGGCGCGATCAGGGCGAAGCCGGCGATCAGCGGGAAGACCAGCGCCAGCATCCCGTAGTCCAAGGCCATGCGCGAGATCGCGAGTCCGGCGATGGGATAGAGGAGACAGAGCATGACGACGTCGGTCCGGCAGGCGCCGAAGTCCCGCACGCCTTTGGCCAGCGCATCGCCGACATCGCTGGCGGTGATGCGACGGACCGTGGGCGGCGCCGAAGCGCGATCCTCCCAGGCGCCATCCATGGTGGTCGCGGCCGAACCGACGGCCTGACCGGTCTGTTTGAGATGGTCCCATCCCCATTCGAGGGGACTTCGGATGTGGTTCTGGGTCGCCATGACTGCCTCCTTGCGAACGAAAGTCCGAAGGTCGCGGTCCGTCGTGATCACGACGAAGCGCGATCTACCACGAGGAGGAGTCTACGCCTGGCAGAGGGGGACGTCGTCCCCCTCTCCATGCACCTGCGAAGGTGCCGTTCGCTATTGCGAGAACTTGAGGTACTGGGCCACGAAATCGCAGCCGACGCTCTTGGAGTACGCGTCGATCAGCTTCTGGGTGATCGGGCCCGGCGCCTTGCCGTCGCCGACCGGCGCGCCGTTGAAGCTCTTGACCGGCAGGATGCAGAGGCTGGTCGAGGTGAGGAACATCTCCTCGGCATTGGCGGCGTCGAACAGGTCGATGTCGCCCGGCGTGCACTCGACGCCGATCTGCTTGGCCATGTCCATGGTCATCTGGCGGCTCACGCCCGGCAGGACGTAGCGTTCGGACGGCGTGAACAGCGCGCCCTCGCGCACGATGAAGATGTTGCTGCCCAGGCCCTC
>CAZPOS010000315.1:0-1015 GCA_964588065.1 uncultured Reyranella sp.
AGGAAGCTCAGCATGAGCCGGTTGAACGGCTCGGGCCGCTCGACGTTGGGCAGATGGCGCGCCTTGGCGATGTCCTCGTAGCGGGCGCCGGGAATCTTCGAGGCGATCAGCTTGTTGCGATCGGGCGGCGTGGCCGGATCGTCGTCGCCGCAGATCACCAGCGTGGGAATCTTGATGGTCGGCAGCCGGTCGAGATAGTCGAAATTCTGGATGGCGGCGGCGCAGCCCAGGAAGCCCGCGTCCGACGTGCCGCAGATGGTCGAGTGGATCTCCTTCCAGCGTGTCGGGTTGGCTTCCTTGAACTCGGGCGTGAACCACCGCTCCATGTTGCCGTCGGCCAGCGCCTTGACGCCGCCCTTGCGGACCGCCGCCTTGCGCTGGTCCCAAAGGCCGGCCGAATCGTCGGGCGAGGAGGGATGCGTGTCGCAGAGGGTGAGCGACTGCAGCCGCTCCGGATAGGCCAGCGCAAAGCCCTGGCCGATCATGCCGCCGATCGACAGGCCGATGTAATGGACCTTCCAGATGCCCAGCACGTCGAGCGCGCCTTTCACGTCGCCCGCGAGCTGGTCCATCGTGTAATCGCCCTCGACCGGCTGACTGCCGCCATGCCCGCGCATGTCGAGGCGCAGCACGCGATAGCCGGCGGCCAGCAGCGGCACCAGCTGTTCCGTCCACATGCCGCCATCGGCCGCCAGCGAATGGGTGAAGCAGACCGTCGGCGCGTTCTGCGGACCGGCCAGGTCGAAGTAAATCTTACGTCCGTCGAGGTTGAGAAGCATGAGAGATCCTTCGCTCCGCTCAGGATGATGGGCGCAATGCGCCCATCACATCGCGCTGATGCCGCCGTCGATGATCACTTCCGAGCCGGTCATGAAGCTCGATTCGTCGGAGGCGAGGAAGACCAGCGCCCAGCCCACTTCCTCGGGCCGGCCGAGGCGGCCGATCGGGACCTGCTTGCCGAGCTTCTGCTGCATCAGGTCCTGGCCAAAGCGGTCGCGATACTTGTCGAGGATCG
>CAZPOS010000315.1:1025-1598 GCA_964588065.1 uncultured Reyranella sp.
TGCACCGAATTGCAGCGGATGTTGTAACCCGACTTGGCGCAGTGCAGCGCCACCGACTTCGAGAGCAGGCGGACGCCGGCCTTGGCCGAGTTGTAGGCCGCCATGTTGGCGCCGGCGATGATGCCGGAGATCGACGAGATGTTGATCACCGAGCCGCCCAGCCGCGCCGTGTGCTTTTTGATCTCGGCGACGCCGTGCTTGCAGCCGAGGAACACGCCGTCGAGGTCGATCGCATGGACCTTGCGCCATTCCGCGAGTTCGATCTCCTCGACCGTCTTGCTGAGGCCGATGCCGGCCGAGTTCAGCAGCACATGCAGGGCGCCGAACTTGTCCACGGTTTCCTGGATCGCGGCCTTCCAGTTGTCCTCGCTGGTGACGTCGAGCTTCACGAAATGCCCGGACGAGCCTAGCCGGTCGGCGACCGCCTTGCCGCGGTCGGCCGCGACGTCGGCCACCACGACCTTCGCGCCTTCCTTGGCCATCAGTTCGGCGGCATTGGCGCCGAGTCCGGAGGCGCCGCCGGTGATGAGCGCAACCTTGCCGGCCAGACGATCCGTCATGTCTTCTTTCCTC
>CAZPOS010000315.1:1608-5162 GCA_964588065.1 uncultured Reyranella sp.
CGCCCCCGCTCTTGCCTCGCGGTGGGCGATGTATGTCGTGGACGCCACGATGATGGCGGCGCCCACGAAGGTCCAGATGTCCGAGGTCTTGCCCCAGACCGCCACGTCCATCAAGGCGGCCCAGACGATGCCGAGGAAGGTGATGGACTGCAGGGCGGAAATGTCGAGCAGGCGATAGGCCCAGGTGATGAAGAAATAGCCCATCGTTCCGAAGAAGCCGGCGGCCAGGAACAGCAGGAGCTGGTCGGCGGTTGGCGTCTGCCAGAACCACAGGCCGAGCGGCGTGAAGCAGATGGCGCCGATGATGCTCTGCCACAGCACGACGACGGCCGGCTTGTCGCGACTCGACACGACCTTGGCCACCAGGTTGGAGCCGGCGATCAGCGGCACGGCGCACAGCATCATGACGATGCCGGGGTTCACGGTTACGAGCCCCGGCCGCACGATGATCAGCATGCCGACGAAACCGATGCCGACCGCCAGCCAGCGCCGCCAATGCACCGTCTCGCGCAGGAAGATGACCGCGCCCAGGGTGACGAAGATCGGCCCGGTGAAGCCCAGCGCCGCCATGGTGGCGAGCGGCAGCCAGACCACGGCCTCGTACCAAAGGGCATAGCCCGACGTATGGAAGAGCCCGCGGAAGCAGTGGAGCTTCAGGTCCTGCGTCTTCATGCCGGCGAGGCCGGCGCGCCAGAACAGATAGGGCGCGATCAGCGCGACGCCGGCGACCCAGCGGCCCCAGGCGACGTAGAGCGGCGGCATCTCGCTCGCCAACTCCTTCACCGAGGCGTTCAGAAAATTGAAGAAGAGTCCCGAGAGCACGGCCAGGAAGAAGCCGCGGGCCGTGCGCGAGGGGATCAGGCGCGACAGCGTGTCGGGCTGGTCGATGGCGGGAGCGGACATGCGCCGGCAGAGGAAGCCGATACGGGATCGGGGTCAAGGCACTGCTTTTGCAGGTCGGCCCCGCGGCGAGCCTTGCGCTCCGCAATCGTGACCGTGAGAATGCCGTAGAGAGGAATGCCATGCCCGATGCCGTCGCCGAGACTGTGAAGCACGCGGCCCCCGGCCATCCGCTCGATCCGCTGACCCCCGACGAAATCCGCCGGGCGTCGGCTGCCGTGCGCGCGGCGCACGATCTCGGGCCGGGCATGATGTTCGAAACGGTGAGCCTGCACGAACCCGCCAAGAGCGTCGTGACGGACTTCCGGGCAGGCGCGCCGTTTCCGCGCGAGGCGTTCGTTTGCGCCTTCGACCGCACCAACGGCCAGGTCTGGGAGGCGCGGGTGGACCTCGTCGCCGACAAGGTCGTCGACTGGCGGCACGTTCCCGGCGTGCGGCCACGGATCCTGGTCGACGACATCCTGCTGGTCGGCGAGGTCGCGCGGGCCGATCCGCGGTTCCGCGAGGCGCTGGCCCGGCGCGGCATCACCGACATCGAGAACGTCCAGGTCGACCCTTGGTCGGCCGGCAATTACGGGTTGCCCGACGAGGAGGGCCGGCGGCTCTCCCATACCTTCTGCTGGTACCGCAGCGAGAAGAACGACAACGGCTATGCCCACCCCATCGAAGGGCTCTGCGCCGTGGTCGATCTCGACCGGGCCGAGGTGCTGCGCGTCGACGATTACGGCGTGGCCGAGGTGCCGAGGCTCGATCGCAACTATGCCGCCCGCTACCGGAGCGTCTTTCGCGACGACGTGAAGCCCCTGGAAATCGTCCAGCCGGCGGGCCCGAGCTTTGTCGTCGAGGGCAACGAGGTCCGCTGGCAGAAGTGGCGCTTCCGCGTCGGCTTCAATGCCCGCGAGGGGCTGGTGCTGCATGCGATCGGCTACGAGGACGAGGGACGGCTGCGGTCGGTGCTGCACCGCGCGGCCTTGTCCGAGATGGTCGTGCCCTACGGACATCCCGGCGGCGGGCACTTTCGCAAGAATGCCTTCGATGTCGGCGAGTACGGTATCGGAGTCCTGGCCAATTCCCTAACCCTGGGCTGCGACTGTCTCGGCGCCATCCGCTACTTCGATGCCTGGCTGTCCGACAGCAAGGGCGATCCCTACTGCATCAAGAGCGCGGTGTGCCTGCACGAGGAGGATTTCGGCATCCTGTGGAAGCATACCGACCTGTTCACGGGCGAGGTCGATGTGAGGCGCGCGCGGCGGCTGGTCGTGTCGTCGATCTCGACGGTCGGCAACTACGAATACGGTTCCTTCTGGTACTTCCACCAGGACGGCTCGATCCACTTCGAGATGAAGGCGACCGGGATCATGAACACGGCCGGCCTGCGGCCCGGCGAGGCGCCGGACTACGGGACGATCGTGTCGCCGGGCGTCTATGCCCACTACCATCAGCACGTCTTCAACATGCGTCTCGACATGGCGGTGGACGGCGAGCGCAACCGCGTCGTCGAGGTCGACACGGTGGCCTTGCCGATGGGCGACGACAATCCGTACGGCAATGCCTTCACCACGCGCCAGACGGTGCTGGCAAGCGAGCAGGGTGCGCAGCGCAACGTCGACTTCAACGCCGCCCGCTTCTGGAAGATCGAGAGTGCGGAGGCCCGCAACCGGCTGGGCCAGCCCACCGCCTACAAGCTGCTGCCGTTGAGCCCGGTCCCGACCTTCTCGCATCCGCAGTCGATGGTTACCCGGCGCGCCGCCTTCATGACCCGTCAACTCTGGGTCACCGCCTACCATCCCGACGAGATCTACGCGGCCGGCCGCTACCCCAACCAGAGCAGCGGCGGCGACGGATTGCCGGCTTGGACGGCCTCCGACCGCCCGCTGGTCGATACCGATGTCGTGGTCTGGCACAGCTTCGGTTTGCACCACATTCCGCGTCCCGAGGATTTTCCGGTCCAGCCGGTGATCACCGCCGGATTCGCGCTTCACCCCGCCGGATTCTTCACGGAGAATCCGGCTCTCGACGTCCCGCCTCCTGCCAGCAGCATGAGCTGCTGCGTCGGCTGACGAGGCCCCGACCCTGGAGGCAGCCATGGATACCGTGATCGACACCGCCGCGCGCCGCCGAAGCCTGTCGGACAAGCCGGCGACGCCCGTCCTGTTCGCGCATTTCGTGCTGCGCTCCTCGAACGTGCAGCCGATGATCGACTGGTATTCCGCGGTGCTGAACATGCATGTGGTCCAACGCACCGATTACATCTGCTTCCTGACCTATGACGACGAGCATCACCGGCTCGGCATCGTGAACCTGGCAGGTCTGAAGGCGCCGGACGCGAAGTCGTCGGGTCTGGCCCATGTCGCCTACACGCTCGGCGACATCGGCGCGCTGCTCTCGACCTATCGGCGGGTGAAGGCGCTGGGCATCGAGCCGGCACGCTGCATCCATCACGGGCCGACCGTGTCGATCTACTATCGCGATCCCGACGGCAACGGCGTCGAGCTGCAGGTCGACCGCTACCCGACGAAGGCGGCGACGGCGGCCTATTTCCAGACCGAGGCATTCCGCAAGAACCCGATCGGCGTCGCCTTCGATCCCGAGGCGCTGGTGAAGGCCTACGAGGAAGGTGCGCCGGAGAGCGAGCTGCTCGACATGCCCGCCGG
>CAZPOS010000316.1:0-4479 GCA_964588065.1 uncultured Reyranella sp.
TGGAATCACCAATGCAGTGAATTCTAAAGACAAAGATTCACAAACTCTGAGGAGCGCGCCGCAGGAGCGCGTCTCGAAGGGTGGGCACGAGCACCACGTCTGTTGCCCATCCTTCGAGACGGCCCTTCGGGCCTCCTCAGGATGAGGTGATGTGGGTGAAGCTGAAGCGAGAAGACTCTAGATCGCGTGCTCGGGATCCTTGGTCTTCGCCTTGACCGGGCCGCGTTCGGCGGCGTCGCGTTCCTGTTCCTTGCGGGCCTTCAGCAGCTTCCGCAGGATCATGTTCCGCTTCAGAGCCGAGATGTGGTCGATGAACAGGATGCCGTCGAGATGGTCGATCTCGTGCTGGACGCAGGTCGCCAGCAGACCGTCGCAGGCCAGCTCCTGGGTCTTGCCGTCGCGGTCGAGGTAACGGACCGTGACCCGGGCCGGACGGACCACGTCGGAATAATGGTCCGGCACCGAGAGGCAGCCTTCCTCGTAGGACAGGTCCTCGTCCGAGGCCTCGACGATCTCGGGATTGGCCATGAAGAGCGGACCGGTCTTGGTGTCCTCGCGGTCGATGTCGAGCACGATCACGCGCTTCAGCACGCCGACCTGCGGCGCAGCCAGGCCGATGCCCGGCGCGTCGTACATCGTCTCCAGCATGTCATCCATGAGCTGGCGCACGCCGGCGTCGACGGTCTCGACGGGCAGAGACTTCTTCTTCAGGCGCGGGTCGGGCGCGGTCAGGATGGGCAGGAGAGCCATCGGGCCTAAATATGCAGGGAAATGAGGGTTTTCAAGGTCAGGCCCCGGGTCAGGTGCGCCGGACCATGGTGCCGACGCCCGCCTCGGTGAAGACCTCGAGCAGCAGGCAGTGCGGCACCCGACCGTCCATGATGACGGCGGCCTCGACGCCCGAGTTCACGGCATCGATGCAGTTCTCGACCTTGGGGATCATGCCGCCGGAGATCGTGCCGTCGGCGATCAGGGCACGCGCCTGCTCGATCGTCATGTCGGGGATCACCTTGCCGTCCTTGTCGAGGACGCCCGGCACGTCGGTCAGGAACAAGAGGCGCTTGGCCTTCATCGCGCCGGCGATCGCGCCGGCCGAGGTGTCGGCGTTGATGTTGTAGGTCAGCTCGTCGTCGACGCCGAAGCCGATCGGGGCGACCACCGGGATCACGTCGGCGCGGCGCAGCTGCTCCAGCACCATGACGTTGATCTTGGCGGGCTCGCCGACCTGCTTCAGGTCGACCTTCAGGAGTTCGCCGGTCTTGGGATCGCGCGTTTCGGTCATTTTCTTGGCCAGGATCAGGTTGCCGTCCTTGCCGCAGATGCCGACGGCGATGCCGCCGCATTCGTTGATGTCGGCCACGATCGCCTTGTTGATCGAGCCGGCCAGGACCATTTCGACGATCTCCATGGTCGCCGCGTCGGTGACGCGCAGCCCGTTCACGAAGGTGCTCTTGATGCCGACCCGCTCCAGCATCTTGTTGATCTGGGGGCCGCCGCCATGGACGACGATCGGGTTCATCCCGACCTGCTTCATCAGCACGATGTCGCGCGCGACCAGGTCGCCGAGCTTGGGGTCGGTCATGGCATGGCCGCCATACTTCACGACGAAGGTGGCGTCGTTGTGCCGGCGCATGTAGGGCAGGGCCTTGGAGATGGTCTCCGCCATGCGGATGAGCCGCTTCTGCTCCTTGTCGGGTTGAACAGCCTCGGCCATTTCACAGCATCCCCAGTTGAACGAAAGCCCTCTCCGGGTCGGGAGAGGGCCGATCAATCGCCGAGGCGCATAATATATCAGGCGGCTCACGGATAGAAGAACCGGCCCCGCCGCGTCAGGATGTCCGCATGGCAGCTTCCCACCCCCTCGACAGCGAAACCCTGGCGGAGCGCGGCTTCGCCGTGGTCCGCAACCTGATCGGCCCCGACGAGTGCCGCGCATTGGCCGCCCTGTGGTCCGACCGGGCCCGGTTTCGTAAACACATCGTCATGCAGCGCCATGGCTACGGGCAGGGGGAGTACCAGTATTTCGCCTACGACCTCCCCGAGCCGGTCGAGCGGCTGCGCCAGGCGCTCTATCCCGAACTGGCCAAGGTCGCCAACCGATGGAACGAGCGGCTGGGACGTCCCCGCCGCTTCCCGCCGGCGCTGAAGGACTGGCTGCGGGAGTGCCACGAGGCCGGCCAGACCCGGCCGACGCCGCTCCTGCTGCGCTATGGGCCGGGCGACTACAACTGCCTGCACCGCGATCTCTACGGCGAGATGGTCTTCCCGCTGCAGGTCGTCGTCCTGCTGAGCGCGCCGGGACGCGACTTCACCGGCGGCGAATTCATGCTGGTCGAGCAGCGCGCCCGCATGCAGTCGCGCGGCGAGGTCTTGGCCCTGGAACAGGGCGATGCCGCGATCTTCGCCGTCAACGAGCGGCCGGCGAAGGGCGTGCGCGGCTGGCACCGCACCGCGATGCGCCACGGCGTCTCCAGCCTGCGCAGCGGCGAACGCTTCACGCTCGGCCTGATCTTCCATGACGCGGCCTAGCGGAGGTTGAGAAGCAACCATCATCTTCCACTTCGAGGGCGCCTCCACTAAGCTGGCCGCCCGACGACGGATCCACGCCGCCGGCGAGATCAGTCACTTGAGGTCGGCCTACTCATGTCTTTCAGAAGCACGTTTCCGCTCGTCTGCCTGGCGGCCCTTTGCGCCGCGGGATGCGTCACCACGGACCAGACGCAAGGCGGCGCCCCCAGTTCGCAATTCGTACCCGTCGACCGGATTCAGATTCAGCAACGTTTCGCCGTGGTCGATGTGAATGCCGCCAATCTCGCCGGCGAAGCGCACCGCTGCGTGCCGCAACTCGGCGCCACGTCCAAGGCCGTCGTCGACCAGGCAACCAAGCTGCCACTTCCTCGGGGCACCGTCGTGAGCCTGTCGAATGTGAACGCCGCGAACTCGCTGGTGATCGTGGGCTCGCGGGCCATATGCCTCCAGCAAAGCACGGCACGGCAGCCGATCTTCGCCGCCGAAATCTTCGTCGACACCGTCAACCCTTCGGGTGTGCCGCCCGCGGTCACTGACAAATGGTACGCCGATCTTGCCAGACGGATCGCGGAAACGGGGCGCGCCACGGCCGCCTATGTCTTCTCGAACGGCAATGCCTTCATTGCGAGTTACTGGGTCGAACCCCCGCTCAAGACGAGGTTGGCCTACGCCAGCGAGTTCAAGAAGGCCGGCACATGGGAATCGGGCACGTATGATTTCCGATTCGTCGATCCGAACATTGCCTCGGTTTCCACCGTAACGCGGAACGGGGCGAAGGCGAAGATGGCTCCGATCGACTATCGCTGAACCGCGCACCCCCGGAAAAGGTCCGGCGAACCGACTTCAAACCTGCGCGACGGCCACGATCTCCGCGCGCAGTTCGGGGATGCCGAAGCCGGTTTCGCTGCTGGTCGGCAGGACCACCGGGTGGGCGGCGCCGTGCTTGCGGGCCACCGTCTCGGCGGCCTTCACGGCGGCGGCCACGTCGGAAGCGCGCAGATAGTCGGTCTTGGTCAGCAGCATCTGATAGGAGACGGCGGCGCTGTCGAGGTTGCGCATCGTCTCGCGGTCGCTCTTCTTCACCCCGTGACGGCTGTCGATCAGCACGAAGATGCGCATCAGGGTCGGGCGGCCGCGCAGATAGGCCGAGGCGAGGTCCTGCCACGTCTCCTTCATCGAGCGAGAGACCTTGGCGAATCCGTAGCCCGGCAGGTCGACCAGCATCAGCCGGTCGGCCAGGTTGAAGAAATTGACCTGGCGCGTGTGGCCGGGATTGGCCGAGACGCGCGCCAGCGTGCGGCGGCCGGTGAGCGCATTGACGAGGCTCGACTTGCCGACGTTGGAGCGGCCGGCGAAGGCCACTTCCGGCAGGGAGATGGCCGGAAGCGATTCGATCGATGCGGCGCCCGAGACGAACTCGCAGGGGCCCGCGAACAGCTTGCGGGCCGCTTCGATCTCCTCAGGCGTACGGCCTTCCTCGTCGGCCGCGGCGGGTGAGTTGGGGGGCGACTTGTCCGGCATCAGCCCTTCTTGCCGGAGCCCTTGCCGCCCTTCTTCTCGTTGGCGGCGGTCGTCGGCGCCGGCGCCGGGGTCGCCGGTGCGGCCTTGCCGCCGATCTGGGCGCCGTGGCGGCGCATGATCATGTACTGCTGCGCGATCGACAGCGTGTTGCTCCACGCCCAGTAGATCACCAGTCCGGCGGCGAACGGCGCCAGCATGAAGGTGAACAGGATCGGCAGGAACTGGAACACGCGCGCCTGCACCGGATCGGTCGGCTGCGGGTTCAGCTTCTGCTGCAGGTACATCGTGACGCCCATGATCATGGGCCAGATGCCGATGTTGAAGAAGTGCAGGAAGGACGGGACGTCCCACGGGAACAGGCCGAAGCCGGTCAGGATGGTGAGCGGATCGGGCGCCGACAGGTCCTTGATCCAGCCGTAGAACGGCTGA
>CAZPOS010000316.1:4511-5144 GCA_964588065.1 uncultured Reyranella sp.
GCATCTCGATGGTGGTGTAGAGCACCTTGTAGAGCGCGAAGAAGACCGGGATCTGCACCAGGATGGGCAGGCAGCCCGCCGCCGGGTTCACCTTCTCGCGGCGATAGAGCTGCATCAGCTCCTGGTTCATGCGCTGGCGGTCCTCGCCGTAGCGCTCCTTGAGCTTCTCCATCTCGGGCTGGAGCCGCTTCATCTTGCTCATCGCCGCGTAGGACTTGTTGGCCAGCGGGAAGAACACCGCCTTCACGATCACGGTCAGCACCAGGATCGACAGGCCGAAATTGCCGAGATGGACATAGAGCCACTCGAGCAGCCAGAACAGCGGCTTGGTGAAGAACCAGAACCAGCCCCAGTCGATCGTGAGGTCGAACTTCTCGATGCCGTACCGGCTCTCGTAGTCGGAGATCACCCGCACGATCTTGGCGCCGGCGAACAGCTTGGCATCCGTCACGGTGCTGGCACCGGGCGCGACCGTGACGCCGTTCGCCACGTAGTCGACCTGGTACTTCACATCGGCGCCGGCACCGGTCTGCTTGATCGACACGTCGACCTTCGACTTCTGGTCCGGCACCAGCACCGACATCCAGTACTTGTCGGTGATGCCCACCCAGCCGCCGGTGGTGGCCATCTTCT
>CAZPOS010000317.1:0-5137 GCA_964588065.1 uncultured Reyranella sp.
CAGTTCGCCGTCGCCGTTTCGGTCTCGATGATCATCTCGGCGATCAACGCGCTCTCGCTGTCGCCGGCGCTGTGCTCGCTGATCCTGCGTCATCGCAAGAAGCCGACCGGCATCATGGGCTGGATGCAGGGCCGCATCGACCGGACCCGCGACGGCTACACCAAGGTCGTGACGCCGCTCGCGCGGCGCGGCATCGTCGCCCTCCTCCTGGTGGTGGGTTTCGCGGCCGCGACCGGCGGCATCGGCTCCATGGTCCCCTCGGGCTTCCTGCCCGACGAGGACCAGGGCGCCTTCATGGCCGAGGTGCAGCTCCCCGACGCCGCCTCGACCAACCGCACGCTCGCGGCGGTCGCGGAGGTCGAGAAGACGATCGCCGACAAGCCCTGGAAGCAGAGCGTCTTCACCGTCTCGGGCTACAGCATGATCGACGGTCTCGCCTTGCCCAACCGCGCGCTGGTCGTGGTCGAGCTGAAGCCGTTCGACCAGAGAAAGGACCCGTCGCTCTCGGTGTTCCGTGCCCTGAAGGACCTCAACATCGCCTTCAGCCAGATCGCCTCGGCCAACGTCTTCGCCTTCAACCTGCCGCCCATCATGGGTCTCGGCAATTCGTCGGGCTTCGAGTTCGTGGTCCAGTCGCTGGCCGGCGCCTCGCCCGCCGATCTCGCCGCCGTGTCGCGCGGCGTGATGATCTCGGCGCAGGAAGTGCCCGAACTCGCCGGGGTCTACACGACCTACAGCGCCTCGACCCCGCAGATCAATCTCAAGCTCGACCGCGAACGCGCCCAGGCGCTGGGTATCTCGATCTCCGACATCTTCTCGGCGATGCAGACGTCGCTCGGCGGCGCCTACACCAACGACTTCAACCTGTTCGGCCGCACCTGGCAGGTGAAGGTCCAGGCGGATGCCTCGGACCGCAGCAAGGTGAACGACGTATTCCGCGTGCGGGTGCGCGCCGCCAGTGGCGAGTTGGTGCCGCTGCAGGCGGTCGCCAATATCGAGATGGTGACGGCGCCCTCTTCGGTCGTCCGCTACAACAACCTGCGTTCGGTGGTGGTGAACGGCGCCCCCGCGCCGGGCTATTCCTCGGGCGACGCCATCGCCGCCATGGAAAAGCTCGCGACCCGCACGCTGCCGGCCGGTTACGGCTTCGAATGGACGGGCACGGCGCTGCAGGAAAAGGCGGCCAGCGGCCAGACCGGCTTCATCCTCGGCCTCGCCGTCGTCTTCGCCTACCTGTTCCTGGTCGGCCTGTACGAGAGCACCGCGATCCCCGTGGCGGCGCTGCTGTCGGTCATCGTCGGCCTGTTCGGCGCCATGACGGCGCTGCTGATCGCCGGCCTCGACAACAACATCTTCGCCCAGATCGGCATCGTGGTCCTGATCGCGCTCGCCGCCAAGAACGCCATCCTGATCATCGAGTTCGCGATGGCCGAACGCGAGAAGGGCGCGGATGTCGTCACCGCGGCGACCACGGCCGCCAGCCTGCGCTTCCGGGCGGTCATGATGACCTCCTTTGCCTTCATCCTCGGCCTGGTGCCGCTGGTCATCTCCTCGGGCGCGGGCGCCGCCACGCAACGCGCCGTCGGCACCGCGGTGTTCGGCGGCATGCTCGCCGCCTCGTTCCTCGGCATCTTCGTGATCCCCGGCCTCTACGTGGCGTTCCAGCGCTTCCGCGAGACGGTGAAGGGCTGGATGGGCGTGAAGCCGGCGGTGGCGTCCGCCCCACAGGCCAAGTCAGACCACTGACAAAGAGCTGATCAAACAGACGACCTCACCCTGAGGAGGCGCGAAGCGCCGTCTCGAAGGGTGGGATACAGACGTGGTGCGCGTGCCCACCCTTCGAGACGCTCCTGCGGAGCGCTACTCAGGGTGAGGTAGGTGCCCGAACGGAGCGCGCCACTCCAGTGGCGTCTCAGGCCGCCGCCTTTACGAGCCGATCGCTGCGGCACTTCATGAGCGGCTGGATGTGCTGGCCGAACTGGTCCATGCCGGCCAGGAAGTCGTCGAAGGTCAGCATGATGCCCTTGGTGCCGGGCACGGTGGCGCATTCGTCGAGCATCTTCGCCACGCTGGCATAGGAGCCGACCAGCGTTCCCATGTTGAAGTTGATCGCCCCCTCGGGTGCGGAGATGCGCTTGGCCGTGCCGCCTTCGTCGGCGTTGGGATCGGCGTCGGCCTGGCCCGACATCCAGGCCATCGCGCCGAGGTCGGCTCCCTCGTTGTAGAGCTTCCACTTGGCCATCGCCTTCTCGTCGGTCTCGTCGGCGATCACCATCATGAGCACGTAGTTGCCGACGTCGCGGCCGGTCTTCGCGGCCGCCTCCACCATCAGCTGGTTGGTCGGCGCATGGGCGGTCGGCGTGTTGACGCCCTTGCCGAGGGTGAAGTTGTAGTTGCAGTAGGTCGCCCCGAACTCCATGCCGCGCGGGCTCTGGCCGGCGCTGACGATCTTGATCGGCTCCTTCGGGCGAGGGGAGAGCTTGCAGTCCGACATCTGGAAGTACTTGCCCTTGAAATCGGACGTGCCGGTCTCCCAGAGCTCCTTCATCACCGTCACGAACTCGGTGGAGTAATCATAGCGGTAGCCGAAGTAGGCCTCGCCGGGCCACAGGCCCATCTGCTCGTATTCGTCCTTGGCCCAGCCCGACACGATGTTGACGCCGAACCTTCCGTGCGAGATCGAATCGATGGTCGAGGCCATGCGGGCGATGATGGCGGGCGGGATGGTGAGCACCGCGACCGAGGCATAGAGCCGGATGCGCTCGGTGACTGCGGCAAGGCCCGCCATCAGGGTGAAGGATTCGAGATTGTGGTCCCAGAACTCGCTCTCGCCGCCGAAGCCGCGCAGCTTGATCATCGACAGGGCGAAATCGAGCCCGTAGCCCTCGGCCTTCTGCACGATCTGCCGGTTGAGGTCGAAGCTTGGCATGTACTGGGGAGACGTCTTGGAGATCAGCCAGCCATTGTTTCCGATCGGAATGAATACACCGATGTCCATGGAGCCCTCCTGGGATATGGACTCCCGGCAGCAATCGGCATGCCAGCCCGCGAGCCCCGCATGGGCTACCCATCCGCCGGCCGCTCGGTCATCATGCCCGGAACGAGCTGATAAGAAATGGGGAATGAGCGGATGGCGAAATCGCCCAACAGACTGTCGGCGAGCGAGGCGGTCCTGCGAATGTCGCAGAAGCGCCTGAAGGCGCGCGATCTCGTCGAAGCCTGCCTCGACCGCATCGAGCTGCGCGAAGGCCAGGTCCATGCCTGGGAGGCGCTCGACGCCGAGGGCGCGCGGAAGCGCGCCGACCTGCTCGACAAGCGCGCCCGGCCGGTGGGACCGCTGCACGGCATCCCGCTCGCGGTGAAGGACATCGTCTCGACGAAGACGATGCCCACCACCTGCGGCTCGCCGATCTATCGCGACCATGTCGCGGGCCGCGACGCCGCCTGCGTGACCCAGCTCGTGAACGCCGGCGCCATCGTGCTCGGCAAGTCGGTGACGACGGAATTCGCCGGCGCCCATGCCGGCAAGACGCACAATCCGCACAACCTGCGCCACACGCCGGGCGGTTCCTCCTCCGGCTCGGCCGCTTCGGTCGCCGACACGATGGTACCGATCGGGTACGGCACGCAGACCTCGGGCTCGGTGATCCGTCCCGGCGCCTTCAACGGCGTCGTTGCCTACAAGGGCACCTTCGGCTGGGCCGACACGACCGGCATCAAGACCTATGCCAAGAGCCTCGACACGCTGGGTTTCTTCACCCGCACGGCCAACGACCTGGCGCTGATCCGCGCCGCCTACGGCCATGCCCCGGCCGACCCGCCGCTGCACGCCCCGCGCATTGGCCTCTGCCGCACCCTGTGGTGGGACCAGGCCGATCCTTACAACAGGAAGAACATCGAGCTCGCCGCCCGCACCCTGCGGGCCGGCGGCGCCAAGGTGCGCGACTGGGACATGCCCGAGAGCTGGGCGCCGCTCATCACGGCGCACAACCGGGTGATGACCAGGGAGGCGACGCGGCACTACGGGCCGGAACGCGCCCGCTTCCCTCACCTTCTGTCGCCCGGCCTGACGGCAAGCCTCGAGGTCGGCGACGGCGTCACCTCGGCCCAGTACGCCGACGCCATGAAGCGCAAGCGCCGGGCGCTGGCCGATCTCGCCCAGATCTGGGAGCGCTTCGACTTCCTGCTGGCACCGGCCGCCCGCGGCGAAGCACCGGCGGGTCTCGGCTACACCGGCGATCCGATCTTCAACCGCTTCTGGACCCTTTTGGGCACCCCCTGCATTGCCCTGCCCTTCAATGCCGGCCCGTTCGGCCTGCCGCTGTCGGTGCAGTTGATCGCGCCCTTGCGCGACGACGACCAACTGATTTCCTGGGCTCGCTGGGCGGAGGCCCGCCTCTCGTGAAGCTCGGCCAATGAAGCTGGGCCTGATCGGCTACGGCGCCATCGGCAGGCATGTCGAAGCCGCCGGCCTCGAGAACATCGACCTGGTCTCCGTCCTGGTGCGCCGGCCGCGCCCGGAAGGCATGCTGACGCACGAGCCCGACCGGTTCTTTGCCCACGATTTCGATGCCGTGGCCGAGTGCGCCGGACACGAGGCGGTCCGCAGCTATGGGCAGCGCGTGCTCGAGAATGGCGCGGATTTTCTCGTGACCTCCGTCGGCGCCTTCACCGACACGGCGCTGTTCGACCGGCTGCTGGCGGCTGCCAAAGCGAGCGGCAGGCGTCTCATCCTGCCGTCGGGTGGCATCGGCGCACTCGACATCTTGAGCAGCGCCGCGGTCGGCGGGCTCGACAGCGTCACTGTCACCGTGCGCAAGGATCCGTCCGCCTGGAAAGGCACGATCGCCGAGACGCTGGTCGATCTCGACGCGCTGACGGCGCCGCACACGGTGTTCGACGGGCCGGTGCGCGAGGGCGCAAGGCTCTATCCGCAGAACGTGAACATCTCGGCCGCCGCCGCGATCGCCGGCCTGGGCCTCGACAAGACTCGAGTCGTGATCGTGGCCGATCCCACCATCACCACGCACATCGTCGAGCTGGAAGCCAGGGGCGCGTTCGGCCGCTTCACCTTCAGGGAGGACGTGACCGTCAGCGAGGAGAACCGCAAGACCGGCAAGCTGGTCGCCATGGCGAT
>CAZPOS010000318.1:0-5135 GCA_964588065.1 uncultured Reyranella sp.
ACATGAATTACATCCTGGGCGAGGCGCCGCAGGTCCGTGGCTTCTATGTCGGCGCCGGCTTCAACTCGATGGGTATTGCGAGTTCGGGTGGCGCCGGCATGGCGCTGGCCGAATGGATCGTCGCCGGCCAGCCGACGATGGATCTCTGGCCGGTCGACATCAGGCGCTTCGCGGGATTTCACGGCAACGATGCCTGGCTGCGCAGCCGCGTCGCCGAGACGCTCGGCCTGCACTACAAGATGCCGTGGCCGCAGCGCGAGCAGGAGAGCGGTCGGCCGTTCCGCCGCTCGCCGCTCTACGACCGTCTCAAGGCGCGCGGCGCCTGGTTCGGCAACAAGATGGGCTGGGAACGTCCCAACTGGTTCGCCGGCGCGGGCAAGGTGCCGCAGATGCAGTACGGCTGGGGCCGCGGCGCTCCCGGCGGCTGGTTCGATGCCGTCGCCGCCGAGCATCGGGCGACCCGCGAGGGCGTGACCGTCACCGACCAGACTTCGTTCGGCAAGCTGCTGCTCCAGGGCCGGGATGCCGAAGCGGTGCTGCAACGGCTCTGCGCCAACGACGTCGCCGTGCCGGTCGGCCGCACCGTCTATACCGGCGTGCTGAACGAGCGAGGCACCTTCGAGAGCGACCTCACCATTGCGCGGCTGGCGCCTGACAGGTTCCTGATCATCACCGGCTCGGCCCAACCGATCCGCGACATGGATTGGCTCAGCCGGCACATGCCGGCGGACGCCCATGCCGTCCTCACCGACGTGACCTCGGGCTGGACCGTGCTGTCGGTCATGGGCCCGAAGAGCCGCGCCCTGCTGCAGAAGGTGAGCCGCGCCGATCTTTCCAACGAAGGCTTTCCCTTCGCCGCGATCCGCGAGATCGGCATCGGCTACGCCACCGTGCTGGCCTCGCGCCGCACCTACATGGGCGAGCTCGGCTGGGAGCTCTACGTGCCGGTGGAGTTTGCCGTCACCGTCTTCGAGACGCTGCACGAGGCGGGCGGCGAATTCGGCCTGCGCGATGGCGGGTACTACGCGATCGATACGCTGCGGCTGGAGAAGGGCTATCGCGCCTGGGGCCGCGAACTGACGCCCGACGACACGCCGTTCCAGGCCGGCCTGGGCTGGGCGGTGAAGCTCGACAAGCCGGGCGGCTTCATCGGCCAGAAGGCGCTGGTCGAGGCCAAGGGAAAGCCGCTGGCCCGACGCCTCGTTTCGGTCGTGCTTGAAGAGGCTGAGCCGCTGCTGTGGGGCGGGGAGGCGCTGCTGCGCGACGGCAGGCCGGTCGGCGATCTCACCTCGGCAGGCTACGGCCACACGCTGGGCGCATCGGTCGGGCTCGGCTACGTGAAGCGCGGCGACGGTGCGGCGATCGACGCGGCCTGGCTCGAAAGTGGCCGCTTCCAGGTCGATCTCGCGGGCACGCGGTTCGCGGCGAAAGTCTCGCTGCGGGCGCCCTACGATCCGAGCGGGCTGCGAATCAAGGGCTGATCCGTCGTCGTCTTGAGGCGCGTCTCGGCCAGTTCGCCGGCGGCCTCGAGGATCGGATAGGCCACCGTCGTGAAGTGGCCGTTGATGCGCTTCAGGTCGCGGATCACGTCCATGTGGATCGAGCTGGTTTCGATGGATTCCGGCCGACCTTCGCGCAGGCGGGCATAGTGACTGTCGGCGGCGTGGGCCTCGGCCTCGCGGATGGCGGCCTTCTCGGCGACGAGCCGGCGGGCGAGCGTGATGTCGCGGGTCGTGAAGACGTTGAGGGCCAGCCGCAGATTGTCGAGGACGCGGGCGTGGAAGGCGCGCAGCTCCGCCGTGCCCTCGGCGGAGAAGGAATAGCGGTTCTTGATCTTCTTGGCCGCCAGTTCCATCAGGTTCTTGTCGATGATGTCGCCGGCATGTTCGAGGTTGGTGACGAAGGTCAGGATCTCGACGTAGCGCTTGCCGTCCTCTTCGCCCAATTCCGTGCGTGAGGTCTGGATCAGGTAGAGCTTGATCGCCTCGTAGAGGCTGTCGACGGCATCGTCCGCCGACTCGATCGACTTCATGGCCCGCGCATCGTTCTTCTCGAACACGTCCATCGTCTGGCGCAGCATGTCGGCGACCTTGTCGCCGAGATTGAGCGTCTCGCGCAGCGCGCAGCCGAGCGCCTCGGCCGGCGTGTCGAGCACGTTCGGATCGAGACTGCGCGGCTTGCCCGGATCGTCGGTCTGCGGCCGGTCGGGGACGAGGCGGCGGCACAGCGCGGCGACGGGATCGATCAGCGGCAGGAAGACGATGGCGGCGACGAGGCTGAAGGCAGTGTGGAAGTTCACCAGCAGCCGTCCCGGGGCCGGATCGACGATCATCAGCCACTGGTGGAACTGGCCGAGGAACGGGAGCAGGGCAATGCCGACTGCAACGCGCGTGACGAGATTGCCGAGCGGCAGGCGCCGTGCCTCGGTGTCGGTGGCGGCCTGGTCGAAATAGGGTGCTATCGCGCCCCCGATGTTGGCGCCGATCACCATTGCCATGCCGAGCTTGGGATCGATGATGCCGCTCGACGCGAACGACATCACCAGCAGCACGGTCGAGAGGCTGGAATGGATGAACCAGGTGGCGGCCGTCGCCACGAGGACCCCCATGACGTACTCGTTCTGCAGGCCCTCCAGTACGGCCACGAAGGCCGGCGCCGAGCGCAGCGGCAGGGCCGCGGCTTCCAGCAGGTGCAGCGACAGCAGCATCAGGCCAAGGCCGATCGCGACGCGGCCGAGATGGCGTGCCCGGTCGGAGCTGTTGGACAGGAAGGCGATGACGCCGCCCGCGATCATCAGCGGCGAGACCCAGCCGAGAGGGAAGGAGAGGATCTGCGCCGTCAGCGTCGTGCCGACATTGGCACCGAGCATCACGGCGAGGCCGATCGACAGCGAGATCAGCCCGCGGCCGGCGAAGGAGGCGAGCAGCAGCGCGGTCGCCGTGCTGGACTGAAGCACCCCGGTCAGCACGACACCGCCCGCGAAGGCCGTGAAGCGGTTGCGCGAGCAGGCGCCGATGGCGCGACGGAGGGTGGCGCCGAAGGCCCGCGTCAGTCCCGTGCGCACCATGCGCACGCCCCACAGCAGCAGGCAGACGCTGCCGAGAACGTTCAGGATGGTGTCGACGCCTTGCATGATCGCGGAATCCTACGCCTCGTCCTTCGACGATGAAAGTTTTTTGACGGTTTTGTTACGACGCCAGCCGCGTCGCTTCGTCCATGAACGCTCGAACGAGCGCAACGCGCCGACGCTCTTGCAGGCAAACGGCATATTCCGCGACGGCGAGAACGTGGTCGCCGATGGCGATACGGCGGAAGCGACGGTCCTCGCCGAGCTCGCTTGCGAATACCGCGCCGATGCCGAACCCGGCCGCCACCGCTTCGCGGACACCCTCGCGCGTCTGCACCTCGACGATCGACGCCGGCCTTATGTCGGCCGCCGCCATCGCCTGTTCGAGCACTTCGCGGGTGATCGAGCCGCGTTCGCGCAGCACCAGCTCCTGGCCGGCCAACGCCGACAGGGGCACACGCCGGTGCCTCGCCAGGGCATGGCCAGCCGGCGCGAACAGGACCAGTTGGTCGGTGCGTAATCGAACGGCATGCAGGCGCGGGTCGGACACGCTCTTGGCCATCACCGCGACATCGGCCTCGTGCCGCAGCAGGCGCTCCAGCACGACCGCTGAATTGTCGATCGACAGGGCGAAGGTGAGGCCGCCGGCGCGTTCCCGCAGCGCGGCCATGATGGGGACGACATGGTGCGCGGAATCGGCGGCGATGCGGAGATGACCCCGGGTCAGGGCGCGCTCGCCCTGTAGAAGGGCCTGCGCCTCG
This sequence comes from uncultured Reyranella sp., assembly GCA_964588065.1. GTDB lineage: Bacteria > Pseudomonadota > Alphaproteobacteria > Reyranellales > Reyranellaceae > Reyranella. Next base: position 3,829 of record CAZPOS010000318.1, read on the forward strand.
TCCTGGAGCGCGAACAGGCGGGTCGTCACGCCGTGCAGCTGGCGGCCGGTTTCGGTCGGGGTGACGCTGCGGCCCCGCCGGTCGAACAGCCGCACGCCATAGGACTTTTCCAGCGCGGTGACCTGACCCGAGAGGTTGGGCTGGCTGAGACCGGAGGCGCGTGCGGCGGCGGAGAAGGAGCCGGCCTCGGCCACGAGGTGGAAGGCGCGAAGCTGGGTGGGTGTCATATATGCGAAACCGATAGTTAACATATGGATTATATACTGGACGGATAGAAACGGCGAGACGATCATCCGCGCCATGACCACCAAGCCTGCCTCCGAAACCGGCGATCCGCTGCTGCTGACGCCCGGCCCGCTCACCACCTCGGCCAGCGTGAAGCAGGCCATGGTCCATGATTGGGGCTCCCGCGATCAGGGCTTCATCGCCATCAACAAGATGGTGCTGGACAAGATCGTCGAACTGGCCGGCGGTCAGGGCACGCACGTCACCGTGCCGGTGCAGGGCTCCGGCACCTTCGCCGTCGAGGCGATGATCACCAGCTTCGTGCCGAAGACCGGCAAGCTGCTGGTCGTGATCAATGGCGCTTATGGCCAGCGCGCGAAGAAGATCGCCGAGATCGCCGGCCGCGCGGTCGCGACCTACGAGACGCCGGAAGACACGCCCCCCGATCTCGCGAAGCTCGAGGCGATGCTGGCGGCCGATCCCGCCCTCACCCACGTCTTCGCCGTCCATTGCGAGACCACGTCGGGCATCCTGAACCCGATCGCGGAAATCGCCGCCCTGGTGAAGAAGCAGGGCCGCCGCCTGCTGGTCGATTCGATGTCGGCCTTCGGCGCGATCGAGATCGATGCACGCAGCGTCCATTATGACGCGCTCGCCGCTTCCTCGAACAAGTGCCTCGAAGGCGTGCCGGGCCTCGGCTTCGTCGTCTGCCGCAACTCGGCGTTGGCCGAGTGCAAGGGCAACGCGACCACGCTGGTGCTCGACCTGTTCGACCAGGCCGAAGGCTTCGCCAAGACCGGCCAGTATCGCTTCACGCCGCCGATCCACGTCATCGTGGCGCTGGGCAAGGCGATCGAGGAGCATGGCGAGGAGGGCGGTGTCGCGGGACGCGGCCGGCGCTATCGCGAGAATGCCAAGGTCCTGATCGACGGCATGCGTGCCATGGGCTTCCGCACGCTGCTGCCGAACGACCTGCAGGCGCCGATCATCGTCACCTTCCACATGCCGACCGATCCCAAGTTCGTCTTCCAGCGCTTCTATGACGGGCTCAAGGACCGCGGCTACGTGATCTATCCGGGTAA